>DGTH01000130.1:1115-3772 GCA_002393705.1 Prevotella sp. UBA4341 | reverse complement strand
GCACCGTCACCAAAGCCACCTTATTGGTCTCTACCCCGGCCAGCAGCCCATGAGCGATGCAGAAAAAGCGGCCTGCCGGCAGACGCTCATACAGAAAGGCGACCAGACTACCGGCTGGAGCACCGGTTGGCGTATCAACCTCTGGGCTCGCCTGCACGATGCAGAACAGGCTTATCATATCTACCAGAAACTCCTCAACTACGTTGATGGCGAACACTATAAGGGTGCCGACAAGCGTCATGGCGGCGGAACGTACAGCAACCTGTTCGACGCACATCCGCCATTCCAGATAGATGGTAACTTCGGCGGTACAGCCGGCGTGTGCGAAATGCTCATGCAGAGCCATGCGGCCAAAGGCTCTGCCTGTATCGAACTGCTCCCTGCACTGCCTACAGCCTGGAAGGAGGGAGCCGTAAGGGGACTCCGTGCACGCGGCGGCTACGAGGTCAGCATGACGTGGCACGACGCAAAAGTCGCAACCTTGACCGTCAAGGCCCTGAAGGCCAGCACTGTTACCTTATTATATAATGGTAAGCGCGAACAACTGAAACTGAAAGCAGGCGAAGAGGCAACAAGGTAAGATGACGTGTTCTGCGACAAATATGGCAAGACGCTTGGTAAAATGGTTTTTACCCTTTTACCTCTTTACCTTTTTACCTCTACATGCACAGGAGTTCGGCATGCGTTGGATGTATAGTCCACAGGCTGACGAGACGCAGCAGGTGTGGTTCAAGCGCAGCATCCACATGGGCGAACCTACTGCCAGCGCCGTGCTGAGCATTGGCAGCGAAGGGCGTTGCATCGTCTATGTCAATGGCTTTAACGTCTCGACCGAGCTCTTCTCCAGCAATCCACGCGGTGCCATTGGCATCCACGACTACAACGTGGGCCACCTTCTCACTAAGGGCACCAACACCATAGCCGTCTGGTATTCACCTGTCAGCTATGGGCGCCGCCAGCTCTACGCCGCGCTGACCGGCGAGTTGCAAAGCGGCCGACAATACTACATAGCCGACAGCGAGGGATGGCTCTGTCATGCGGCCAATGCCCGCACGCTGCCTGACGGCAACGAGGAGATAGACGGTCGAGCCTATCTGGCTGACTGGAAAGACTACAATTGGCAGGAGGAGAGTTTCCTCTTCTCAGAATGGCAACCCGCCGTAGAGGCTACCGACCTGGAGCCCGCCGTCATCACCTTCTGCCGAGACGACGCCCCCCGCTACACCATGCAGCACGTGCTACGGCGTAGCACGTTCAGTCAGCAGGGCCGCACGCTGACTTACGACTTCGGTGAGCCCGTCGATGGCTGGATACGCGTCACCATGCGCGGCATGAAGAAAGGCGAAGTCATCGAGGTTAACGGACTGCGATACATCTGTCGGGGCGGCACCGACGACCAAGCCTGCCGCCGCTTTACAACCTCTTCCTCTGGCATTGCGCGCATTACGCTGCCTGCCGGTCGCTCTCAAAGCAACATCACAAGAGTAGAAGCCATTAAAATTATCAAAACTATAAAGCCTCAAAAGTACTAAAGAACAATGAAGCAAGAAATTTTAGACGCTGACATCCGGAATGTCAAAAATTGGAATGCTTGCGGGTTCATCGACAACGATATCATCTTAGTCGATGAGCTAAAAACCGACCTCATTACCACCGAGGCCCGACGCATGAACTACATCCTGTTGGGACTCTGTCTTCGTGGAGAAGCTAACTACACCATCGATACCGTCGAGCAGAAGGTCCTGCCAGGCGACATCATCATCCTCACAGACCGCCACGTGATTGACAAGTTCCATGCATCATCAAATCTCGATGCGCGGTGTATCGCTATCTCAAAAAGTTATTTCTATGAAGTGATGCGCGACATGAGCGACCTCTCTTCGCTGCTACTCTTCAGCAAGTGTAACCCCATCGTCTCGCTGACGGCCGACGAAATCACTGTTTTTCTGGACTACTTCCAATTTATCAAGCGCAAGGTGAACGAGGAGCAAAACCCCTTCCGCAAACGGCTTGTCAGCGGACTACTGCTGGCCATGTTCTACGACTTGAGCAACGTCATCAAACGATTGGAGCGCCCGGAGAAGCACCGCCAGTCACGCGCCGAGATTATCTTCACACAGTTCATCAAGCTCGTAGAGCAGAACTATCTTACCGAGCGGCGCGTAAGCTGGTATGCCCAGCAGATATGCATCACGCCGAAGTATCTTTCAGAGAGCGTCAAGCAAATCAGCAAGCGCTCACCTAACGACTGGATAGACAACTACGTCGTCCTGGAGATACGCCTGCAGCTGAAGAACTCGAACAAGAGCATCAAGGAAATAGCCGAAAGCCTGCACTTCCCCAACCAGTCGTTCCTTGGCAAATACTTCAAGGAACACGTGGGTGTGTCGCCGTCGGCCTACCGGCGCAGCTAAACGCCCAACTGCTTTGCAACCTCGCAGAGCTCGTCGTACCACGCCTGACCAAAGCGTCTGACGAGCGGCTCCTCAAGAAACCGATAGACGGGAAGGCCCAGTGCCTTCCCTCTTTCGCGCCCTTCGCGGCACACCTCCCAACGATGGTAGTTCAGTCCCACAAGGCCGTCTTTGAAGTGTTTCTCCCTGATGGGATACAGCGCACAGCTGATGGGCTTGATGAAGGGTGCTGGGTGCTGGGTG
>DGTH01000130.1:0-1012 GCA_002393705.1 Prevotella sp. UBA4341 | reverse complement strand
TGTTGCGTACGATAAGCTTTTTCCAGCATGCAGAGCCAGCAGCCATTTTCCTCCTTGGCAAAGACGCACTCCTTGCCCCTTACGATGCTCGTCACCAGGTCGCCCTCCTGGTCAGTATAAGCCACGCCCTGCCGGTCTATCACGCTTTGTGCCGAAGCCGTCAGCATGGGCCATACAGTGTCCAGCCGCTCCTCCATGCAACTCACTTCGTCCATGGTGACCGGGGCGCCAGCGTCGCCCTCTACGCAGCAGATACCTTTACACTTCTCGTAGTCACAGCAGAAACATTCCGTCAACAGGTCTGACGAAATCAAAATGCCGTCAATGTCTATGATTGGGGGAAGAGGTGACATATTACAGATTAAAGATTAAACATTATACAATTACCACTTTATGGGTTCCATACCGTTTTGCTTCAAATACTCATTACAGCGCGAGAATTGGTGCTGGCCAAACCAGCCACCCCGGTTAGCCGAGAGCGGCGAGGGGTGAACCGACTGCAGAACAAGATTTTTTCTATCGTCGATCATGTACGCTTTTCCCCGCGCATAGCCTCCCCAAAGCATATAGACCAGATGTTCGCGCTTGGAAGCCAGCGCCCTGATGGCCGCGTCGGTAAAGGTCTGCCAGCCTATGGTGCTGTGGCTGTTAGCCATGTGGGCTCTGACCGTCAACGTAGCGTTAAGCAGCAGCACACCCTGCTCGGCCCAGCGTGTCAGATTGCCCGACTGAGGTACGGGCGTACCAACATCGTCGGCTATCTCTTTAAAGATGTTCTGTAGCGAAGGAGGAAACGGCACTCCATCCTGCACCGAGAAACTCAGGCCATGGGCCTGGCCGGGCTCGTGGTAAGGATCCTGTCCGATGATGACCACCTTCACCTTGTCAAACGGACACAGGTTGAAGGCGTTAAAAATGAGTTTGCCTGGCGGGTAACACGCTGTGCGACCATACTCCAGGCGTACCACCGTTGTCAGCTTCTCGAAGTAGGATTTCGAAAACTCCTCTTCCA
>DGTH01000064.1 GCA_002393705.1 Prevotella sp. UBA4341 | reverse complement strand
GCCGTGGAGGCGGCCTCGCGCTCGCTGCCTAACTACACGGAGCAGAGCATCCGCGAACTCGTCAACCGCATACTCGACTCGCAGGAGGCCGACGGATACTTCCGCGACTGCCCCATCACCTACCGTGACATTCAGTATGCCAAGACGGTGCTCATTGAAAAGCTGAAGACCATCTACCACACCCGCATCAGCTACCCCGAACTGAAGAAAGAATAAACCGACTATAAACAAAGAAAAATGAAAAAACTACTCTTAACCCTGCTGACACTACTCAGCGTCAGTCTGGCAAAGGCCGCACCGGCCTACCCCTTCCCTATCACCGTGACGCAGCCCGACGGCACGCAGCTCACCATCCTGCTGCACGGTGACGAGCACTTCCACTGGACCACAACCACCGACGGTGTACTGCTGGCCGGAAAAGGCTCGGCCTACTACGTGGCCCAAGTATCTGCCGACGGCCAACTGTCAGCCACCACGCTGTTAGCCCACGAGGCCGAGCAGCGCACAACCCTTGAGGCAGCCGCCGTGAGCAGCCAAATGGAGCGCCACGCTCTGTTCTTCGAACGTTCAGCGGTCGCCCCCCGGAGAGTGCCCTCCATCAGCTCCGGCGAAAAGTACTTCCCCCACAGCGGCACTCCGCGCGTGCTGATTATTCTGGCGGCCTATCAAGACAAGGCCTTCACAGTGGCCGACCCCGTAAGGTCGTTCGAGCAGTACTTCAACAGCGAGACAGAACAGGTGACCTACTCCAACAACGAAGGACGTAACTACTGCAGCGTGGCCCAATACTTCAAGCTTTCCAGCGGTGGACAGTTCACGCCCCAGTTCGACATCGTGGGCCCCGTGACGCTGCCACACGACATGGCGTACTACGGCGGCAGTACCGCAGGCGGTAGCGACGAGAAGTTCGTACAGCTCTGTACCGATGCCTGCGAGCAAGTAAAGGAACAGGTAGATTTCAGTCTTTACGACAATGACGGCGACGGGGTAGCCGAGCTGATTTATGTGCTCCATGCAGGCTTAGGCGAAAACACCGGCGGTCCGGCAGAGAGCATGTGGGCCAAGTGTGGCTCACTGGGCATTACCGTCAACGGCACGAAGATTACTTTCGGCGGCTGCCACAGCGAGCTGTTCCGTAGCACCACCATCAACGGCATCGGCGTCTTCTGCCATGAGTTCTCTCACGGCATGGGACTGCCCGACCTCTACCCCACCGTGTCAGGTGCGGCACGTAACTCGGCCAACCAGAGCATGCAGTCGTGGGACATCATGGACTACGGGCTCTACAACGAGAATGTCGTCACTGACGATGCCGGCGCCACGCACCGCTACTCCAGCTACGCACCGGCCGCCTACACTGCCTGGGAACAGGAAGTCATGGGGTGGACCACCATTGAGCCGCTCTCTCCCGCAACCTCTGCTTACAGCCTCACCCCGTTGCTCAACGGCGGCACGGCCTACAAGATTCAGAACCCCAAGAAGGAGAACGAATACATCGTCCTGGAGAACATCCAGCAACAGGGCCTCAACAACGGTGCTCGCGGCCACGGACTCTTGGCCTACCACGTGGACTACGCCAACAGTACGGTCAAAATGGGCGACAGCCCCAACAACACCGCCGGCCATCCGCGTGTAGCCGTCATTCCCTCTGGAGGCATTGCCATCTCCACCTATATTACGTACAAGAGTACCGAACAACCCTCCAGCACCAAGCCCTACAGCGAGGCCGAGTGGAAAGCCAGCCATGCGGCCACGCCCTTCCCCGGAACGGCCGGCATCCTGCGCCTGACTGACGAGCAGCAGCTGCCCAACTTCAACTTTTACAACACTGAGGCTAACGACGGGCTGGTGGGCCACGGGCTGTTCAACATTACCGAGGAGGCCGACGGCACCGTGACCTTCGGCTACGACCTCAGGAAGTGGGAATCCGACCTGAGCCCCATAGCCGAGGAGACTAACGTCACCTTCAGCGAGGGCGACATGGAGGACACGGTCATCGATAACATCTACTACAACCTGCCCGGCACGAACGGCTACGACAGCACCGAGGGCTGCATCGTCATCAATGACTCGCCCTCAATGAACACTTCGCTCGACACGGGCAGCAGCTGGTTAGACTTCATCGGCCTCATCTTCCAGGTTGACGGCAAGGGCATCATTGAGCTTGACTGCCAGACCGTCGGAGGCAGGCTGTGCGGTGTTCGCTTCGGCGAGGCTGAGCCTCAGCTCTACACGAAGGAGGAGCGCGGCACCGTCGAGGTGGCTTACGACGTCACGGAGCCCACCCTCGTCTATGTCTATGCATACAACGATATCGCCACCCGCGCTCCCCGCCTTGCTGAAGTTCAGGAAACCGGTCTGAAGCTCTGGGGGCTCAACATCAAGCCGGGGGCTACGACGGGAATAGAGCGGCCCACCCCCAGCCCCAACATGAATGGAGCGGAGTGGTATGACCTGCAGGGACGCAAGCTCAACGGTCAGCCAGCCGCCAAGGGCATCTATATTCATAACGGAAGGAAGGTTACAGTGAAGTAGCCCTCATCCTA
>DGTH01000133.1 GCA_002393705.1 Prevotella sp. UBA4341 | reverse complement strand
CCTCCCCTTGAAGGGAGGGGAGTTGCAGCGCGAGAGCACAACTCCCGCCATTCCTTCATGGAGCGGCGGGAATCTACTGTTCTTTTGTTCCTGTTCTTTTCCTGACCTTGGCGGTTTTAACATTTCGTCAAATAGCAATCTCTCAAAGTGCCCATAAATAGGGAGTTTTTGACTTTTTGAAAGGTGATTTTGGGTGACGCAGAAAAATCGCGTATTTGGAACATCTCTCGTAGGGGGGGACGGAGTCGAAATAAAAATAGAGGCTGATATAACCGTTTTGGTGACGTATCGCCGAAGTCAGGAGGCAACTTACTGGCACTTCAAGGCTAAGGAGTAAAAGCCCAGCGCAATCCATAACGTTTTCCGTCCTGCAGCACTTCTCGCTGCGGGACGGATTTCTTTTTGTTTTATTTGGTGCTTTCAGATATTTGTCGTACTTTTGCACGTCAGAAAGCATGAAGAATCTATTAAGAAGACATTGGAAGTCGGGCCTCTCTGTGCTCTTGGGTATCGTGGTATGGCTGTTTTGGGCTGTGGCTTACCCCCATGCGCTGTCGTACCATGAGCAGTATCAGCTTTTTCTCTGGTCGGGCGATTACCTCTCGGAGCGTCTTCTACTGCCTGGCGGGTTTGCCGACTGGCTGAGCGAATTCCTGGTCCAGTTCTTCCTTTATCCTTGGCTGGGCGGCCTGCTCTTGTCTTTGCTTTTTGTCGGTTTGCAGTGTTTTACTGCCCGCTTGCTCCCTAAGAAGTTATATGTGTTGAGCTTTGCCGTACCCCTTTCCGTGTGGTGGCTCATGGGCGACATTAATGTCATGGTCGCCCTGCCCGTAGCGCTTGTGTCGGTCTTGGGCTTGGCATGCGTGCGTTGGCCGCGTCGGTTCTGGTGGCTCGACGTGTTGGTCATGCCGTTGGCGTGGTGGCTTTTCGGCCCTGCAGCCTGCATTTATGGTTTCATTCGCCTGCTGCAGTATGGCTGGCCAGTGCTGTCGGGTGTAGCCAGCATGGCCGTCTGCGTCGTGCTGACGTGTATGTGTCTTCCGCAGTGGCCGGTACAGCAGTTGCTTTCCGGCATTAGCTACTACCGCATCCCCCTGGGCTACCCGCAACTGTCGGGCTATAACAGCGACATGTACGAACTCATTCGCCAGGACTATCTGATACGTAACGAGCGGTGGGACGAGCTCATCAAGCGCGCCGAAGAGCATGTCGTGCATACCACGTTCTGGTCGAACAGCGTCAATCTTGCCCTTTCGCAGAAGCGGCAGCTGGCCGAACGCCAGTTCCGCTTCTATCAGAGTGGCGACGACGCGCTCATCATGGGCAGCGTGCGCGACCTTACGAGTAATCTGCCCACGGCGGAAGCCTTCTATCGGTTGGGCATGATTAATTCCGCACAGCGTTACATGTTCGATATTCAGGAGTCCATCCTGAACGCCAAGAAGAGCGGCCGCTGCACGAAGCGAATAGCCGAGTGCATGCTCATTAACGGCCACTACAAGCCGGCAGCTAAACAGCTTAACCTGCTGAAGCAAACCCTGTTCTACCGCGACTGGGCCGAGCAGATGGAGCAGTGCCTCTATAAGGACAGCATGCTTGAGCGCATTCCTGAGTATAAGCGTTTGCGTCAGCTTAGGTTTAAGGACGACTTCCTCTACAGTTACTCCGAGTTAGAGAAGATATTCGCCATGCTCTTTGTGAACAACCAGGACAACAAGATGGCCCTCGACTACTTCCTGGCCCAGCTGTTGCTGAAGGGTCAGGTACAGCAGTTCATGCAGTACCTGCAGTGGGCGCAGCAGTATGGCGGCTACAAGTACATGCCCGAGGGCTATCAGGACGCCGTGCGCTGCATTCAGTCGCAGGGGCGTCAGGGTGGCAGCTACGGGCAGTATGTTCAGCGGCAGTTGAAGAAAGGAGGCGCGAAATGAAAAGGAGAAAGGGGATAGTGGCTATAGTTTCTATAGTGGCTATAGTGACTATAGTTTCTATAGTGGCTATAGGTTGTTCGTCAAGGCCTTCCAATGTGCAGGTGGTTGACGAGCTGCCGCTGATTTATCCTGACTATGTCGGCGTGACGGTGCCTGCCGACATGGCTCCGCTGAACTTCGAGATGGACGGAGCCGACCGCTTGGACGTCACCGTCCGTGGCTCGAAAGCCGGCGAGCTGCACGTCAGTGGCGAGTGGGCCGACTTCGACATTGACGACTGGCACGCCCTGACCAGGCAGAACCGGGGAGGGGTGCTGACGGTGAGCGTCAGTGCTGAGGCTGACGGGCAGTGGCGGCAGTACCGGGACTTCACGATAACCGTGAGCGCCGACAGCCTGACCGACTGGGGACTCACCTACCGCCGCATTACGCCGGGTTATGAGGTGGGCGGAAACATCGGCCTCTACCAGCGCGACATCCATAGCTTTGACGAATATGCCATCATGCAGGAGTCGGCCGTGCCCGGCCGGTGCTTCAACTGTCACACGCCCAACCGTACCGACCCGCGCTGGCTGACCATGCAGATAAGAGGCGAGGGTGGGGGAACGATGGTGCAAATCGACGGACATCAGCACTGGTTGAACACGAAGACCGACTCCACGAAGGCTGCCGGTTCGTATGCCTACTGGCACCCTTCGGGCAACTACTGCGCCTACGCCACCAATACCGTCCACCAGAGCTTCTTCGTGGGCCGGGGCCAGCGTATTGAGGCCTACCACGAGTTCAGCAACGTCGTGGTGCTCGACGTCAGGAAGAACGAGCTGATTCTCTCGCCGAAGCTGATGACGACGAGCCACTTGGAGATATTCCCGGCCTTCTCGTCTGACGGCAAGTACCTCTATTATAGCACGTCCGACTCGTGCCGCGTGCCTGCCGAGTACGAGAAGGTGAAGTGCAGCATCTGCCGCATACCCTTCGATGCCGACAGTGGCACCTTCGGCGAGCAGGTCGATACCCTGCTCAACGGGCCTGCTACCGGCAAGAGCTACACGCTGGTGCGTCCGTCCTACGACGGTCGGTGGCTGATGTTCACCGTGACGAGCCGTAGCAACTTCCCCGTCTTCCAGAAGGATGCCGACCTCTGGCTGATGAACGTAGAGACCGGACAGACGCGCGCCCTCAGCGAGGCTAACAGCGACGATACCGACAGCTACCATAACTGGTCGAGCGACTCGCACTGGTTCGTCTTCACCTCGAAGCGCGAGGACGGCATGTACGGGCGTCTTTACCTGGCCCACGTCGGCGCAGACGGAACGGTCAGCAAGCCCTTCCTGCTGCCCCAGCGCCAGCCCCGCAAGTACTATCGTGAGATGATGGACTCCTACAACGTGCCCGACTTTACGCGGACCAGGGTCGATTTCGATGTGCGCGAGGCCCACCGGCAAGTGTTTGCCAACGAACGAATACAAGTAACAATCAAGAAATAATAATAAGGAAAGATGAAAAAGATTCTTTTTGCTTTTGTAGCAATGGCGGGCCTGCTGATGGTCGCCAGTTGCGGAGAGACAAGCGGCCCAGGCGACGGTAAGTGCTATATCCACGGCACGGTAGTAGGCAGCCAGTATGAGGGCAAGCGCATATTCCTGGTGCCGCTGTATGGTCCGAAGACGGCCGAATA
>DGTH01000074.1:13972-14354 GCA_002393705.1 Prevotella sp. UBA4341 | reverse complement strand
ACTACCTGGAGCTGCAGCGCCACGAGGTGAAGGATCCCTCCATCAGGGCCAACCGCGAAACCTTCCCCCTGCAGCAGCAGGCCAACAAGGTGCTCATGGAGCTGGCCAGGGAGTACGGCATCAAGCTCGTCTGCTCGAACGACGTGCACTTCGTCGATGAGGAGAACGCCGAGGCCCACGACCACCTGCTCTGCCTCTCTACGGGCAAGGAGCTCGACGACCCTACACGCATGCTCTACACGAAGCAGGAGTGGTTCAAGACACGCGAGGAGATGAACCAGATATTCCAGGACGTGCCGGAGGCGCTCTCCAACACGCTCGAGATTCTGGACAAGGTAGAATTCTACAGCCTGGACCACGACCCCATCATGCCCTTCTTCCC
>DGTH01000074.1:13749-13921 GCA_002393705.1 Prevotella sp. UBA4341 | reverse complement strand
TCATGCCCTTCTTCCCCATACCCGAGACGTTCGGCACGGAGGAGGAGTGGCGCCGGAAGTTCAGCGAGCAGCAGCTCTTCGACGAGTTTACCAGCGACGAGAACGGCCAGAACCCGCTGCCCCACGAAGAGGGCGAGAAGAAGATTCAGAAGCTGGGCGGCTACGACAAGCT
>DGTH01000074.1:12405-13673 GCA_002393705.1 Prevotella sp. UBA4341 | reverse complement strand
GTTCGAGGCCGACTACCTGGCCAAGCTGGCCTACCAGGGGGGCGAGCGCCTCTACGGCAATCCCATTCCCAAAGACGTTGAAGACCGCATACGCTTCGAGCTGCACATCATGAAGACCATGGGTTTCCCCGGCTACTTCCTCATTGTGCAGGACTTCATCAACTCCGCCCGCGACGAGCTGGGCGTCATGGTGGGGCCCGGACGTGGCTCGGCTGCCGGTAGCGTGGTGGCCTACTGTCTGGGCATTACGAAGATAGACCCGCTGAAGTACGACCTGCTGTTTGAGCGCTTCCTGAACCCCGACCGCATATCGCTGCCCGATATAGATACCGACTTCGACGACGACGGACGCGGCAAGGTGCTGAAGTGGGTAGAGGAGAAGTACGGCTACGAAAACTGCGCCCACATCATTACATACGCCACCATGGCTACGAAGAACTCTATCAAGGACGTGGCCCGCGTCGAGAAGGTGCCGCTGAGCATTTCGAACGCCCTCTGCAAGGCCATTCCCGACCGCCTGCCCGACGTGGACGGCAAGACGCCGAAGATGAATCTGCCCAACGCCATCAGGGCCGTACGCGAGCTGCAGGAAGCCGAAGCATCGGCCAACCCCTCGCTACGCAACACCATCAAGTATGCCAAGATGCTGGAGGGAACGGTTAGGGGCACGGGCATCCACGCCTGTGGATTCATCATCTGCCGAGACCCCATCAGCGACTGGGTGCCCGTATCGACGGCCGACGACCCCGACTTCAAGGACACGAAGACCAACTGCACACAGTACGACGGCCACGTCATAGAATCGACCGGACTCATCAAGATGGACTTCCTGGGGCTGAAGACGCTCTCGGAGCTCAAGGAGGCCTGCGCCAACATTAAGCGCACGCGGGGCATAGACATTGACCTGGACCACATACCCATAGATGACCCTAAGACCTACGAGCTCTACCAGCAGGGACGCACCATTGGCACCTTCCAGTTTGAGTCGGCCGGCATGCAGAAGTACCTCAGGGAGCTGAAGCCCACCGTCTTCGAGGACCTCATCGCCATGAACGCCCTCTACCGGCCGGGCCCCATGGGCTACATTCCGCAGTTCATCAGGCGCAAGCACGGCGAGGAACCCATCACCTACGACATACCCGTCATGGAGAAGTACCTCAAGGACACCTACGGCATTACGGTCTATCAGGAGCAGGTCATGCTGCTCTCGCGCCTGCTGGCCGACTTTACGCGCGGCGAGAGTGACGCCCTGCGTAAGGCCATGGGTA
>DGTH01000074.1:0-12293 GCA_002393705.1 Prevotella sp. UBA4341 | reverse complement strand
AAGAACGGCCACGACCCGAAGGTGCTGGAGAAGATATGGAGCGACTGGGAGGCCTTTGCCTCTTACGCCTTCAACAAGAGCCACGCCGCCTGCTACTCGTGGGTGGCCTTCCAGACGGCCTACCTGAAGGCCAACTACCCCGCAGAGTTCATGGCCGCCATCATGTCAAGACGGCGTGACCAGATAACGGAAATCACCAAGCTCATGGACGAGTGCAAGGCCATGAAGATAGCCACCAAGGGCCCCGACGTGAACGAGAGCTACCAGATGTTCGGCGTCAACCACCACGGCGAGATACGCTTCGGCCTGGCAGCCATCAAGGGCATGGGCGACAGCGTGGCCGAGGCCATCATCCAGGAGCGCGAGCGAGGCGGACTCTACAAGGACATCTTCGACTTCGTGCAGCGTGTTAACCTCTCGGCCGTCAACCGCAAGGCCTTCGAGAGTCTGGCCCTGAGCGGAGCCTTCGACAGCTTCGGCATCAGGCGCGAAGACTTCTTCGTCACCAATAGCAAGCGCGAGACCTTCATCGAGACCCTGCTGCGCTACGGCAACAACTACCAGGCCGAGCAACAGGAGATGAAGAACTCGCTCTTTGGCGGCGAAAACGCCGTAGAGATAGCCCGCCCGGCCGTGCCCAAGGGCGAGCCCTGGAGCGACATAGAGCGGCTGAACAAGGAGCGCGAACTGGTGGGCATCTACCTCTCGGCTCACCCCCTGGACAACTACCGCATCGTTCTGGACCACCTCTGCAACACACGTGCAGAAGAACTGGCCGACGTGCAGAGCATCAACGACCGCGAGGAAATCGTCATCGGCGCCATCGTCACCCAGGTGCAGTCGAAGTTTACCAAGACCGGCAAGCCCTGCGGCTTCGTCACGCTCGAGGACTTCCACGGCTCGGGCGAGCTGGCCCTCTTCGGCGAGGAGTGGGCCCGCTGGAACAGCTGGTTCACGCAGAACGCCTCGCTCTGCATCAAGGGACGCATGGTTCAGCGCTGGCAGAACAGCCCGCAGAAGGACCTGCGCATAGAGAAGATAGAGTACCTGCAGACGGTCAAGGAGAACGCCATTGACCACCTGACCATCATGCTCAACGTCGAGTCGCTCAACGAGGAGGTGGTCAACGAGCTGAGCAGCATCGTCGAGGAGCACCCGGGGCGTTCTACCCTGTTCTTCCAGCTGCACGACGCCAAGACCAAGCACAGCGTACTGCTGAAGAGCCAGCAACAGCCCGTTGATGTCTGCATGCCTCTGCTGCAGTTTATTGACCAGACGGAGGGGATGGAGTACCATATTAATTAAAGAATAAACATTAAACCTATATTTATAAACAATAAAAAAACAAGTAAAGATTATGGAAGTAAAAATCACAACCGAGAACATGGAGACTTTGAAGAACGGCGAACTGCCGCTGGTAGTTGACTTCTGGGCAACCTGGTGCGGACCCTGCCGCATGCTGGCACCCATCGTAGCGGAACTGGCAGAGAAGTACGACGGCCGCATCGTTGTGGGCAAGTGCGACGTGGAGGAACAGGACGAGCTGGCCGCCGAATTTGGCATTCGCAACATTCCCACCCTGCTCTTCTTCAAGGACGGCCAGGTGGTCGATAGAATTGTAGGTGCCGTGAGCAAGGCTACCATCGAAGAGAAGTTTAACGCTTTACTCTAAGACGCCTATGGCCACACTCGACGAAGAGCTGCGCCTTGACGCAGAGGAAGACGCACGCGAGGCGGCTTTCATCAGTAGGCAGCTACCCGCCGAGCTGCAGGAACGATTCTCTACCCAGGACATTCTCTACCTCATGGAGCTCATCGTGGAGCACTACTACGAGAGCGGCGTTCTGGACGGTCAGGACGACGAGGTGGAGATTGACCTGGAGCAGGTGGCCACCGCCGTCTGCCAGCGAGCAGAACAGGACGGACGCCACGACCTGAAGGCCGACGACGTATTCTTCGTGGTACAAGCCGACCTTGACTATCAGGAACAAAACATCAACTAACCCCATACAACAAAAAAAGCTGACAATTATAAGGAAAACGATTTGGCTGCTTACAGCCGCTGCCACCCTCAAGCCCGGCGACTACGTGCTCATCTGTGGCGGACCGGCAGGTGTGCTGGCCACCGGCATCTACATTACGGGCGGCCGCCGCGTAGTGGTGAAGTAGGCATACTTATGTTTTTTTCACGTTAGGAAACCGGGAGTTCTCCGTCAGGAAGCTCCCGGTTCTCCAAAAATAAACAAAAAACAAAGAAAGAAATGAAAAGACAAAAACTATTTGCTGTTGCGCTGCTTGGCGCCATAGCGATGACCAGCTGTGACAAGCTGGAAGAACTGGACAGAGAAATTGAGGCACGTAATCTGAAGAACCTGCAGGAGTGGGTCGTAAACGCCACTACCAGCGAGAAGACCATTGCAACATTCGGCTACGAAAACTGCTTTAAGACCGTGGCCATGGACGATGCCACATGGGGCGAGTTCAACGCCAACTATCAGGGCGACAAGTCGGTCGTCAGCAGGAGTGACTATGCCTGCGTACGCTCGTTGTTCTACTGCCAGAGCGCAATGACCCACATCCACATTGGCGAAATCATCTGCAACAAGTCAATAGCCCCAGACCTGCAAACCATCTTCAGGAAACTCTACGAGGAAAAATACAACATCGAATCGCTCATGCCCATCATGACAACTAACCTGGACGAGCTGACCCAGAACAGTAGCCCCAGCAACAACTACACCTTCAGCTTCCACTTTCTGAGCGACCCCGTTGATGAACTGCACCTAAAGGGCCTCGCCGTAGTTGTCAACCCTTACACCCCGCCTACGGCCGACGACCTGGCCGTACGCCTTTTTAAGCAGCACGGCTTCACCTGGGGAGGCGACGTGGCTGGCGGAAAGCGCTATCGCTTCGAAAAGAAATAAGAAATGAACGGACAGAGAAAGAAACGGAACTAATAATAAGAAAGTGATGAAACAGGAAATCAATCCCAAAGAGACCAGCCGCGCTGTAGCGTTCGAACTGTGGATGAAGTCGCCCATGCCGATGGTGACGCTCATGAAGACCTTCGACGTGACGCGGCTCTGCAAGGTCAGCAGGCGGAGAGGGCTGAAATTCAACATGCTGCTCTGCTGGTGCATCGGCAAGACGGCCTCCGGGATAGAGGAATTTTATATGCTGCCACATGACGGGAAACTATACAAGTACGACCGCATGGCCATCAACATGATAGTAAATAACGTCAAGGGCGGACTCAGCTTCTGCGACATTGCCGTCAACGACAATCTGGATCAGTTCAACACGAACTACCTGAACCTGACAGAGACCATTCGTAAGACCTGTCAGGACATCTTGGACGAGGATGCCGTCATCGTGGGCACATCGGCCTTGACCGGAACGGAACTCGACTGCATCGTCAACCAGTACAGCGGTATCTTCACCAATCCCTTCCTCGCCTGGGGCCGCTATCGCAAGGGCTGGCTGAAGACCACGCTCCCCATCTCCTTCCAGTTCCATCATGCCCAGATGGACGGCGGCCATGCCGCCCACTTCCTTGAAGAACTGCAAAAGACTATCAATCAAGTATAAGTTGTCACAAGCAGTCACAAAAAAGGAACCTCATCGAGTCAGGCAGGAACTACAACAAGTCCTTCCCCGACGGCTATCCCGTACCCCTCTGGTATGCGCATATGGAGACAACAGTTAAGAACCCCGTCGTCATCAGCGACATGAAGAAGAAAATCAGGGACATCCAATCACGCCAATTTTAAAATATCACGCCAAAAACACGCCAAAAATTTCTTGGTGGTATCAGATAAAAATTGTACCTTTGCATCAGTTTTTAACCCCAACCAGATAGAATTAAGAATTTCAAGCAAGGTACAAAAAGAAACGGGGATGTGCGAGGTGCTGATTCGTTTCTTCCAAGGTTCTAAGTTCAATCTTAGAGCCAAAAGTGGGATATTCATTTCCCCCAAGACGGTGCCACCATTTGACCGAATAAGTTCAAATGGTGGCACCCGATTTTGGTTTTACCTTCAAGGTTAGCCCTCGTTGCAGACAACACCGTATTTATCCGTTTGTCCTATTCAGTCAGCACGATGCCGCCGTTGGGCTGGATGGTCACCTTGGCGCGGCCCTGCTTATCGACCTTCAGTGTGGTCTTGGTGGGCTGTCCCTGCTTGTCGTCCACAAGGTAGTTGAGCGTTTTGCCTGCCAGCATGGGCAGGTCGAGCGTCAACTTCAACGGCTCCTTCAGGGCGTTCAGACCGCCGATGTACCACTGGTCGCCGTGGCGACGGGCTAGCACCACATACTTTCCGGGGAAGCCGTCGATGAATCGGGTTTCGTCCCACGTGGAGGGCAGGGAGCGCAGAAAGTCGAGTTCAAACTGCGGTACCTCCGTGAGGTTGTTCGGACAGAGGGCGGCACATTGTATATAACTCTGGTTGGTGATGCCCGACGCCAGTTCGAAGATGTCGGTGGTCTTGCGCGTGTGACGACTCTTGTTGTCACGGCTCAGGTGGCGGTTCAGGATGACGCCGCCCCAGTCCATCGTGGCCACGGCATTGCGGCAGAAGGGGTGCATGCAGAGGTCGAAGGCCTCGCGCTCGGCATCAGGTTCGGTGAAATAGACGTTCTCGCTGGCCATCACTGCCTCGCTCGACACGTAGTTGGGGTACATACGCTCCCAGCCACGCGGCAGGGTGCAGCCGTGGAAGATGACCTGCAGCCCGTAGCGGTTGGCATCGCTGAGGATGTCCTCGTAGAGTTGCATCGTCTCCTGCTTGTCGCCACCGAAGAAATCGACTTTGATACCCTTCACGCCGATACTCTTCAGCCACTTCATCTCCCGCTCACGGGCGATGGCCGTGTTCATGCAGTTGCGCGGTGTCTGCGGTGCATCGTTCCAGAAGCCGTTGCTGCTATACCACAACAGCAGGTCAACACCCTTCTGGTTGGCGTAGCGCACGAGGTCGGGCATACGGTCGCGGCCTATCTGCGTGTCCCACCAGTTATCTACGAGGCAGTATTCAAAGCCCAGCGCAGCGGCGAGGTCGATGAACTGCACCTGGTCATCCCAGTTGACTGACTCGTCCTGCCAGACCAGCCAACTCCACGTGTAGCGGCCGGGCTTATAGTCTGTGCTCGCCTCGAAGCGCGGCTCCACGAGGTCGTAGGCCGTAGTCGATTCCACGAGTGTCTTCAGCGGACCGACGGTGATGGTGCGCCACGGCGTGGTGAAAGGCAACTGACAGCCGACGAAGGCTGATCCGAATCCGCCGTTCTCCTTTTCGTCGGGGAAGGCGATGGTGTAACAGCCTACCCCCGTCCCCTCCCCAAGGGAGGGGTGATAGTCGCTGAGATGGCAGCCAACGTAAGAACCGTCTGTACCCGTCTCGCTGACGAGCACCCACCTGTCGCCCTGACGGAACATGCAGGGGAACGAGTAGCCGTGGTCGAACTGCGACTTCACCGCCATCGGTGCGTCGGGCGTATAGACCTCCTCATAACTGGGACGAGCATGCGCCCAGAGGATGCCTGGTGCTGCCATCGGACAGAGGTAGGTCGTGGTACCATCTGGGAAGTTGAAACTGCTGGCCTCGCCGTATATCAGCGTCCTGTTCAGGTCGGCCTCGCGCTCAGGATGCTCCACCGCGATGCTGTAGCGAAAGGCCACATCGTCGTTCGACACACGGAACGTCACCTGCAGCACCCGCTTTTCCTCATTCTTCAGCGTCGCCGTCAGTTCGTTGGCCACGTAGTCGCTGTGTCCGGCCTTCGTCTTCTGCATGTCGTAGTGCGCCTCTACGCGACGTTCCTTCGTGTCCGTCAGCGTCAGCCCCTGCGTCAGGTCACCGATGCTCGTCCGCAGTCCCAGTGCCGACTCCCGGAGCACGGTCTCTCCGTTGAGTGCGACACCATACGTCAGCCGTCCGTCGTTGTTACTCACCGTCACCACCAGCGCCCCGTTCGGCGACTTCACGGTGACATCTTTGGCCTGACCGCATGTAGCGATTGCCAGTATCATCAAAAGAAAACTCTTTCTCATCATTTATTTTTTAACAGGATGGTAGTTGAATGAATAGAAATCTGCCTGGGGCTTGGAGGCGTCAGAAACCGACTGACAGAAGAGGGCGAGAATGATGCCCGTGAAGCCGCCGGCAGTCTCGCTGCTCAGGTAGCGGGTGTCGGCAACCCCTACCTCGGTGAAGGACTTGCCATCCTCAGAATAGGAGAAGCGGTAGTGGTCTCGACTGCCGATGACACGCAGGTAGGGCTTGCTGCCCTTCAGCGGAATCTCCTTCGCCACATGGTGGATGCTGCTCAGCCAATACTCCACGACGAGTGTGTTACCGCCATTAGCCTCTCGGCGCAATGCGATATCGTAGTGGGCAAAGAGATCCATGAAAACACTCAATCCCGCCATGTCGCCCACGCCTGCCTCGGAGAGTTTTAGTTGCGTGGTAGCCTCAAAGTCGATGTGCTGCTGACGGCGTCCAATGAACGTAGGCAGGTCTTTGCTGTTCAGTGTTGCCGAGGTACCAGTCAGTCGCAGGGCGTTGGAGGTCAGTTGGTAGTTCTCCATGAGCGGATTACGCAGATAGACCCATTCGTAGCCGAGCGGTTGCTTGCTGCTGAAACGGACGTTGGTGGAAAAGTCCTTTTGTGGAGCAGGTTTCACAGGCAGGTCGGCAGTCATATCAAGGGCGATAGTGCCATTACCGTTGACCACAGGCCATGCGTTCTTGTCCCACCGTACAGGAGCCAGATAAGTCTCACGACCTGTCAGATGGTTCATAGCGGTCTGGGGACGGAAGGCCAGACACACTAACCACCAAGAACCGTCGGGGGCATCCACTAAGTCGGCATGCCCCGTTCCCTGGATGGGACTGCTCTCACCCAACTGGTTACAATGCGTCAGGATGGGGTTGGCAGGATTGCCGATGTAAGGCCCGTCAATGTTGGGTGAGCGGGCAATGGTGATCATGTGGGCATGTTCCGTACCACCCTCCGAGATGAGCAGGTAGTAGTAGCCGTCCTTCTTGTATAGGTGTGGTCCCTCGGGATAACGTCCGCCCGTGCCGTTCCAGATGCGGCGTGAGGGCTTTAGCGTCTTTCCCGTCTTGGGCTCGATTTCACAGAGCCAGATGCCATCGTCGGGATTGCTCACCATATAGCAGTGGCCGTCCTCAAAGTAGAGCGAGGGGTCAATGCCACCTTGCTCCAGCCATACGGGGTCAGACCACTCGCCACGGGGATTGTCCGTATAGACGAGGAAATTGCCGCCGCCGGTGGTGTTGGTGGTAATCATGTAGAACGTGCCGTCGTTGTAGCGGATGGTGGGGGCATAGATGCCTCCCCACGAGAGGGCTCCGCTCAAGTTCACCTGACTCTTGCGCGTCAGGCAGTGACCTATCTGTTCCCAGTTCACCAGGTCGCGGCTGTGCCACAGGGGAACGCCGGGGAAGTAGTCGAAGGTGCTGTTCACCAGATAGTAGTCGCTATCGACACGGCAGATGCTCGGGTCTGGATAGAAGCCCGGAATGACGGGATTGCGATAACGGTCGGTGGCATTAGCACTCTCCCAGAAGAGTGCTAATGCAAAGGATAACATAATCAGTTTCTTCATAATCAATACTCTTTCGCCTTTAACAGGGCATTCATCAATGTCGGATAAGTAGGCTGGAAGGTAGTGCGGCTTATAATCTCGTTCCAATAGAACAAAGAGATATTAGCCTTCTGGCGGCAGTAGGTCACCATGAACTCAGCATACTTGGCACGCTCCTCCTCGGCAATCTTGTCGTTAGCGGCAAACTCGCCGATGATGATGGGCACGTGGTTGGTGTTGTAATAGTCTATCAGGATGTCCAACTCTGCGGCCAGTTCGTTCTGGTAGTCCTCCGTCCACACGGGCAGTTCTTCATCGTCATTCAGTTCCTTTGTCATCCTACAGAAGTCGGCAGGGTCATAGTTGTGAACCTGCACCATGAGGTGTTCGGGAATCTGATCGGTAGGAATGACGAAGGGGTCGAGCATGTCGTGCGATCCGTTGGCAGCATAGGTATTGACAATGAGGTTGCGGTGCTGATTGTTCTCACCAAGACTGCGAACGGTATTGACGAAGGTCTGTGCCAGCTGGTTGACTGCGATAAAGGCATCACCTTCGGCATTCACCCATTGCTTGTTCTCGTCAAGAATCTCGTTGTAACTCTCGAACATCAGGTGGTCGTCGTACTGCTCGAAGCGGGTGGCAATCTGCGTCCACAGGTTGACGTACTTTTCTGAAATCTCGTCGATGTTGCTCAGGTCGGCTGCCAGCCATTCCCCACCGGTGTCGTGGTGTACGTTGAGGATGACGTAGAGTCCGGCATCCAGTCCATATTTTACCACCTCTTCGACGCGGTTCATCCATTTCTCCGTCACCTGGAAATTGTCGTCGGTATGGGGGAACCATGTCACGGGGATGCGCACAGCGTTGAAGCCGTTGGCCTTTACAGCGTTGAACCAGTCGGCAGTGACGAGCGGGTTGCCCCAGCAGGTCTGGAATGTCTCGATGGGGTCGTCCGTCCAGTCGAACCATGTGCCGTATGCCTCCAGCGAATTGTAGAGGTTCAGGCCAATCTTCATGGCATTGCCGGCATCCTCGGCCGAAATCCATCCGAGGGGATCCACATAAGTGGCATTCTGTACGACGGCGAGTTTCGCAGTCTGTCCGCCCGCCGTCAGTGTGATGTTGGCCGTACGGTTCTGCTCTGTCGGGTTCTCTGTCACTGTCACTTTCAGGTGGAGTGTCTTGCCTGTCATGGGTACGCCGGAGTGGTTGGAGAGTGTCACCCAGTCGGCATCGCAGCTCACCTGCCAATCGATGTTGCTCTGGATATCCACCATCTGGAAACTACTCCACTTGGAAAACGTCAGCTGACTGACGGCACTATTCGTGTCGCCCACGGCACAGAACTGCACCTTCGGGTTGCTCACACTCACGCTGTCGTCGCTGCTGCAGGCAGCCAGCGCCAGGATGGCGCAGGCTGCGATAAGCATATTTTTTAATGTCTTCATATTGGTTACTTGATTTTGTAAATACGGAAATTATCATACGCAACGGCGAACCAGACGCCCTCTCTGCTCTCGAAGTCGTGGTATATCTTGAAGTTGCCGTCGTCACCAGGAGCAGCGCCAACGAGGTCGCCGTAGGTTCCTTCGCCGAACTTCGTCAGCGGAATAGCCACGCTCATCCATTCGCCGACAAGGGTCTTGCCCGTGTAATGGTCGGCAATGTCGGTTCTGTCAACGGTACCGCCCATGAAGGTAATCTGGGTGTAGCAAGTAGCATCCGGCATCTGAGGCAGATAGACCTCATAGCGCAGTTCGAGGTCGGTCAGCGGTGTGGTGGACTCAATGCCCGCAGGAGCCTGCTTGCCATTGAACTGTATGTTGTGATCCCACCATCCGGCGTAGGCCTCGAAGCCAATCCACCCACCAGATGCTGGCTCTACGGTGAACGAAGCAGCGTCCCACCAGGCACCGCGCACGTCAGTACCCCAGTTCCAGTTCTGGTTGGTGCCGTTGCCGTCGAAGTCCTCCAATATCCAGTCATATCGGTAGAACGGCAGTTCGGTCACGCCGCCCAGGGTTCTCAGTTTGATGGTGCCCGTGGCCGCCGTTGACGGAATCTGGCTGGGCATCTTGAAGGTTACTTTGTCCTGTGCATCGCTGACGGTGACGTCATCGAGGTCGATGTCAATCTCGCCACCGATATTAATAGCCATCAGGTCGGTCAGATATTTACCCATGAGGGTGATAGTCTGTCCGGGTATTGGCATATCGGGGAATACGCTGATGAGTTCCGGAGCCATGGGCGATTTCGAGAAGCCACAGTAGGCCGTACCGGCAAAGCACTCCATAACGATGATGCCTTGTGCGGGAATCGTTGCGGGCATTGTCACGTATGCCACGGTGCAACTGTCGTTAACCTCCCACTTGGGACAGTCAGCCAGTTTTACGGTGTCAAGGTCTGCCACATAGACGGATTCTATCTCATGGAGCAGCGAACCGTGCAGTTCCACTGTCTGTCCGGGCTGCATCTCAGGAATGCCCTCACTGTTCAGCGGCATGTCGGCCTTGTAATACTCAATGGACGGTACACCTGCAATGACATGGAAGCCATAGACGGCCGTTCCATGCGTAGTCTCTACGCGGATTTCCATAGGCAGCGAGTTATCTGCCCCATAGACGATTAGGTCTGACGGAATGGTCATGATGATATGCGTGTCCGTGTTGTAGTTGGCATTGAAGTAGCAGTCCTGGTTGTTGATATAGATGTTCCTTGCACCTCCGAGGTTGCGACCCTCGATGAGAATCATCTGTCCTAAGCCTGCTACAGTGAAGGCAGAGTCTGCCTTCTCGGGGTCTGTCAGTCGAACGCGCTCAATGACGGGTTGTCCGCCGTCATCGTCTTTGCACGATGTGATAAAAGGTAAAAAGGTGAAAAGGTAAAAAGGTAAAATCACCCATGCCAATTTCTTTACCTTATTTATTATATTGTTCATAATGCTGATACGTTTTTATTCGTTAAAGTTATAATGCTCTGGTTCGCGCTTCAGATACGGGTTCTGAATAACGTCGGCCTCAGGATAAGGCAGGAAGATGTTGTCGTTGGTAATGACAGGTGTCACATCGGGTGCCACCAGGTCGCCGAACTCTGTCTGAACGACTTCCTCCCAGTCGTTGTCAGGATTGTGGTAGAACGATAGTTCGTTGTCTGCTCCCACCCGCACCTCGTTGTAGGTGCAGCCGCGATACTGGTTGTTCAAGTAGTTGAGCATGAAGTTGGGCTTCCACTTATACCACTCCAGCATGCTATACCAGTTCATAAACTCCATGCCGAACTCCACGCGGCGCTCACGGATGATGTCCTCGAAGGTGATAGACGTCGCCTCGTCAATACCAGCACGGCGGCGCACGGCATTGAAATACTGCAGGCCCTCGCCCGTCAGAGATGAGTTATTGCCCAAGCAAGCCTCGGCATAGATCAGATAGACATCTGCCAAACGGATGATGTAGGTGTTTAGTGGCGAGCACATCATAGCCACATATCCATCGTTGTCGTCATCAGGTCCGCCCACCACACCTTTCTTGATGGGCGCGGCAGTGCCTTCGTAGGTGTAGCCGCCATCTGCCATGCAGATGTAGTCGTAGTGTACGCCTGGTGTGCAGAATGAAGCGTCACGGCGTATGGTCTCCCACTTATAGGCACCGTTGCTGCCCTTGTAGCGATACTGCATCAGCATGTCGGGCGAAGCATTCAGGGCACTCCAGCACATCACGCCACCCAGCATCTTGCTGTCGGCACAAAGGTCCGAGATGGTGGGCATTGCAGACGTACCACTGCAGGGTGGTCGATTTGTACCACTGGCAAGCCAGCAGCGACTCCTCGTTGTTGTTGTAACGGTATTTGAACAGGTTGTGATAGTCGTCGAGCAGTTTGCTGCCGCTGTTCTCGATGACGTCGAGAGCGTATCTCTTGGCCAGTGCCAGGTCTGCCTCGTCGCGCTGCGACTTGTCCCAGCCCGAACGGGCCAGATAGACCTTGGCCAGCATGGCCTTGGCACTCCAGCAGGTAGCACGACCGGAAGCGTAGGGACTCTCAGGCAGGTTCTCGGCAGCGTAAGTCAGGTCGTTGATGACGAACTTGAACACGTCTTCCTCAGGGTTTCGCGGACGGACGGGATTATCCACCACCTCCTGATTGCTCTCGAACAGCACTAACGGCCCCCAGACGTGCATGGCATAGAACAGGGCCACGCCACGCATCAGGCGCGCCTCGCCGATGGCCGTCCGCTTGGCTCCCTCCGTCACGTTATCCGTTGATTTGGTTTCAATATTCTCAATCGTAGCATTGGCCATCGTGACCACTGAGAAAAATCCAGCCCAGATGTCACTCAGGTATTCGTTCAGGGCCGTGACAGTAAACATACCATACTCAGGCCAGTTGTAGGGTGAATAGGCATCATTGGCACGCAGACTGCCGAGCAGTAGCATACCACGTGTGTTGTAGTCGAACCAGGCACGGTTGTAGAGCGGAGCCGTAGAGGCGTAGAGGGCATCGTCAGAATCATAGAAGTTGTCCTCGATATATTCTCCTTCCGGTGTCTTGTCTAAGAAATCCTTGCTGCAGGAAATGAAGAATGAAGAGAGAAGAATGAAGAATGCTGCGCCGAGCAACTTCATCATCACGTTCATGCTTCTTTCCTTCTTATGGTTTATATTTATTCTGTTCATATTGATAT
>DGTH01000044.1 GCA_002393705.1 Prevotella sp. UBA4341 | reverse complement strand
TTTCACCGCGTCAGTTTGTACCTCGGAAAAAAGCAAACTGACGCGGTCTAACACGCTGTAAAACAAAAACTTTAACTAAAGTGCGTCAGTTTTTAGTATTTTCAACTTTTTATGAGTAACTGTTCTAACAAGGGTTACTACTCTGCCGGCAAGCGAAGCATTACCTCGCAAGCCTTTCTCTTTTATTCTTAACTATTCTCGCACCTCGTACCTCGCACCTCGTACCTCGATGAATCCTCGTACCTCGAAAATCCCAACCTATTTTTTGCATGTTACTTAAAAAACCAAACCGATGCCCGTCATTTTGACGTTTCGTTGGTGGCAGGCGGTGAGGGTGGATCTTCGTCCTTGGTGACGTAACGCTGATAATAGACCATGAGGATGGTGGTGAGGGGCAGGGCGATGATGAGTCCGATAAAGCCGAGCAGGGCACCCCAAACGGAGAGCGAGAGCAGCAGGATGGCGGGGTTCAGACCCATGGCCTTGCCCATGACCTTGGGCGTGACGACGAAGTCGATGATAATCTGGACAATGAGGAACACGGCCAGGGCGCTGATGAGGATGAGCCAGAAGTTCTGGCCCGTGTCGGCCGACTTGAGCAGAGCCAGGAAGACGGTGGGTATGAGGGCCAGAGAGTGCAGGTAGGGCACGAGGTCCATGATGCCTATCATGATGCCGAGGCCGATGGCCATGGGGAAGTCGATGATGGTAAAGCCGATGCAGAAGAGTATGCCCATGGTGAGGGCCACGAGGCCCTGACCGCGCATGTAGCTGTTCATGGCGCGCTCCACGTCGTCGGCCAGTCCCTGCCAGAAGGGGCGGTTCTTCTTGGGGAAGATGCGTATCCAGTTGCTGGTAAGGTACTCGTAGTCGAGCAGGATGAAGAACATATATAATAAGGTAATGAACGACCCCACGACGCTCATCAGCACGTTGGCCGTCTGGCCTATGACGTTGAAGACCTGTGGCAGCGCCTCCCTGACGGCCTGGGTGAAGTCGTCGCTCTGGAAGAACTTTTCCAACTCGTCGCTGTTGGCCTGCATCCAGTCCTGTATGGCGTCGGGGAAGCTGGCAATGTTGGTCTCCTGTTGCAGGTAGTGCGTAGCCACCTGTCCGAGCTTCTCGAACTGCTCAATCATGGGGGGCACGATGAGCCAGATGACGCCCGTAATGGCAGCGATGACGACGATGAGGGTAATGACGATGGAGAGGGCGCGAATTTTGACGTGCAGCTTGTACTGGACGAACTTGACCAGCGGGTAGAGCAAGTAGGCCAAGAGCCAGGCTACGAAGAAGGGCAGTAGGACGCTGCTTAGGAGGTTGAGCATGTAGAACACTCCGGCGGCTATGAGCAGCACGATGAGTCCACGGACAAAGGTGTCGAAGGTGATGGTTTTCATCTTATTATACTATTTTACTATTTCACTATTGCATGCTGTGTTCAATCGTCAGATTGTCCAATATCTGATTTTTTTGCTTTCTCGTAGCACTCGCGGCAGAGGGGCTCGTACGCCTGCGTTTCGCCTAAGAGGACGCGACGCTCGTCGCTGACCATGCGGTGGGAGACGTAGGCCAGGCGTCCACACTTAACGCAGATGGCGTGGACCTTGGTGACGTCGTCGGCTATGGCGCACAGGGCGGGCATGGGGCCGAAGGGCTCTCCTCGGAAGTCCATGTCGAGACCGGCCACGATGACGCGCACGCCCCGGTAGGCCAGCTCGTTGCAGACGCTGACGATGCCTTCGTCGAAGAACTGTGCCTCGTCAATGCCCACGACGTCAATGTCGCTGGACAGCAGCAGGATGCTGGCCGAGGAGTCAATGGGTGTTGACGGTATGGCGTGGCGGTCGTGGCTGACCACGTCGTCCTGGCTGTAGCGCGTGTCGATGGCGGGTTTGAATATCTCTACCTTCTGTCGAGCAAACTCGGCTCGCCTCATGCGGCGGATAAGCTCCTCGGTCTTGCCTGAGAACATGGAGCCACACACCACTTCTATTCTGCCGGGCCGGCGTGCCTCACCCCCTGAATTTTCTGTCATAACGATGCAAAATTAAGCATTCCTTATTAAAAATTGCAAAGAAATCATACTTTTTTGTTCAACATAAAGAATAATTAACTACCTTTGACCGCTGTATGGGCATACTCTACATTGTACCGACACCCGTGGGCAACATGGAGGACATGACGCTGCGCGCGGTGAGAACGCTCAAGGAGGCCGACTTGGTGCTGGCTGAGGACACGCGCACGTCGGGCGTGCTGCTGAAGCACTACGACATCAAGAACCACCTGGTGTCGCACCACAAGTTTAACGAGCACGGAACGACGGCGGGCATCGTGGAGCGCCTGAAGGCGGGGCAGACCATCGCCCTGATAAGCGACGCCGGCACGCCGGGCATCAGTGACCCGGGCTTCTTTCTGGTCAGAGAGGCCGTCAGGGCTGGCGTGGAGGTTCAGACGCTGCCGGGGGCTACGGCTTTTGTGCCGGCCTTAGTGTCGAGCGGACTGCCCTGCGACCGCTTCGTCTTCGAGGGGTTCCTTCCTCCCAAGAAGGGTCGTCAGAGCCGCATTGAGGCGCTGCGCGAGGAGGAGCGCACGATGGTGTTCTACGAGTCGCCCTACCGCACGCTGAAGCTGCTCGAGCAGCTGAAGGAGGTCTTCGGCAGTGAGCGCAGGGCTTCCGTGTGCCGCGAAATATCGAAGCTGCACGAGGAGAGCCGCCGTGGCACGCTGGAGGAGCTCGTCAGCCACTTCAGCCAGACGGAACCTCGCGGCGAAATAGTCGTCGTGGTGGAAGGGAAGCGGAGAGTGAAGAGCGAAGAGTGAAGAGTTTCCTCGAAAAATCGAAAATAGAAAATCAGTAAATCGAAAACAAAATAGTGTGATTATGAAAAAGGTATTTGTATTTGCCATGTGCTGCGCAGCGCTGGCATCGTGTAACTTAGGAAAGAACAGTGACGCTGAGCTCAAGGCCATGCAGGAGCGTGACTCGCTGAACCAGATTATAGCTCAGCGCGACAATGAGATTAACGACCTGATGACGACCTTCAACGACATTGAAGAGGGTTTCCGCGTCATCAACGAGGCACAAGGCCGTGTTAACCTGGCACGCGCTGGAGAGGGAAGCAATGCCAAGGCTCGCATCCAAGAGAACATGCAGTTCATTAAATCGACCATGGAGCAGAACCGCACGCTCATCAACAAGCTGCGCCAGCAGCTGCAGCAGAGCACCGTCAAGAGCGAGGCCCTGCAGAAGGCGCTGGACAACCTCACCAAGCAGCTGGAGCTGAAAGACCAGCAGATAGCAGAGTTGCAGGCAGAACTGGAGGCTAAGAACATCCACATAGCCGAGCTGGACCAGCGTGTCACGGAGCTGAGCACCGACGTGCAGAGCCTGACGGAGGAGAACACCCAGAACCAGCAGACCATCAGCCACCAGGACACTCAGCTGAACACGGCCTACTTCGTCTATGGCACCAAGAAGGAGCTGAAGAACCAGGGCATTCTGGACGGCGGCGGACTCTTCAAGAAGGCTAAGGTGAGTGGCAACTACAACAACGACTACTTTACGAAGATAGACATTCGCACCACAAAGGAAATCAAGCTCTACTCGAAGAAGGCCGACATCAAGACCTCGCACCCCGCCGGCAGCTACACCATCGACGAGGACTCAGAGGGTCAGAAGGTGCTGCACATCACGAACCCCCAGCAGTTCTGGAACAACAGCAAGTATCTGGTCATCGTGGTGAAGTAAGGTGTTGGGGGTTGGCTGTCAGCTATTGGCAACTAACCCTCAAGATACTTGGCCAGCAACTCAAGACACGCCTGGTAAGCAACAGGCTTCGAGAGGAAGTCGTCGCAACCAGCGGCAAGAGCGCGCTCACGGTCTGCATCGAAAGCATTAGCCGTAATGGCTATGACGGGCAGGTGAGGGCGCTTTTGCTTGATGACCTTTGTGGCCTGCAGGCCGTCCATAACGGGCATGCGCAGGTCCATCAGCACAAGGTCGATACTTTCGTCGTTATTAACCATGCGTGCGGCCTCCAATCCATTCTCGGCGCGTACGTATTCGTAATGCCCTTTCAGCACGTACGTCATCAGCAAGAAGTTGCTGTCATTGTCTTCTGCAACAAGAATTTTCTTCATCGTTCCTAACGTATTATGAGTTCTTTTTCGTTAATAAGTTACAAATATAGCGGTTTTCGGCGAGAAACGTTTGCGTATGACGAATAATTTAACTAATTTTGTCCGTCAAAGTTGAAAACCAAAACACAATGAAGTATGACAAGCATTAAATTACTGACCAGTGCCTTGGCACTCTCTGCCGCCATCAGCGCGAGCGCACAAACCTTTGTCATGGACGTAAACGCCAAAAAACTGGGCGCGCCCATACAGCCTACCATGTACGGTATTTTCTTCGAGGATATTAACTTTGCTGCCGACGGCGGTCTCTACGGCGAGCTGGTGAAGAACCGCTCGTTCGAATTTCCGCAGGCCTTCATGGGCTGGCAGACCTTCGGCCGCGTGGAGCTGAAGAACGACGGTCCCTTTGAGCGTTGCCCCCACTATGTGGTACTGAGCAGCCCCGGCCATAAGGAGCGCCGTACGGGCATGGTGAACGAAGGCTACTTCGGCATTGGTGTCAAGAAGAACGAGCAGTACCGCTTCAGCGTCTGGGCCAAGGCCTTACAGGGTAGTGCCGCCCTGCGCGTACAGCTCATAGACGAGAGTTCCATGGGCGAAGAGCAGCAGTTCGTGGAAGAAGAGCTCAACGTGACATCGGCCGACTGGAAGAAATATACCCTCAAGCTGACGTCGCCCCAAGACCTGAAGCACGCCAAGCTGCGCATCTTCCTGAAGGGCGACAACGCCGTAGCCTTGGAGCACGTCTCACTCTTCCCCGTCAACACCTTCAAGGGTCGTGAGAACGGCATGCGCCGCGACCTGGCACAAGCCCTGGCCGACCTGAAGCCCGGCATCTTCCGCTTCCCCGGTGGATGCATCGTAGAGGGTGGCGACCTGGAGGAGCGCTACCAGTGGAAGAACAGCGTGGGCCCCGTGGAGAACCGTCCGCTGAACCACAACCGCTGGGAATACACCTTCGACTACCGCTACTATCCTGACTACTACCAGAGCTACGGACTCGGATTCTTCGAGTTCTTCCAGCTCTCTGAAGATATCGGCGCCGAGCCGCTGCCCATTCTGAACGTAGGCATGGCCTGTCAGTACCAGAACTGGGAGAACGAGAAGGCCCACGTACCCTTGGACCAGCTGCAGCCCTACATTGACGACTGCCTGGACCTCATTGAGTTTGCCAACGGACCCGCCACCTCGAAGTGGGGCAAAGTGCGCGCCGACATGGGCCACCCGGCCCCCTTCAACATGAAGTTTATCGGCGTGGGCAACGAGCAGTGGGGCGAGTTCTACTACGAGCGCCTCAAGCCCTTCGTAGCCGCCATTCGCGCCAAGTATCCTGACATCAAGATTGTAGGCACCAGCGGCCCCGTGCCTGAGGACGTACCCGATGCCACCTACCGCTTCGAGGACGGCTGGAAGGCCATGAAGGCTCAGAAGGCAGACCTGGTGGATGAGCACTACTACCGCGACGAGGCGTGGTTCCTGAGCCACGGCCTGCGCTATGACTCGTACGACCGCAAGGGTCCGAAGGTGTTTGCCGGCGAGTATGCCTGCCACGGCAAGGGCAAGAAGTGGAACCACTACGAAGCCGCCATTCTGGAGGCTGCCTTCATGACGGGCTTCGAGCGCAATGCCGACGTGGTTCACATGACCACCCCCGCCCCACTCTTTGCCCACGTGGATGGCTGGCAGTGGCGTCCGGACCAGATATGGTATGACCAGACGGAGATGTTCAAGAGCGTCAGCTACTACGTGCAGCAGATGTACGCCACGAATGCCGGCACCAACGTGCTGTCCTTGACCATGCAGAAGAAGCCCGTAGCCAACCAGGACGGACAGGGCGGTCTCTGGGGCAGCGCAGCCTTCGACAGCAAGACGGGCGAGGTTATCATTAAGGTGGCCAACACCTCGAAGCAGAAGCAGGTCGTCTGCTTCAACCTGCAAGACGTCAAGACGGCAGGAACAGCCCAGACACTCACCCTCAGTCACGACGGCATGGACGACGAGAACAGCATAGAGAAGCCTGAGTTCATCACCCCCAAGAAGGGCACGGCTCAGGTAGTCATGGACGGCAAGAAAGCTCAGCTCAACGACGAACTGCCCGCTATGTCGTTCCGCATATACAGGCTGAAGAAGTAAAGGGCCATGGCCACCATAGCAGACTACATCACAGGACAGGAGAAGGACGAACGTCGCTTCTCCTTCGAAGTGTTGCCGCCCCTAAAGGGTAACGGCACGGAGTCGCTGTTTCGCACCATCGACAAGCTGGTGCCCTTCAACCCGGCCTTCATCAACATTACCACTCACCACTCGGAGTACGTATATCGGGAGTTGCCCGGCGGTCAGTTTGAGCGTTTGCGCGTGCGTCGCCGTCCCGGTACCGTAGCCATAGCGGCAGCCATTCAGCAGAAGTACAACATTCCGGTGGAGCCCCACGTCATCTGTAGCGGACGCACCATCGAGGAGATAGAGTACGAACTGCTCGACCTGCAGTTTCTGGGCATCAGGAACCTCATGCTGCTACGTGGTGACAAGGCCAAGGAGGACAGCCACTTCCAACCGACGCCAGGCGGACACGCCCACACCACCGACCTCATACGCCAGGTGGTACGTTTCAACGAGGGCTTCTTTGCCGACGGCACCCCCATCAAGCACCCTGGCAAGAAGTTCGACTTCGGCGTAGCCTGCTACCCAGAGAAGCACGAAGAGGCTCCTAACCTGGAAATGGACATGCAGTACCTCAAGCAGAAGCAAGACCTGGGGGCTCAGTATGCCGTGACGCAGCTGTTCTTCGATAACGAGAAGTTCTTCGCTTTCGTGGAGCGCGCTCGCCAGATGGGCATCGTCATCCCCATCGTACCAGGCATCAAGCCCTTCGCCAAGCTGAGCCAACTGAGCGTGGTGCCCAAGACGTTCCACTGCGACATACCTGAGCCACTGGCACGCGAAATCGTGAAGTGCCACACCGACGAACAAGCCCGTCAGTTAGGCATTGAGTGGACTACACAGCAGTGTCAGGAGCTGTATCGGCATGGGGTGAAGAACATCCATTTCTACACCGTGTCAGCCGTCGATAGCGTGGTCGAAATAGCAAGACGATTATTATGACGTGGAGTGAGGTAATAGGACAGAAAGACATACAGCAACGGCTGTTGCAGATGGCCGACGGGGGGCGCCTGCCCCACGCGCTCATGCTCTGCGGCCCACAAGGCAGTGGCAAGCTCGCCTTGGCCGTTGCCTTCGGCTGCCACCTGCTGGCCTCCAACACCCAACACCCATCACCCAACACCCAAGCCATGCTCCAGAAGCTGCAGCACCCTGACCTGCACTTTACCTACCCCACCATCAAGCTCTCCTCCATGGGTGCCGACCACAAGCCCGTCAGTCTGGACTTCGCCGCCCAGTGGCATGAGCTCATCATGAGGGGCCCGTACTTCAGCATGGACGACTGGATGCAGGCCATGGGTGGAGAGAACCAGCAGGCCATCATCACGGCCGGTGAGAGCGACGCCCTGATCCACAACCTGTCGCTGAAGTCGAGCCAGGGCGGCTACAAGGTCAGCATTATCTGGCTGCCAGAACGCATGAACATTGAGTGTGCCAACAAGTTGCTCAAGCTCATTGAGGAGCCACCCCAGCAGACGGTGTTTATCATGGTAAGCCAAGAACCCGACAAGCTGCTGGAGACCATCAGAAGCCGCGTGCAACGCATTGACGTAAAGAAGATTGACAACGAAGCCCTGCGCCAGGCCCTGATGGAGCGGCGAGGACTGGGCGAAGCTGACGCCACACGCATAGCACGCAGAGCCAACGGCAACTGGCTCAAGGCCATCGAAGAGCTCGAAACGGGTAGCGAGAAGGAGCAATTCCTTGACCTCTTCAAGCTGCTCATGCGCCAAGCCTACCAGCGCCACGTCAAAGAACTGAAACGCTGGAGCGACACCATGGCCACGCTGGGCCGCGAGAAGCAAAAGCGCTTCCTGGAATATTTCCTGCAGCTGGTGCGCGAGAACTTCATGTATAACTTCCGCAAGGAGGAACTCTGCTACATGACCCAGCAGGAAGAGGAGTTTGCCAAGAACTTCGCCCGCTTCATCAACGAGGCGAACGTCATACCGATGAGCGAACTGGCCAACCGGGCGCTACGCGACATCGGTCAGAATGCCAATGCAAAGATTGTTTTCTTCGACTTCGCCCTACAAATGATTATGTTATTATTACAGAAATAAGAATGGAAAAAGAATTAGAACTCATAACCGGCTGCGACCGAGGACTCTGCAAGAAAGCCATTGGCCGGCAAGACCGCCAGCTGAACACCTACGACTGGCTGGCCGACGTGCCAGGCAATGCCGACTCGACAGACCTTGTAGAGGTGCAGTTTAAGCATACACGTAAGGGCTACTACCACAACGTGAACAACCTGCCCCTGAAGAAGGGCGACATCGTTGCCGTAGAGGCCAGCCCTGGTCACGACATTGGCGTGGTGACGCTGACAGGCCGTCTGGTGAACCTGCAACTGAAGAAGGCAAACCTGAAGAGTGCCGACGACATCAAGCGCATCTACCGCATAGCCCGCCAGATTGACATGGACAAGTACCACGAAGCCAAGGCCCGCGAACATGCCACCATGATAGAAAGCCGCGAAATAGCCAAAGGGCTTGGCCTGCAGATGAAGATAGGCGACGTGGAGTACCAGGGCGACGGCAACAAGGCCATTTTCTACTACATAGCCGACGAACGAGTCGATTTCCGTCAGCTCATCAAGGACCTGGCAGCCGCTTTCCACGTGCGCATAGAGATGAAGCAGATTGGCGCGCGCCAGGAGGCAGGGCGCATTGGTGGAACGGGCCCTTGCGGCCGTGAACTCTGCTGTGCCACGTGGATGAAGAACTTCTCAAGCGTCAGTACCAGTGCAGCCCGCTTCCAGGACATCTCGCTGAACCCGCAGAAGCTGGCCGGCATGTGTGCCAAGTTGAAATGCTGTCTGAACTACGAAGTCGATGACTACATTGAGGCAGGTCGCAAGTTGCCCAGCAAGGAGGTCGTGCTACAGACACAGGACGCAGACTACTACCTCTTCAAGAGTGACATCCTGGCAGGCATGCTCACCTACTCTACCGACAAGAACATCGCCGCTAATCTGGAGGTCATCACAGCCGAAAGGGCTAAAGCCATCATTGAGCTGAACCGCAACGGAGAAAAGCCCGAGTCACTCCAGGAGGACGGACAGGTTGAGGAGCAAGGCCCCATGGATCTGGCCACGCAGGAGAGCATCAACCGCTTCGACAAGGTGAAGAAGAAGAAAAAGCGCAAGTCCAAGGAGTCTCAGCAGCCTCAGAAGGCCCAGAAGCCTCAGCAGTCCAAGGAGGCCCAGAAGGCCCAGCAGCCCCAGAAGACCCAGCAGCCCCAGAAGGCCCAAAAGCCCCAGAAGCCTCAGCAGCCCCAGAAGCCCCAGAAGCCCCAGAAGCCTCAACAGCCTCAGCAGTCCACAAAGCCCCAGCAGCCTCAGCAGCCCCATGCCAACACGTAAAAGCCAGTTCGCCCTCTGGCTCCTTGCCCTGGTGACGCTCTTGACGCTCAGCGCCTGCGACGACAACACCATCTACAGCCACTACGAGTCAACGTCACTCGCCGGTTGGGAACGAGGCGACACGCTGCACTTCAAGAACATCGTGGTGAAGGCCACGACCGACTATAAAGAGGAGATAGGGCTGCGCATTAACGACAGTTTCCCCTTCATGAGCCTCTTTCTGGTCGTTGAACAGCATGTGCGTCCTCGCCACGTCGTCAGGATGGACACGCTGAGCTGCCGACTTGTTGATAAGGATGGGCATGTGAAAGGGCGCGGTCTGAGCTTCTACCAGTACAACTTCCATCTGACCACCCTGCAGCTGCAAGCTGGCGACACGCTCGACATCAGCGTTCGCCACAACATGAAGCGCGAGTCGTTGCCCGGCATTGCCAACGTCGGCATGACCATCTCAAGAAACAAGTAGCACGGGGAAAAGCCTTACGACCTGATGAGGTTACGGCCTGCGTCGATGCGCAGGAAGATGAACAGCAGCAGCGTGAAGCCCCACAACGAGGAGCCGCCGTAGCTGAAGAACGGCAACGGAATGCCAATGACAGGCGTCAGGCCAAGCACCATTCCCACGTTGATGAACACGTGGAAAAGGAAAATGCTCGCCACGCAGTAGCCATAGACTCGCCCGAAGCGGAACGGCTGCCGCTCGGCCATCTTGATAAGCCGCAAAATCAGTGCCAGGAACAACAGCAAGACACTGGCCGAGCCCAAGAAACCTTCCTCCTCGCCTACGGTACAGAAAATGAAGTCTGTATCCTGTTCAGGCACGTACTTCAGCTTGGTCTGCGTACCATTCAGAAAGCCCTTGCCCTCCAGACCGCCGGAACCAATGGCTATCTCGCTTTGGTGCACGTTGTAGCCCGCACCCCGCAAGTCTTCCTCAAGCCCTAACAACACGTTGATACGTGTACGCTGGTGAGCCTCCATGACATGGTTCAGCACGTAGTCGGCCGAATAGAAGAAAGCCATGCTGCCTATGGCAAAAAGCACGATGAAGTAGTAATTGCGCAGACGCGTGCCAAGAGCCATCCACAGCAAGTAGCCTATCATCAGCACCATGAGTACCAACTGTACCCACACCACGTCAAAAGGCACCACATAGACCGAGACTAAGACGGCCGCGAGCGTAATGCCGATGCTGTAGAGCACCATCTGCAGAAACAGATTCTTGTTCTTACAATACACCTGCACCATGCTGGCAGTGAAGAGCTGGATAAGCAGCAGCACCGTGAAGCGTCCCACGCTGGTGGGCGTGCCAAAGAGCATAGTGTCCTCAAAACGTATGCCTACCACGAAGTAGATGACGGCCGCCACACCCGTAAAGAGGATGGAGCCCGGCATGCCCTCACGATAGAACATGAGGAAGAAGGCCGTATAAACCAGGGCCGACCCCGTTTCGCGCTGCAACACAATGAACACCATGGGCACGATGATGATGGCCAGCGTGGCCATGAAGTGCTTCCAGTTATGAATGTTGTAGCCGTAAGTACTCATCAGCTTGGCCAAGGCCAAGGCCGTAGCAAACTTCGCAAACTCTGCCGGTTGCAGTCTCAACGGCCCTAACACCAGCCAGGAGCGGGAGCCCTTGATGGAGTGTGGATTGAAGATGGTAGCAAAGAGCAGCACCAGCAACAAGCCGTAGATAATATATGAGAAGGTATCATAGAAGCGGTCGTCGAGCATGAGGATGACAAAACCCAGCGTGATGGACGTGCCTATCCACACAATCTGCATGCCCGAACGGGTGCTCAGGCTGAAGATGTCCGTATCGCCGTAAGTATAGCTGGCTCCGCAGACGCTGATCCACCCAAAGGTGAGCAGCGCCAGGTAGATGCCTATCGTCCACCAGTCTAACGACTTGAGCACGCTGGTGCTTCTTCTATCTCTCGACTGACCCATACGCTATTCTCCTATGTTGTATTTCTGTGGCCTTGCGCTCTGACGACTCAGAGAGTTTGCCCTTAATGTACTGTTCCATCATCAAGCCGCCGATGGGCACACCGTAGGTAGCACCCCAACCGCCATTCTCCACATAGACGGCGACGGCAATCTGCGGGTTGTCCATGGGTGCAAAGCCCATGAAGACCGAGTGGTCGTGGCCACGGTTCTGCGCCGTACCCGTCTTGCCGCAGGCCACGAAGTCGTAATGCGCCAGGGCCTTACACGTTCCCCCCGTGGCCGAGGCACGCATGCCCTTCACCACATAGTCGTAAGCCTCGCGGCTGGCCAGGGTGTAGTGGCGCTTGGTAAAAGTGCTGTCGAGCGGTTCGCCCTCCACTTTCTTTACCACGTGGGGCGTCAGGAAGTAGCCCCGGTTAGCAATGGTAGCACCCAGGTTGGCAATCTGCAACGGAGTGGCTCCCACCTCACCCTGACCAATGGATATGGAGATGATGGTCAGTCCGTTCCATGAGCCTTTATAGGCCTTGTCGTAGAACTCGGCATTGGGTATCATGCCACGCTTCTCGCCGGGCAAGTCGATGCCTATCGGGTAGCCGAAGCCCATGCTGACCATGTAGTCGCGCCAGCGGTTCATGGCTTCCTGCACGGTCTTGTACTTCTTGCGGTTGCCTATCATGTAGTACAGGCCCCAGCAGAAGTAGCCGTTGCACGACGTGGAGAGCGCCGGCACGAGCGAGAGCGGTGAGCCATGGCCGTGGCAGCCCACATGCAAGCCCTTGAAATTGAAGCCGTGAGCACAAGGATAGGCCGTTTCCGTGGGGTGCAGGATGCCCTCGGTCATGAACGTCAGCCCCTGCGAGGTCTTAAATGTGGAGCCCGGCGGATAGACACCCATGATGCTGCGGTTGAGCAGAGGTTTCCAGGCATCGCGGCTCAGCAGGGCATGGTTCTTGGAGCGTTGCCTGCCCACCATCATCCGGGGGTCGTAGCTGGGCGACGACACCATGCAGAGCACCTCGCCCGTCTTCGGGTCCAGACACACGATGCTGCCAATCTTTCCCTCCATGAGCCGTTCGCCTAAGGCCTGCAGCTCCAGGTCGAGGGCCAGCGTCAGCTTCTTGCCGGCCTTGGGTCGCTGGTCGAGTGCTCCGTTCTGGTAACGGCCCTTGATGCGCCCATGGGCGTCGCGCAACAGAATCTGAATACCCTTCTCGCCACGCAGCTGTTTCTCGTAGCTGCGCTCTATGCCCAGTTTGCCGATGTAGTCGCCTGGTATGTAGTAATCGTCCTGCTCGATGTCAGCCGGCGACACCTCGGCCACGTCGCCCAAGACGTGGGCGGCGTACGGGTAGCTGTACTGGCGAATGCTGCGCCGCTGGACGTAAAAGCCCGGGAAGCGGAACATCTTTTCCTGAAACAGGCTGAAGTCCTTGTCGGAGAGCTGGCTGATGAGTAGCTGCTGGGTGAAGCGCGAGTAGCCCGGATTACGGTTGCGGTCCTTCATGGTGGCAATGCGGCGGATGAAGTCTTCCTTCGTAATGTTCAGCGCGTCGCAGAGCTCAAGGGTGTCCAGATGGTCGCCCACCTCGTTCATGACCACCATGACGTCATAGGCCGGCTGGTTATAGACCATCAGCTTGCCGTTGCGGTCGGTGATGATGCCACGGGCCGGGTACTCTATCTTTTTCAGGAAGGCGTTGGAGTCGGCGCTCTTCTTGTAGTCGTCGCTCGTTATCTGCAAGGAGAAGAGCCGTATGATATACACCACGACGATGAAGATGGCTACGCCGCCTATGACGTAGCGCCTGTTGTCCAGCTCGAAGTCTTTTTCAAAGTCTTTCATCAGCCGTCCCTGCTAAATCTGGATTTCCGTTTGTCGGCCGTCCCTGAAGTTCTCCAGCACCCATATCAGGACGAGCGTCAGCGCCGTGCTGGCCACCGAACTGATGAGCCAGTGCAGCCAATTAAAGAAGCTGAAAGCCTCCAGGGCAAAGAACAGCAGGCAATAGCACAGCACGAGGGAGAATGAGTACAGGAAGTACTTGCCGAAGCTGAGCGAGAACACGGAGGGGGAAAAGTTTTCCGGTGCCTCGCGTGGTACGAAGAGCATGAGGAAGTAGGGCTGCACCGCCCCTAAGAAGGTCAGCGAGGCAGAGGCCACGCCGGGCGTGTTAGAAAAGGTGTCAATGAGCAACCCCATGGAGAAGCACCACAACAGCAGGGCCCACTTGGGGTAGTTACGGGGGAAGAGCAGGACGAAATAGACATAGAGCATCGGCGTAGCATAGCCGAAGAGGTGGATGCGGTTCAGCACCAACCCCTGTGCCAGAGAAAACAGCACAAACAGCACGATACGCTTGACGACGTCTATTGCCATGGCCTTTATCTGTTATCTTTTGCCTTCAAAGAGTCTTCGGCAGCATGCAGCAGCTGCGACTGCTCGAGGACGCTCTCATCATTGATTACACACACGTCACGGAGGTTTGCAAAGTCGGTGGACAGCTTCACCTGCAGGCGATAGGACAGGCCGTCGGGCGAATTGTATATCTTCTCTATCTGCCCCACCATGACGCCGGCGGGGAAGATGGACGAGTAACCGCTCGTCACCACCCAGTCGCCAGTATGGAACTGCGCATGTCGGGGAATGTCCTCCACGTAGGCACGACTGGCATCGCCCCCCGCCCAGTGCAGGTAGCCGAAATAGCCCCTGCCGCGTATGGCACAGCTGATGCGTGAGGAGCTGCTGTTCAGGGCCGGAATGACCACCGCATAGTGGGCGCTCGTCATATAGACCACGCCCACGACACCATTGCCGCAGGCCACGCCCATATCGACCTTCACGCCATCCTTGCTGCCCTTGTCTATGGTCAGCAGGTTGTCCTTCTTATCTACTGAGTTGGAGATGACCTTGGCCGGTATCACCTTGTACTTCTGCAGAAACTGCAGCCCGTTGCGCTCCATGGCCGTCGTGTCCTGAGTCAGCTCGCCGTAGGCCCTGGCCAGCTCGTTGACCTGACGCTCCAGGTAGAAATTGCGCAACGTCAGCTCCTCGTTAAGCTTTGTCAGCGAGAAGAAGGACTCCACGGCGGCACGCCCTTCGTAGAGCAAGCCTACAGCGGCATTGGCCGATGAGAACCACACGCTGCCCTGATAGCTGTTGTACTGAAACAGCAACACCACACTGGCCACTTCGAGCAAGACGAAGAGGAACCAGTGGTGATACTTAGCCAGGAAGTCAAGCAGGTTCTTCACTCAGCTATCAATACTCAACGCTTAACGCATGAGGAACGAGAAGCGGTCAACGTTCTTCAGTGCGACGCCGGCTCCCTTGGCCACACAGTGCAAGGGGTCTTCGGCAATGTGGAACTGAATATTAATCTTGTCGGTCAGACGCTTGTCGAGGCCACGCAGCAGTGCGCCGCCACCCGTCAGGAAGACGCCGTTCTTGACGATGTCTGCATAGAGCTCAGGCGGCGTGTTCTCCAAAGCCGAGAGTACAGCGGTCTCGATGCGGGCCACCGTCTTGTCCAGACAATGGGCTATTTCCTGATAGCAGACGGGCACCTCCATAGGCAGGGCCGTAATGCGGTTCGGGCCGTGCACGATGTAGTCCTCGGGGGCTTCGTCGCCCAGGTCGGTGAGTGCCGAGCCTACGGCAATCTTGATGCGTTCGGCCATGCGCTCGCTCACCCTGACGTTATGCTGGCGGCTCATGTACTCCTGAATGTCGGCCGTCAGGTCGTCGCCGGCCACCTTGATAGAGTTGTTGCTGACAATGCCGCCGAGCGAAATGACGGCAATCTCGGTCGTGCCGCCGCCTATATCGACAATCATGTTGCCCTCGGGAGCCTCCACGTCAATACCGATACCCACGGCAGCTGCCATGGGTTCGAAAATCAGATAGACGTCGCGGCCGTCGGCATGCTCGGCAGAGTCGCGCACGGCACGCAGCTCCACCTCAGTAGAACCTGAAGGCACGCCAATCACCATGCGCAGCGAGGGCGAGAACAAGCGGTGGCCGGTATGTACCATCTTGATGAGTCCGCGCATCATCTGCTCGCAAGCAGAGAAGTCGGCTATCACGCCGTCGCGCAGCGGACGGATGGTACGAATGTTGTCATGCGTCTTTTCATACATCATCTTGGCCTTCTCGCCGACGGCTATCATCTTGTCAGTACGGCGGTCGAGGGCTACTACTGAGGGTTCGTCAACGACAATCTTGTCATCACTGATAATGATGGTGTTGGCTGTTCCCAAGTCCATGGCTATTTCCTGGACGAAACTGAATAATCCCATATCTTCTAATCTGTTTAAGCCCCCTAAGTCAGGGGGTTGGGGGGTCTGGACGACCACCCTTGTTTATTATTACTACTATCTTTTATTTTGAGTCTGTTCAGGCCCTTACCCCTAACTTTGGGGTTTTGAGAACCAGGAGTGAATGGCGGTGTCGTAGTGCGAGCTGACGCCGAAGGCCCTGGTGGCCAGCATGCGGCGCTGTTCCTTGGTGGTCTGGGCGCCCTGCTCCTTGAGGATGTCTGACAGGACAGCGTATTCAGCCTTGGAAGGCACGATGACCACATCATTGAAGTTCTTGGCAGCCGCACGTATCAGCGAAATGCCGCCAATGTCTATCTTCTCGATGATGTCCTCTTCGGCGGCTCCGCTGGCCACGGTCTGCTCGAAGGGGTACAGATCGACGATAACCAGGTCAATCTCCGGAATTTCGTACTGTTCCATCTGCTGACGGTCGCCCTCATTGTCACGACGCCCCAGAATACCTCCAAAGACCTTCGGGTGAAGTGTCTTCACACGTCCGCCCAAGATGGAAGGATAAGTCGTCAGGTCCTCCACCTTCTGACAGGCATAGCCTAACGATTCAATAAACTGTTGCGTGCCACCCGTTGACAGGAAAGCCACGCCCTCCTCGTTCAGTTTCTTCAGCAACTCCTCCAGTCCGTCCTTGTGGAATACGGAAATGAGCGCCGTCTTAATCTTCTTTGTTTCAGCCATAAATATATAACGTTATCATTTACTCGTCGAAATAGGTTGCAAAGTTACGAAAAAAGCCTGATAAACCTCCAACTTTCCAACAAAAAAATTTCCTTTTACCTTTTTTATAACATAAATCAAGCGAGGGGCGCGAGAAAAGGCTGTTTCTTTTTGGCCGTTTGCATTCTTCTTCGTAACTTTGCCCTCAATTTGAAAGTACCGTCAGACATGATAGACAAAGATACGCGCGAACGCATTATAGCCCTGGTTCACCAGGAGGTGGTACCCGCCATAGGCTGTACGGAGCCCATGTGCGTGGCTCTCTGTACGGCCAGGGCCACAGAGAGACTGGGGTGCAGACCAGAACACATAGAGGCACGTCTGAGTGCCAACATCATCAAGAACGCCATGGGCGTGGGCATTCCCGGCACGGGCATGATAGGCTTGCCCATCGCTATTGCCTTGGGAGCCCTCATCGGCAAGAGTCAGTACCAGCTCGAGGTGCTGAAAGACCTGTCGCCCGAAGCCCTGGAAGAGGGCAAGCAGTTCATTGCCGAAGACCGCATCCGCGTCATGCTCAAGGAGGGCATCAGCGAGAAACTCTACGCCGAGGTGACCTGTCGTGCAGCCGGCAAGGAGGCCACGGCCGTCATCTCCGGCTCGCACACCCGCTTCATAGAAGCCCCAGTAGCCCCAGTAGCTCCAGACCCCCCAGAAGCCCCAGAAGCCCCAGCCCCCTCAATAGCCCTCAACATGCGCCTTGTGTGGGACTTTGCCACCACGACACCGCTCGACGAAATCAGCTTCATCGAGGAGACGCGCACCTACAACATGAATGCCGCACGCGAAGCCCTGAAAGGCAACTACGGCCACAACCTGGGCAAGACCATCGACCGGCCGCTCTCTAAGGGCATCTTCGGCAACAGCATCTTCTGCCACATCATCTCGCGCACGGCCTCGGCCTGCGACGCCCGCATGGGTGGAGCCATGATACCCGTCATGAGCAATTCCGGCTCTGGCAACCAGGGCATCTGCGCCACGAACCCCGTGTGCGTCTATGCCAAGGAGAACGAGAACACGCACGAAGAACTCATACGTGCCCTCATGCTCTCGCACCTGACGGCCATTTACATCAAGCAAAGCCTCGGCACGCTGTCGGCGCTCTGCGGCTGCGTGGTGGCCAGCATAGGCAGCAGCTGCGGCATTACCTACCTGATGGGCGGCACGTACGAGCACATCTGCCGAAGCGTGAAGAACATGATAGCCAACCTGACGGGCATGATTTGCGACGGTGCCAAGCCGTCCTGCTCGCTGAAGATTACCTCCGGCGTCTCCACGGCCGTCTTGTCGGCCCTGCTCTCCATGGAGGGCAAGTGCGTCACGTCGGCCGAAGGCATCGTCGATGACTGCGTCGATAAGAGCATCAGCAACCTGACGGCCATAGGAGCCGACGGCATGGGTCCCACCGACGAAATGGTGCTGGGCATCATGACCTCGAAGGGCTGCTGAGTTCAGGCCCGCAAGGCCCGCATGGCGTTGAGCACGGCCAGCACCGTAACGCCTACGTCGGCAAAGACGGCGAGCCACATTGTGGCCAGTCCGAAGGTGGCCAAGAGCAGCACGGCCACCTTGACACCAATGGCAAACCAGACGTTCTGGCGGGCTATGGAGAGCGTGCGGCGGCTGATGCGTATGGCCTCGGCTATCTTGGTGGGCTCGTCGGTCATGAGCACCACGTCGGCAGCCTCTATGGCTGCATCGCTGCCCAGTCCGCCCATGGCTATGCCCACGTCGGCACGGGCCAGCACGGGTGCATCGTTGATGCCGTCGCCCACAAACGCTGAATAGCCCCCGTCAGCCTTCCCCTTGTTTTCAAAGTATGCCACCTTGTCGGCAGGCAGCAGTTCTGCGTGCCACTCGTCAACGCCCAGTTGCTCAGCCACTTGGGCTGCCACCTCGCGCCGGTCGCCGGTCAGCATGACGGTCTTCCCCACGCCAGCCTGCTTCAACCGGACCAGGGCCTCGCGGCTGTCGGCCTTCACCGTGTCGCTGATGACGATGTGGCCGGCATACGTACCGTCAATGGCCACGTGGACGACGGTGCCTTCATGCTGCCGGCCGCAGCCCTCGTGCCACGCCCCGCAGACGTTGTCCATGAGTTTTCCGTTGCCCACGGCCACACTCTTCTTTCCTTGCGCCATAACAACCTCTGCCACAACGCCTTGACCTGCCAGTTCCTTCACGTCGCACACCTGGCAGCCGTCGGTAGCCTCGTCGGGGAAGGCGGCTCGCAGGGCGGTTCCTATGGGGTGGGTGGAGTAGTGCTCCACGTGGGCCGCCAGGTGCAGCAGCTGGTGCTCGTCGCAGAGCTGCGGGTGGACGGCCGTCACGCTGAACTGTCCGTAGGTCAGCGTGCCGGTCTTGTCGAACACCACCGTACCAAGGCGCGACAGCACGTCCATGTAGCTGGCACCCTTGATGAGAATGCCTTTACGCGAGGCGCCGCCTATGCCGCCAAAGAACGTGAGGGGCACGCTGATGACCAGCGCACAAGGACACGAAACCACCAAGAACATCAAGGCCCGGTAGAGCCAGACCGTGAAGCCGCCGCCCACGCCTACGAGCGGCGGCACCACGGCCAGCAACAGGGCTGCCACGACGACGATGGGGGTATAGATGCGGGCAAAGCGGGTGATGAAGGCTTCGCTGCGCGACTTCTTCTCGGTGGCGTGCTCCACGAGGCTGATAATCTTCGAGACGGTACTGTCGGCAAAGGCCTTCGTGGTGCGCACGTGCAGCAGACCGGAGAGGTTGACACAGCCGGAGACCACCTCGTCGCCCTCCCGGACGTCGCGCGGCAGGCTCTCGCCCGTCAGGGCCACCGTGTTCAGGGCCGACGCGCCCTTGACGACCACACCGTCCAGGGGCACCTTCTCGCCGGGCTTAATGACGATGACGGAGCCTACGGGCACCTCGCCGGGAGAAACCTGGCGGATGCTCTTTGCGGCATCGTCGAGCAGGGAGGCCGTGTCGGGGCGTATGTCCATGAGGTGGGCAATGCTCTCACGGCTCTTGCCTTCGGCGTAGCCCTCGAAGAGCTCGCCTACCTGGAAGAACAGCATGACGAAGACCGCTTCAGGAAACTGTGACTCGGCACCCGGCAGGAAACCGATGGCCAGGGCGCCGATGGTGGCTACCGACATGAGGAAGTGCTCGTTGAAGGCGTCGCCGCTGAGCAGTCCCTCGGCGGCTTCCTTCAGCGTCCCCCACCCTACTGACAGGTAAGGAACCAGATAGACCAGCAGCAGTGCCCACAGCGGGAGCGACAGCGTCTTTTCTACCGCTACGGCCACGCCGAGCAGGACGGCTGCCAGAATAATGAGCAGGAGGCGCCCGTGCTGGCCCTCGTGGTGGTGATGGTGGTGGTGATGGTGCTCGCAGGAGCAACCGTCGTGATGATGTTCGTGATGATGTGACATAACCTTCATTGTTTTATGTTTCTAAACTTTCACGCTGCAAAGGTACGCCGATTCTGCTGCAACCGGGTTGCAAAACATCATTATCGGACATTATTGTGAAGTAAACCCCACGAAAGCCTTGTTATATTCACCAGAATCACGTATCTTTGCCGTAGCATCCGGTTAACCTGAGGAAAAACACGGTACAGGAACAGATGGGACAGTAAGTTTTACAAACTCCTCGCGTACGTACGCGTACGTACGCGAGAAATCTATAGAAACTACTGTCACATCTGTTCCTGTATTACAGACCCCACCCCGTCCTACGGGCACCCCTCCCCTTGAAGGGACTACTCTTTATACACATC
>DGTH01000023.1:5889-8648 GCA_002393705.1 Prevotella sp. UBA4341 | reverse complement strand
TGGACAACGTCTTGCGGGCTACCGAGGTGCTCACGGCCGACTGGGGCTACGCCTGGAGCCCGAAGCGCATAACGGTGAGCTCGGTGGGCGTACCCAGAAAGCTAAAGCGCTTTCTGGACGAGAGCCAGTGCCACGTAGCCATATCGATGCACTCGCCCATTCACGAACAGCGGCTACAGCTCATGCCGGCCGAGAAGCTGCAGAGCATCAAGGACACGGTAGAGCTGCTCCGGCAGTACGACTTCACGCACCAGCGGCGCTGCTCATTTGAGTACATCTGCTTTGGCGGACTGAACGACCAGCCCCTGCACGGACGCGAGATAGTGAAGCTGCTTGAGGGGCTGGAGTGCAGGGTGAACCTGATACGTTTCCACCAGATACCCGGTGTAGGCTTGCCGCCATCAGACGAGAAACGCATGGAGGCGCTGCGCGACTACCTGACCCACCACGGCGTGTTTACCACCATACGTGCCAGCAGGGGGCAAGACATCTTTGCCGCCTGTGGCCTCTTGAGCACGGCCAAACGCCAGGAGCAGCCATGAGGTCAGGGTGGGGCGTGCTGCTTGGGCTGCTGCTCGGTGCTTGTACCGACGGCGCTCAGAGCCAGCTGGCGACCGCTGCCGACGACTGGCTGCAGGGCGTCAGCATGGAGCAGCCGGCCGACATGCAGGTGGCAAAGCGCGAGGAGGGGTTCCTCTGGCTGTCGAACGGTGACGCCCGGCGTCAGCGAAACATCTGCATCTATAGCTATAAGGGCTCGCAGCTTGACCCCAAGGAAATGGTGGCGAAGCGCGACAGCGTGATGCAGCGCCACTTGAAGGGTGCCACCGACAGCATGTACGTCATGACGGTACGCCAGACGGTCAGCTACAGCGTGCTGACCATAGGCGGGCGCAGAAAGCTGAAGCTGAGCGGCTTGTGGCAGATGGAGGGCGACGCCATGGGCGGCCCGTTTGTGAGCTATGCCGTGGCCGACACGGTGCGTGGCCGCATTGTGGTGGCCGAAGGGTTGCTCTATGCGCCCGGCAAGCGTAAAGACCTGCTGTTGAAGCGGCTGGAGGCGATAACAAGAACAATCAATACAAATTAATATATACGAAGATGGAAGAAAGAAAAATTCGCGTGGCCATCACGCATGGAGATACGAACGGCATCGGTTACGAGGTGATACTGAAAACTTTTGCCAACCCCACGATGCTGGAGTTGTGCACACCTATTATATATGGTTCGCCCAAGGTGGCAGCCTATCATCGCAAGGCGCTGGACCTGCCTACCAACTTCAGCATCATAGAGCAGGCACAGGACGCCCAGGACGGGCGGTTGAACCTGCTGGCCACCTTCGAGGACGAGGTGAAGGTGGAGATGGGGCAACCCTCAAAGGAGGCCGGCGAGGCAGCCCTGAAGGCACTTGACCGAGCCATGACCGACTTCCGCGCAGGTCTGTACGACGTGCTGGTGACGGCCCCCATCAATAAGAACACCATACAGAGTGACCTGTTCCACTTTCATGGACACACGGAGTACATCGAGCAGAGCGTAGGTGACGGCCAGAAGGCCCTGATGATTCTGATGAACGACACGCTGCGCGTGGCCCTGGTGACCACCCACCTGCCCATTAAGGACGTGGCGGCCGCCATTACGAAAGAGGCCATCATGGAGAAGGCCCGCATTTTCCACCAGTCGCTGAAGCGCGACCTGCGCATCAGCAACCCCCGCATAGCCGTGCTGGCGCTGAACCCGCATGCCGGTGACGGCGGCGTGCTGGGCACAGAGGAGCAAACCGTCATTCAGCCTGCCATCGAGGAACTTGCAAAGGAGGGTGTACAGGCCTTCGGACCCTACGCAGCTGACGGCTTCTTCGGCAGTGGCGCTTACAGCCGTTTTGACGGCGTGCTGGCCATGTATCACGACCAGGGCTTGGCACCGTTTAAGACGCTGGCCTTGGAGAACGGCGTGAACTTCACCGCCGGACTGCCCATTGTGCGCACGTCGCCTGACCACGGCACGGCGTTCGACATAGCCGGCAAGGGCGTGGCTGACGAGCAGTCGTTCCGTCAGGCCATCTATGCCGCCATTGACATCTGGCGCAACCGTCAGCAGTATGACGAGCCATTGGCCAACCCGCTGCCCAAACTCTACCACGAGAAGCGTGAAGACGGCGAGAAAGCGCGCTTCACCGTCAAGAAAGAGCAGCCGAAATCTTAAAAACTGTGCATTTCTGCCATTTTGTCAGATTTTCTTCGTACCTTTGCGGGCTAAATGAATAATTCAGAACTTCAAAGCGTAAAACAACGGTACAGCATCGTGGGCAATTGCGAAGCCCTGAACCGTGCGATAGATGTTGCCCTGCAGGTGGCACCTACCGACCTCTCGGTGCTCATAGTAGGCGAGAGCGGCGTGGGTAAGGAGATTATTCCACGCATTATTCACGACAAGTCGCCCCGCCGCCGTGAGAAGTACTTCGCCATCAACTGTGGCTCCATTCCCGAGGGCACCATCGACAGCGAGCTGTTCGGCCACGTCAAGGGCTCCTTCACCGGGGCCATCAACGACTCGCCGGGCTACTTCGGCGTGGCCCACAAGGGAACGCTGTTTCTCGACGAGGTAGGCGAATTGCCCATGGCAACGCAGGCACGCCTGCTGCGCGTGCTGGAGACGGGCGAGTACATTCCCGTGGGAGCCACCGAGGTCAGGAAGACCGACGTGCGCATCGTGGCGGCCACCAACGTCAACATACAGCAGGCCATCAGCGAGGGACG
>DGTH01000023.1:0-5807 GCA_002393705.1 Prevotella sp. UBA4341 | reverse complement strand
TTCCGTGAGGACCTGTACTACCGCCTGAACCAGGTGCCTGTACAGATGCCGCCGCTGCGCGACCGTGGCGAGGACATCGTCCTGCTGTTCAGGCTCTTTGCCATGCAGATGGCCGAGAAGTACCGCATGGACAAGGTGGTCTTGACCGACGAGGCCAAGCAGCTGCTCATGCGCTACAAGTGGCCGGGCAACGTGCGCCAGCTGAAGAACATAACGGAGCAAATATCCATACTCAGCACCGAGCGCACCATTACGCCCGACGTGCTGCTGCGCTTCATACCGCAAGACCAGGAGAGCACCCAGCTGGCCACCATCAGGCGCGAGGGCGAGCACTCGTTTGAAAGTGAGCGCGAAATACTGTACAAGATACTCTTCGAACTGCGTGGCAACGTCAACGACCTGCGGCGCGACATGGGACTGCTGAAGAAGCGCCTCGAGGACATGCAGGACAAGCCGCTCACCGTACAGGGTGAGACTTCGCTGCCCGTGCCGTCGGCAAATGGCAGCGTGGCCCAGCAGCCCATATACATACAACAACCGGAAGAGACCATGGCCGAGGCGGAGTACGTGGAGCTGGAGCGCGAACAGGAGAACCTGAACCTCAGCGACATCAGCCGCCAGATGCTGGAAAAAGCCTTGGAGCGCAACGGCGGCAACCGCAAGAAGGCCGCCAAAGAACTGGGCATCAGCGACCGGACACTTTACAGAAGACTCAAGCAATATGGCATGGACGATAAATAGGAAGACACCGTGGCTGGCCTTGGTGGGCCTGCTGCTACTGACAGCCTGCTCCGTGAGCTACAAGTTCAACGGAGCCAGCATTGACTACACGCAGGTGAAGACCATCCAGATAGAGAACTTCCCCATACGCTCAGCCTACGTGTGGGGACCTATGGGACCCATGTTCAACGATAAGCTGAAGGACAAATTCCTGAACCACACCAGGCTGACCGAGGTGCGGCGTAACGGCGACTGGAAGCTGGAAGGCGAGATTACCCGCTACGACCAGCGCAACAAGTCGGTATCGAGCGAGGGCTACTCGGCACAGACCGAGCTCTCCATCACCGTCAACGTGCGCTTCACCAACAACAAGAACCACAAGGAGGACTTTGAGCGCCAGTTCTCGGCCAACTCGTTCTACGAAACCACTCAGTCCTTGAGTCAGGTTCAGGAGGAGAAGGTCAACGAGATGCTGGACGCCATCTGCGACGAGATATTCAACGCTACGGCAGCTAACTGGTAACCAGTGAAGAGAGAGAGGGAGGAAGCAGAAGCTATGGAGATAAGAGAGTACATCAGCCACCCCGAACGGCTCGACAAGGACACCTTGTACGAGCTGCGCTCCATGCTGGCCCTATACCCCTATTTCCAGACGGCTCGCCTGCTGCTGCTCTACAACCTGTATCTGCTGCACGATGCAACGTTCGACGAAGAGCTGCGCCGTGCGGCCATCTACATTACCGACCGCAAAGTCATCTTCCAGTTTGTGGAGGCAGCCCACTACAAGCTGCCCACCAGGCAGGAAGAGCAGCCCGCAGCCCGACAGCCCGAGCGCAGCAGCCGCACCATGTCGCTCATTGAGAACTTCCTCGACTCCATACCCAAGGACGACGAAGAGGAAGAGCAGAAAAAGCCACGCCGTAAGCCGACACCTGCCGATGCGGCTGTTGACTATGTGGCCTACCTGTTAGAGACCGAGGAGGAGACGGCAGCCTCGGAGCAGGCAGAACAGACACCACTGCGCGGCCAGGAACTCATAGACAACTTCATCCGTCAGGACACGGGGCGCATAGTGCTCAACGAGACGCCCGAGTATGCACCCAGCGTTGCTACCGATGACGGAAAAGACGGTGAAGAGGAATATTTTACTGAGACTTTGGCCCGAATTTATGTTAAACAAGGGCGATATTCGAAGGCTTTGGAAATTATTCAGCGTTTAAGTTTGGCTTATCCAAAAAAAAATGCTTACTTTGCAGACCAAATTCGATTCTTACAGAAATTAATTATAAATAATAACAACAAAACAACAACAAAATGACACTTTACACATTATTCGTAATCCTTATTGTGATTGCTGCCCTTCTCATGATCGGCATTGTTTTAATTCAGGAGTCCAAGGGAGGCGGTCTGGCCTCTAACTTTGCATCGTACAACCAGATAGGCGGTGTGCGCAAGACGACGGACTTCATCGAGAAAACTACGTGGGGCCTGGCTGCTGCCATGGTCGTCATCAGCATTGTCTGCGCTTACGTGGCTCCGAAACCCACCATCGGCCACTCTGTGACTGAGGGCATCGAGGCTCCTGCCGCTAACCCCAACACGCTGCCCGGTTTTGACGCCAGCCAGCAGAAGAAACAGGACGCTGCAGCTCCTGCTGCTGCCACCGAGGCTCCCGCTGCTGCCGAAAAGCCTGCCGCTCCCGCCAAGAAATAGTACTGAGTGATGAGCATGAAATCGGTTAAGTTACTGCTCTTGTCCGTCGTGGCTGCCATACTGACCAGTTGTGGCACCACTACGACGGTGCCCATTACGGGCCGCAGGCAGAACCTGATAGTCAGCGACCAGCAGGTGCTCAGCCTGAGCAACCAGCAGTACCAGCAGTATATGCAGTCGGCAAAGAAGTCAACCAACGCTGCCAACACGGCCATGGTGCAACGTGTAGGTCAGCGTTTGGCCAATGCCGTCGTGAGTTACCTCAATGCCAACGGACTTGGCGCAGAGGTGTCACAATACCAGTGGGAGTTCAACCTCGTACAGGACAACCAGGTTAACGCCTTCTGCATGCCCGGCGGAAAAATCGTTGTCTATGAAGGCCTGCTGCCCGTAACCAGAGACGAGGCCTCGTTGGCCGTTGTCTTGGGTCACGAGATAGCACACGCCGTAGCCAAACACTCGGCCGAGCGACTCTCCAATGCCTACAAGCAGCAGTATGGTCTGCAGGTCATCGGAGCCGTGGCTTCGGGGGTCGGCGTCAGTAACGAGATGCTACAGCTGGGGCAAATCGTGGCCTCGGCCGGCGGACAGTTCTTTACGGCTGGCTTCTCGCGCAAGCAGGAGAGCGAGGCTGACCACATGGGACTCGTTTTTGCCGCCATGGCAGGTTACGACCCGAAGGTAGCCATCAGTTTCTGGCAGCGCATGTCGCAGGCTACGGGCGGAGGTTCCAGCTCCCTGTTGAGTGACCACCCGTCGGATGCTGACCGCATCAAGAACCTGCAAGGCTGGATGGCCGAGGCGCAGCGCTACTACAAACCCGCCACGACGACAACCACCACAAGCACCACCACTACTACCACTTCTACAAAGAAGAATACGAAGACTACCAAGAAGACTACGAAAAAGAAGAAGTAGCCCCACAACATGTATAAAAAGACGCTATTCATGTCTCTCTGCCTGTTTGCTGCGCTGTCTGTGTCAGCACAAAGCGGGCAGGGAGGCATTTCTGTTGACATGCTCAACACCATACGTCAGCAGCAGACAACCACGGCGGCCGACCGTGCACTACGTAACGCCATAGCGGCCAACGCCATCGACAACCTGGCACAGAACTACCTGAACGCTGGCGAGGTTGACGACCACTTCAGCGTGGAAACCAAGAAGCAAAGCATCACCGACCAGAAGTCGAGCGGCCGCTGCTGGATGTTCAGCGGCCTGAACGTGCTCAGGGCCAACTTTGCCAAGCGGACGGACTCGCTCCGTGTGGAGTTCTCGCAGGACTACCTGTTCTTCTGGGACCAGCTGGAGAAGTCAAATCTCTTCCTGCAGGGCGTCATCGATACAGCCCTCAAGCCCATGGACGACCAGCGCGTGCAGTTCTTCTTCAAGAATCCGCTCAGCGATGGCGGCACCTTCTGCGGCGTGGCCGACCTGACGGCGAAATACGGCTTGGTGCCTAAGGCCGTCATGCCCGAAACGTTCTCGGCTGACAACACTTCGAAGATGTCGCGGCTCATCGACTCCAAGCTGCGCGAGTTCGGGCTCGAGCTGCGCGACATGGTGGCTCAGGGCAGGAAAGCTGCTGACATAGAGAAACGTAAGACAGAGATGCTGGGCGTCATCTACCACATGCTGGTGTTGACCCTTGGAGAGCCGCCCACGCAGTTCACCTACGCCTTCCGTGGCCAGAGCGGAGAAACCGTCGGCCAGCCCCGTCAGTTTACCCCACAGTCGTTCTACGCTGAAGTGGTGGGGCAGCCTCTGAACGGCACCTTCATCATGGTGATGAACGACCCGCGCCGGCCTTACCATAAGACCTACGAGGTAGAGTACGACCGTCACACCTATGACGGGCATAACTGGAAGTACCTGAACCTGCCTATGGACGAGATTGAGCAGCTGGCCATAGCCTCGCTGAAGGACGGGCGCAAGCTCTACAGCTCGTACGACGTAGGCAAGTTTCTTGACCGCAAGCGCGGACTCTGCGACTTGAAGAACTTCGACTACGAGTCGCTCTTTGGCACGACGTTCTCCATGAACAAGGCGCAGCGCATAGCCACCTTCGACAGCGGTTCTACCCACGCCATGACGCTGACAGCCGTTGACCTTGATGCCGAGGGCAAGCCCCTGAAGTGGAAGGTGGAAAACTCCTGGGGAGCCTCTTACGGCCAGGAGGGCTGTCTCATCATGACGGCCGAGTGGTTCCGCGAGTTCATGTTTCGGCTGGTGGTTGACAAGCAGTACGTGCCCCAGAACCTGCTACGGCTCAGCGAGCAGACACCCGTCATGGTCATGCCCGAAGACCCCCTCTTCGTGGCTGACGAATAATGTGAAGAAAAAGCAATAGCCAAAATGAAATACTGCTCATCACTCCTGCTTCTCGCCGTTCTCATGCTGGCGTGCAAGCCCGCTACGGCACCCTCAGACAACGTTCAACGTGACACGCTAACGGCTTCTGCATTAGCCACATACGGCACTGCGTCGGTAAAGCCGACTGGCTTGGAAATACCTAAGACCCTGCGTGGCGACGAGGGCCAGATACTGCGTCGGACAGGCTACACCGCGTCGTACAACGCCCGCAACCGCATACCCAACTGGGTAGCCTGGCACCTGCCTGCCAACCACGTGGCCGGACGCTACAACCGTAACAACGAGTCGTTCCACGAGGACACCGAGGTCAGCAACCCCCGGGCCTACGACTCTGACTACCGAGGCTCTGGCTATGATCGTGGCCACATGTGCCCATCGGGCGACAACAAGTGGAGTAGGGAAGCGCAAGAACAGAGCTTCCTCTTTACCAACATCTGTCCTCAGCGCCACAACCTCAATACTGGCGCGTGGAACGACCTGGAACTGCAGTGCCGGGCCTGGGCCAAGCGCTACGGCGACCTCTACATCGTCTGTGGCCCCGTGCTCTTAGATGAGCCGCACCGCACCATAGGCCGCAACCGCGTGGTAGTGCCCGAAGCCTTCTTCAAGGTAGTACTGCGCAAGCAGAACAACTACTACAAGGCCATCGGCTTCCTCTACGAGCACCGGGGAGCTTTGCGCGACATGAGCCGATACGTACGCAGCGTTGACGAAATAGAGGAACTTACCGGTTTGGACTTCTTCTCAGAACTTGCTGACAACATAGAAAGCAAGATAGAGCAACAAGCCGAACTGCGCGACTGGTACCCCCTTCGTGAAATAAAATAGGATACCTGCGCTTGTCTTCCTCCGAGAAAAGATAGAGGTCATAGCGTGAGTAGTCATTAAATTGGTAGGTATTATTATGGAATTCAGAGTAATGAGACGCCATCGCCCGAATCCTCGGCAACCGCTACAATCCGAACCAGGAGGAGGCCCTGCAAAAGGAACTGGAACACGGC
>DGTH01000084.1:7544-17244 GCA_002393705.1 Prevotella sp. UBA4341 | reverse complement strand
CAGCGCGATCGATCACTCTGCCAACCTTCCTCTAGAAATCGGATGCAAAGGTAATACAATATTTCGGAACGGCAAAACTTTTCGGCCGTTTTTTTTTATTTATTCGTGGTGATAGGGTTCGCCCTTGATGATGGTGCAGGCACGGTAGAGCTGTTCGGTGAAGACGAGGCGCACCATTTGGTGGGAAAAGGTGAGGGACGAGAGTGAGAGCTGCTCCTGGGCGCGCTGATAGACGTCGGGGGAGAAGCCGTAGGGTCCGCCAATGACGAAAACGAGCCTTCTGAGGGTGCTTTGCTTGCGCTCGAGCCACTGGGCCAGCTGCAGGCTGCGCAGCTGGAGGCCGTGCTCGTCGAGCAGTACGACGTGGTCGGCGGGTTGCAGCTGGCGCATAATGAGCTCGCCCTCGGCCTGCTTCTGCTGCTGGGGGGTAAAGTTTTTCGTGTTGCGCAGCTCGGGTATGGTAATGAGCTCGAAGGGCAGGTAGTGGCTGATGCGCTCCTGGTAGTCGTCGAGCAGGGCCTGAATGTGCTTGTTGGCGGTCTTACCTACTTGCAGCAGTATGGTCTTCATAGTCAGCGAGTCGCTTAGGGTTTTTGGGAAACCAGCCTTTCAGCACGCGTCGGCGCTGGGCGAAGAGTTCGCCGATGCCCCAGAGTGCGGAGGCTCCGAAGACTCCGAGGAAGGAGGAGAGATAGACGTTCTCAATGAAGAGTGCTGCGAGGATGCAGACCACTCCGACGAGCAGATAGACGACCCAGGGACGGGTGCCGAAGTGGTACTCGGTCTTGATGACGATGGGGTGCCAGAAGCCAATGGTCAGGAAGGTGACGATGGCGATGATGATTCCTGTATAGTACATATACGGTTTAGTGCGTAGAGGGTAGGGGGTTAGCGTGTAGTGTGGAAGCCCTCAAGGTTCTCGTAGCGCCGGCGCATCATGCGGTTGTAGATGTTGCGCAGCCAGAAGCCGTGGGTCATGGTGAAGGCGAGACCTATTATTATTAATATGGTGTAGCCGAGTGTGTCGCCAAAGAGCGACGTGAAGAGCAGGGCCAGCGTGACGGGCAGGAAGAAGACGACGAGCTCCACGACGAGCTGCAGGGAGTTCTCGAAGTTGCCCTTGGCCGTTATCTTGTCATTCAGCGGCAGCGACTGCTTGTTATAGACGACGAGCTGGAAGAGCAGACAGTACTCGGGGCCTGAGGTCAGCAGGAGGTAGGCCAGGAGCATGAGGATGGAGTAGCGGCCAGAGACGGCGGTGGGAATGAGCAGCAACAGCGGCAGCAGGAGCACGGCGCAGTAGAAGTAGTACTTGGCGCGCAGGAGGGTGAGTATGTTCTCCTTGTGAACCATCAAGAGGTCGATGTAGTTGCCCTCGGGACCCATGACCTTGACCAGGTTGACGGCACCGAAGAAGACGAAGCAGTAGAGACACCAGATGTTGGTGGAGAAGCGGCCGTCGTAGATGTCGGTAAAGGCGAGCAGCAGGCTGAGCATGGTGATGATGCAGATGCCCTGGACGAAGCGCGTCTTGACGGCCTTGTTGCGCAGGGTGCTCTTGACTTCGAGCTTGAGGTACTCGCCGGTCTGGCCGAAGCGCTCCAGGAAGGTGAACTGCGAGACGCGCTTGAGCTGCGTCTTCTCGTGGCGCGACAGTTCCTCGTGGACGAAGTGCATCTGCAAGGCACGGTTGACGAGGAACTGCCCGACGCCCAGGACGGCCAAGGCGGCAGCGGCTGTCCAGCTGAAGCCCCACTCGGTGCAGAAGTCGAAGAGGGCGTCAATCCACCTCTCGGCGTCGATGAAGGAGTAGCCGTAGAGCAGGCCATAGACCAGCAGGGGCAGCGACCACCACCACATGCGGTGGTTGACCAGCGTGCGCACCAGGAGGTACCACAGGCTGTTGACGAGCACGGAGAGATGGAGCAGGGCCAGCATGCCCATGGAGCCCCAGAAGGTGAGTCCGCCGCAGAAGCAGATGAAGACGTAGGGCAGGAAAAGGGCCATCCAGATGAGATTGCCCGGCGAGAGCAGGTTGTTGACGAGGAAGCAGTCAATGATGCGCCTCATGCCTAAGGGCTGTAGCACGTAGGGCTTGACGAGCATGGCGGGTGTCTGCTGCATGCCGAAGCGCATGAAGAAGTCGAGCGTCAGGAAGATGGGCCACGTGCCGAAGATTAGCTCGAAATTGCCGCCCCTGGTAGCCCAGCCCAGCATGGTGCCGATGACGACGAGGTAGAGTAGGGTAAAGGCGAAGCCGATGTAGAGGAACACCTTGGCCCAACGGTTCTGCTCGAAGAGGGGGTGACGCTCGTTAGAGAGCTTCTGGTGGCGACGCAGCGCCAGGTATAGCTGCAGGAAATTCATCTCAGGTCAATGACTTCGGCGTGTGGATAATCCTTGGCGTTGAACCGGAAAGTGGCATCGCTCAGGCGGGCTGCCTTCAGCTGGCTGATGCTGATGGTGGTCCAGCCGCCGCGCTGCTTCAGCTTAACCTGAGTGGGGTGGTAGTTCTTCTTGCTGACGGTGATGTACATCTCCTGCACATGGCGCTTCTTGTCCTTGGCCACGAGGTGAACCTCGTAGGCCGAGGCCTTGTTCTGCATGGTGTAGCTGTAGCCCTTCTTGTAGAGGTTGATGAAGTTGTAGGGGTTCATGGCGGGCAGCTCCTGGTCGGAGGGGCTGCTGACGCTCACCTCGTTGTTCTGCTTCATGTAAGTCCACTGGGTCTTGCCGTCAAACCAGATGTTGGCCACCTCGGTAGAGGCCATGAACTTGTTGCCCTTGATGCTGATGTTGCCGTCGGTGGGGCTGAAGTTGGGTCCGCTGATGTTGAAGCGGGCCGTTACGCCCTGCCGGTTACTGAGGGTCTGGGCTGCCCTGTCGAGCACGTCCTTTGCCGTCTGCCCGTAGCTCAGCAGCGAGAAGAGGGCCATGACTATGGTAAAAACTGACTTCTTCATAATACTATAAAATCTATCAGAACTATAAAAACTATAAAAAAATTACTATCTCAGCTGGTTGACGAGGTTTTCCAGGCTTACCTCGTCCTGTATGAGCACTTCGCGCGGCTTCGAACCATAGGCGGCACCCACGATGCCAGCCTTCTCGAGCTGGTCCATGAGTCGGCCGGCACGGTTGTATCCAATGGCAAACTTGCGCTGAATGAGGCTGGTAGAGCCACTCTGCGACATGACGATGAGGCGGGCAGCCTCCTCAAAGAGGGGGTCCAGATGGCTCATGTCAACGTCGTTAGAGCTACCGCCGTCAGCGTCGCCCTCCATCTGCGGTTCAGGCAGTTCGTAGGTGGAGCTGTAGCCCTGCTGCTTGGCAATGAACTCGTTGATGGCATCGACCTCGGGCGTATCGACGAAGGCACACTGCACACGGATGGGCTCGTTGCCCTGCAGGAAGAGCATGTCGCCACGGCCTATGAGCTGGTTGGCACCCATGCGGTCGAGAATGGTCTTCGAGTCGATGCCCTGCGCCACCTTGAAGGCAATGCGGGCGGGGAAGTTAGCCTTGATGGTACCAGTAATGATGTTCGTCGTGGGGCGCTGCGTGGCTATAATCATGTGAATGCCTACGGCACGGGCCTTCTGGGCTATGCGGGCTATGGGCAGCTCTATCTCCTTGCCGGCCGTCATGATGAGGTCGCCGTACTCGTCGATGACCACGACGATGTAGGGCATGAAGCGGTGGCCGTTCTCGGGGTTCAGCTTGCGGGCTATGAACTTGCGGTTGTAGTCCTTGATGTTACGCTCGCCGGCAGCCATGAGCAGCTCGTAGCGGGCGTCCATCTCGACACAGAGCGAGTTGAGCGTGCGCACCACCTTCGTCGTGTCGGTAATGATGGCCGAGGCGGAGTCGTCTGGCACCTTGGCCAGGAAGTGCTTGTCTATCTTGGAGTAGATGGAGAACTCAACCATCTTCGGATCGACCAGTACAATCTTCATTTCGGCCGGGTGCTTCTTGTAGAGTAGGGAGGTCAGTATGGCGTTCAGGCCCACCGATTTACCCTGACCCGTAGCACCGGCCACGAGTAGGTGGGGCATCTTGGCCAGGTCGAACATGAAGACCTCGTTGGTAATGGTCTTTCCCATGGCACAGGGCAAATCCATCGTCGTCTCCTGAAACTTCTTCGAGTTGAGCACGCTCTCCATCGACACCACGTTAGCCTTGGCGTTAGGCACCTCGATACCGATGGTTCCCTTGCCAGGTATGGGGGCTATGATACGAATGCCCATAGCCTTGAGGCTCAGGGCTATATCGTCCTCCAGGTTACGTATCTTCGAGATGCGGACACCCTGGGCAGGCGTTATCTCGTAGAGCGTAATGGTGGGACCCACGGTGGCCTTGATGGCGTCTATCTCAATGCCGAAGTTGCGCAGCACCTCGACAATGCGGTTCTTGTTGGCGTTCTGCTCCTGCATGTCTATGTAGGGCTTGCCGTCGTCCTCGTACTTCTTCAGCAGGTCGAGCGTGGGGTAGTGGTAGTTCTCCAGTTCCAGCTTCGGGTCGTAGGGCGTGTCTATGCTGCCACGCATGTCCTTGCCCGTAGCAGCCTCTTCGGCCTGGGCCACCTCCACCTCCATGTCGGGCGTAGCCGTTGTGGACGTTTCCTTTCTGGTGACCTCGTCCTGCTGCGGTGCCTCGGCGTCTGTCTTGCTGACGCCAGCTGGCTTTGGCGGGTTGTTCCACTCGAGCGTCTCCGTGTAGGGGTCGTCAAAGACTTCAGGGTCTTCCACCAACTGCGTCAGGGGGTTAGGCTCCTCGTCGGGGCCGTTCTTCGAGGGGTCGTGTATGGTGAACTTTACCTTCTTAAATATATTTGAAGGATTCAGCAGCTTACGAATGAAGTAGATGGTCTCCGCGCTGACGTAGGTCAGGAAGGCTATGGCCACCAAGGCCAGAACAGCCGTCAGGCCGGGCGCGCCCAGGTAGCCCTCTATCTGCTGACAGATGAACAGCCCGTGGTCGCCGCCAGGACAGAAGGCACTGTCGATGAAAAGCGGCGAAAGAAACTTGGCAAACGTGACGGAGAGCCAAATCATGACGAGCATCAAGACCATAAACCATTTCCAAAGATTCAGGCTGCTGTAGGCTCGCATGAGCCGCAAGGACAGCAGAATAAGGAACACGGGAACGAGGAATGCCGAAAAACCGAAGCAGCGCTTGATAAAAAAGTAGGCCGCATAGGCACCCAGCGAGCCGCAGCTGTTCTGGAATTCACCGTTCTGGTTGGCCATCTCGCCGTCGCGGGGCGACTCTATAAGCGTCTGGTCGGCAGCTCCTGAAGAGAAATACGATACAAACGAGAGAATCAGGTAAATGGCGACGCCAAAGAGCACAAGGCCCAAGATGAAGTTAACTTTCTCGTTCTGAAATATATTCTTTACGCCCAGAGCCTCCATAAACGAAGCGCTCTTGGCTGCTGGTTTTTTCTTTGCCATGTGTCGTGTACGTTTTTTAATCGTTGCAAAGGTAAAGCAAAAGGAGCGAACGGCAAAATAAATTATGAATTATTAATTTACTATTTATCATAATGACGATTATATGATTCAAACGCAAATCTGGAAACTTTGGCTTGCCGGCCAGGCATTTTAAATTCTTTAACTTGACTGACGGGCATTAGAAAGAAAAAAATGCGTACTTTTGCAGCCGAATACAACCAGCATAAAAAAAGAAGAATGAAAAAGCAACTGAAAAAAGTTCTCGTCTTGGGCTCAGGAGCCCTGAAAATCGGACAAGCCGGAGAGTTTGACTATTCCGGTTCGCAGGCCTTGAAGGCACTGCGCGAAGAAGGAATCGCATCGGTTCTGGTCAATCCGAACATCGCAACCATCCAGACGTCAGCCGGCATTGCCGACACCGTCTATTTTCAGCCCGTCACTACACATTTTGTCACCGAAATCATTAAAAAAGAGCGCCCCGACGGCATTCTGCTGGCTTTTGGCGGACAGACGGCCCTGAACTGCGGCACGGAACTCTACCAGAACGGCACGCTGGAAAAGTACGGCGTCCAGGTGCTGGGCACCAGCGTGGAAGCCATCATGAATACCGAAGACCGCGACCTCTTTGTCAAGAAGCTTGACGAGATTCAGCTGAAGGTTCCCGTGAGCCATGCTGTTGAAGACATGGATGCCGCCTTCAAGGCTGCCCGCAGCATCGGGTTCCCCATCATGATTCGCTCGGCTTACGCCCTGGGCGGTCTGGGCAGCGGCATCTGCCCCGACGAAAAGACCTTCAAGGAACTGGCCGAAAGCGCATTCACCTTTGCACCGCAGATTCTCGTAGAAGAATCGCTGAAAGGTTGGAAAGAAATAGAGTTCGAGTGCATACGCGATGCCAACGACCACTGCTTCACCGTAGCCTCTATGGAGAACTTCGACCCGCTGGGCATTCACACCGGCGAGAGCATCGTCGTTGCCCCGACGTGCTCGCTGACCGACGAGCAGGTCAAAATGTTGCAGGACATCACCATCAAGTGCGTGCGCCACCTGAACATTGTCGGCGAATGTAACATTCAGTTTGCCTTTAACGCCGTGACCAACGACTACCGTATCATCGAGATAAACGCTCGCTTGAGCAGAAGCTCCGCATTAGCCTCAAAAGCAACTGGTTACCCACTGGCTTTCGTGGCAGCAAAGATAGCCCTTGGATACACGCTCGACCAGATTGGCGAGATGGGTACACCCAATTCGGCCTACGTGGCCCCTACCCTCGACTACATGATTTGCAAGATACCTCGCTGGGACCTCACCAAGTTTGCAGGCGTGAGCCGTCTGATTGGCTCGAGCATGAAGTCGGTGGGCGAAATCATGAGCATCGGCCGTTCGTTCGAGGAGATGATTCAGAAGGGTCTGCGCATGATTGGACAAGGCATGCACGGCTTTGTGGGCAACGACCACACGAAGTTCGACAACCTGGACGAAGAGCTGGCCAACCCTACCGACCTGCGCATCTTTGCCATTGCCCAGGCGCTGGAGGAAGGCTACAGCGTAGAACGCATAGAGGAGCTGACCAAGATTGACGTGTGGTTCCTGGAGCGCCTGAAGCACATCGTGGATTTGAAGCACCAGCTGCAGCAGTACGACACGCTCGACGACCTACCCGACCAGCTGCTGTTAGAGGTGAAGCAGGCTGGCTTCAGCGACTTCCAGATAGCCCGCTTCGTGCTGAAGCCCCAGAGCGGCAACATGGAGAAGGAGAACCTGGAGGTGCGCCGCTACCGCAAGCAGCGCGGCATTCTGCCCTCGGTGAAGCGCATCAATACCGTAGCCTCCGAGCACCCCGAACTGACCAACTACTTATATTTCACGTACACGCACACGCCCGCGTTTGCACAGCCCGACGGCAAGCCCTACGCCAGCAAGCACGACATTGACTACTACAAGAACGAGAAGTCGGTAGTGGTCTTAGGCTCAGGTGCTTATCGCATAGGTTCAAGCGTGGAGTTCGACTGGTGCTCGGTGAACGCCATCAACACGGCCCGCAAGCTGGGCTACAAGAGCATCATGATAAACTACAACCCCGAGACCGTCTCGACGGACTACGACATGTGCGACCGTCTGTACTTCGACGAACTCTCGTTAGAGCGCGTGCTCGACGTGATAGACCTGGAGCAGCCGCGTGGTGTCATTGTCAGCGTGGGCGGACAGATACCTAACAATCTAGCCATGAAACTTTTTCGACAGGGAGTACCCGTACTGGGCACCAGTCCGGTCAACATTGACCGTGCGGAGAACCGCGACAAGTTCTCGGCCATGCTCGACAAGCTGGGCATTGACCAGCCGGCTTGGCGCGCGTTGACCTCGTTCGACGACATCAAGGAGTTTGTCTCTGAGGTGGGTTACCCCGTTCTGGTACGCCCCAGCTACGTTCTCTCGGGTGCTGCGATGAACGTGTGCTACGACGATGAAGAGCTGCATCGCTTCCTGAATATGGCTACCGAGGTATCGAAGGAATATCCCGTCGTAGTAAGCCAGTTCATGCAGGAAACGAAGGAAATAGAGTTTGACGCCGTTGCCGACAAAGGCGAAATAGTGGAATACGCCATCAGCGAACACGTAGAGTACGCTGGCGTTCACTCGGGCGACGCCACGATGGTCTTCCCCGCTCAGAACATCTACTTCTCAACCATTCGCCAGATTAAGAAAATATCGCGCAAGATAGCCAAGGAACTGAACATCTCAGGTCCGTTCAACATTCAGTTCCTGGCCAAGAAGAGCGACGTGAAGGTTATTGAGTGTAACCTGAGAGCCTCGCGCTCATTCCCCTTCGTCAGCAAGATTCTGAAGCGCAACTTTATTGAGACAGCCACCAAGATTATGCTCGACGCCCCCTACTCCAAGCCCGACAAGTCGGAGTTCGACATTGACCGCATCGGCGTAAAGGCCAGCCAGTTCTCGTTTGCCCGCCTGCAGAACGCCGACCCCGTGCTGGGTGTCGATATGTCATCAACGGGCGAGGTAGGATGCCTGGGCGACGACGTGAACGAAGCACTGCTCAATGCCCTCATTGCTACAGGCTATAAGCTGCCCAAGAAGAGCGTGCTCATATCGTCAGGCGGCGTGAAGGGCAAGGTGGACCTGCTGGAACCCGCCCGCGAGCTGGTGAAGAAGGGCTACGAGGTCTATGCCACAGGCGGTACGGCCAAGTTCCTCAACGAGAACGGCGTAAAGGCACAGCTCGTATCGTGGCCCGACGAAGAAGGCGAAAACAACGTCATGGACATGATTGCTGAACACCGCTTCGACCTGATTATCAACGTTCCGAAAAACCACACGAAGCGAGAACTGACCAACGGCTACCGCATTCGCCGTGGAGCCATTGACCATAACATTCCCCTCATGACCAACGGACGACTGGCCAAGGCCTTCATCGAAGCTTTCTGTGCGATGAAAGAGGAAGACATACCCATCAAGAGTTGGCAAGAATACAATACTTGACCAAACGTTTGCGCAGAATTAAATCTTAAAATTTTATAAATTTTGGGGCTGTGTGGGAACACAGCCTTTTTTGTCGGAATTTATGTTCCAAAAAGTTTGGTTATTAAAAAAATTAACTTTAACTTTGCAGCGTTATCCTGAAAACAATCTTTTTACCTTAAAAAGAACTAATACCTATTGAAGATTGAAGCGGTTGCCTGAGACGGGTCATCGCTTTATTTTTTTATACCTTAAAAGTTAAACTTTACTAAAAGTAAGCCCTATTTATTGTTTACCATTCCTCATTTCTCAATTTATTAGTACCTTTGCGGCCGATTTAGTCCGTGGAGGCTTAAAAAAGCGACCGCACGAAGCGTGTCCGCCTTGCGGAAAAACCCGTTTAAACACATTAATATAAATGTACGCAATCGTAGAAATTAACGGTCAGCAGTTTAAGGTGGAACAGGGGCAGAAGCTCTTTGTAAACCGCATTAAGGATGCCGAGGAAGGCAAGACTGTTGAGTTTGACAAGGTGCTGCTGGTTGATGCCGACGGTGCTGTTACGGTAGGCGCACCGACCGTAGCAGGTGCAAAGGTAGTAGTAGAAGTAGTGAACCCGCTCGTGAAGGGCGAAAAGGTCATCGTCTTCAAGATGAAGCGTCGTAAGGACTCACGCAAGAAGAACGGTCACCGTCAGCAGTTCACTCAGGTAGAAGTTAAACAAGTAATCGCTTAAGGAGGACATGTTATGGCACATAAAAAAGGTGTAG
>DGTH01000084.1:6598-7459 GCA_002393705.1 Prevotella sp. UBA4341 | reverse complement strand
CAGCAGCTCAGCGACTTGGCGTGAAAATCTGGGGTGGCCAAAAGGTTATGGCTGGTAACATCATCGTTCGCCAGCGCGGCACGAAGCACAATCCCGGCAACAACGTAGGTATTGGTAAGGACGACACGCTTTTTGCACTGGTTGACGGCATCGTCAACTTCCACAAGGGCAAGCGTGACAAGAGCGTAGTATCTGTAATACCCGAAGCATAAGGCTGAGAGAAATTAAAAAATAATTTATTCCAAACAAACAACAAGAATCCCATTTCTCCAAGGAGTTATGGGATTTTTGCCGTTTTATTGTTGTATTCCAAATTTATTTTGTACTTTTGCACGCAAATCAGATATTTTTAAATCGTAAATAAAATAAGTTATGCTTACACTAAAACTCATTACCGAGGAAACGGAACGCGTCATCCGTGGCTTGGAGAAAAAACATTTCAAGGGCGCAAAAGAGGCCATCGACGAGGTCCTGGCTATTGACAAACGTCGCCGCGAGGCTCAGCAGCAGTTGGATGCCAACCTGTCAGAAGCTAAGAAGAAGGCTGCCCTGATAGGAGCCCTGATGAAACAGGGGCAGAAGGCCGAAGCTGAGCAGATGAAGGCTGAAGTAGCCCAGATGAAGGAAACGAACAAGCAGCTTGAAGACGCCATGACTGCCGCCCAGCAGGAACTGACCACCCTACTCTGCCAGATTCCGAACATTCCCTACGACGAAGTGCCCGAAGGATCACAGGCCGAGGACAACCGCGTGGTAAAATCGAACCTGAAGGAGTGTGACGGCACCAATACGGTCGGCAACTGGGACGTGAACCCGCAACTCGGACTGGAAAACCCACTGCCCCACTGGGAACTGGCCAAG
>DGTH01000084.1:0-6548 GCA_002393705.1 Prevotella sp. UBA4341 | reverse complement strand
ACTGGGAACTGGCCAAGAAGTACAACCTCATCGACTTCGACCTGGGCGTAAAGATAACGGGTGCCGGTTTCCCCGTCTATATTGGCAAGGGTGCTCGTCTTCAGCGTGCGCTGATTAACTTCTTCCTGGACGAGGCCCGCAAGAGTGGCTACACGGAAATCATGCCGCCGACGGTAGTAAATGCTGCTTCTGGCTACGGCACAGGCCAGCTGCCCGACAAAGAGGGACAGATGTACCATTGCGAGGTGGACGACTTCTACCTTATTCCTACGGCAGAGGTTCCTGTTACCAACATTTATCGTGACATCATTCTCGACGAGGCTCAACTGCCCATCAAGAACTGTGCTTACACGGAATGCTTCCGCAGGGAGGCCGGCTCCTACGGCAAGGACGTGCGCGGACTGAACCGCCTGCATGAATTTTCCAAGATTGAGATTGTACGCATCGATAAGCCCTCTCACTCAAAGGAGAGCCACAAGGAGATGCTGGAACATGTAGAGGGACTGCTGAAGAAGCTGGAACTGCCCTACCGCATCCTGTTGCTTTGTGGCGGTGACCAGTCGTTCACCAGCAGCATCTGCTACGACTTCGAAGTTTATAGCGAAGCACAGGGCCGCTGGCTTGAAGTGTCATCGGTCAGCAACTTCGATACCTATCAGGCCAACCGTCTGAAGTGTCGTTATCGTAACAGCGAGACCAAGAAGACCGAGCTTTGTCACACGTTGAACGGCTCAGCACTGGCTCTGCCGCGCATCGTGGCCGCTTTGTTAGAGAACAACCAAACGGCCGACGGCATTCGCATTCCCGCCGCCCTGGTTCCCTATACAGGTTTCGAAATGATAGACTAAAAAGCAGAGAAGAAAGAGGCCGGTCAGCGTAGCGCCTCACTAATTAGACTACGTTGCCGGTCACTCAGCTGTTCAGGCAGTTTGACGTTATAAGTTAGAATAAGGTCGCTGCCTCCAGAACCCTTGCCACGCAAGCGCACCTTAGTGCCCGGCTGTGTCGAGGGTTTAATTTTTAGCTTGAGTTTGGTGCCCGTCGGTGTATCGACGATGACTTCTCCGCCAAGCAAAGCCGTCAGTAGCGGCAACGTAACAGAAGCCTGCGACTCCATAGGCTGACGCGTGCTGAAACCTGAAGTACGCTGCGAGCGCCGGCTGCCACCGCCGCCAAAGAGATTCTCGAAGAACGACGAGAAGCCGCCCCCGCCCGTGAACGACGAGAAGTCTAAACCCTCGAAGGGATTGCCACCTCCGCCACCTCCTGAGCCGAAACCGCCAAAGCCTCCCCCACCCTGCGCACCAAAGGCGTCAGCCTGTTGCCACTGCTCACCGTACTGGTCGTACTTGCGTCGCTTCTCCGGATCGCCTATGACGTCGTAGGCCTCATTCAGTGCCTGAAACTTTGCCTTTGCCTTAGGATCATCGGGGTGCAGGTCAGGGTGAAACTGCTTGGCCCGCTTCAGATAAGCCTTCTTCACGTCTTTCTGCGGAATGTTCTTATCAACGCCCAGAATTTTGTAATAATCTATGAATGCCATATTCTTATACTTTATTGATTTTTATAAAGTAGCATGCAAAAAATGTGCCGATATTTGGCTGTGTCAGTCAAAGTTTGTATCTTTGCAGCAATTAATGACATAATTACCATCACATCATAACCAAAAGGAAACATGCAATACTACATATTCTGCAAAGACGAGTTGTTGCTGCGGCTGACGGCCGACGGCTACAGCATACCCGAAGGCGACGAGCCGCCCGTGGAGTTGAAACCCTGGACCCACGTCCTGAACGTAGAGGGCGACCGCGCCTTCAGCATCGACCAGCCAGTGACCAACCTGGAGGGTTACGAAATGTGCGGACTGCGCAAGAGCTACTACAAGCTTCCACAGACCAACTACCTGAAGGCCGGGAAGTGTCAGGAACTACTCTACTGGGACCACAACACGCACTTTTGCGGCGTATGTGGCGCTCCGATGAAGATGCATACCGACATCTCCAAGCGCTGTACGCAATGTGGCAAGGAGGTCTGGCCCCAACTGGCCACAGCCGTTATCGTACTCATTCATCGTGGAGACGAGGTGTTGCTGGTTCACGCCCGCAACTTCAGGACAGACTTCTACGGACTCGTAGCAGGCTTTGTTGAAACCGGAGAAACACTCGAAGAGGCCGTTCACCGCGAAGTACGCGAAGAGACGGGTATCAGAATTACCAATCTGCGCTATTTTGGCAGCCAGCCTTGGCCCTATCCCTGCGGACTGATGGTGGGGTTTCATGCTGACTACGTCGAAGGCGAGCTACACTTGCAGCGTTCCGAGCTTTCCAAGGGTGCCTGGTTCCGACGTGACAACCTGCCGCAGATTCCTGAAAAACTCTCCATTGCCCGTAAGCTTATTGACGCCTGGCTGGAAGAATAAAGGGGTCAGAATCATCCAGCACCCGGAAACGCCGGCGTGCCGAAAGCAGAGCCTCCAGGTCAAGGACGACCGTCAGGGCCTGCACGGTGTCAGCGTCACACTGGCCTAAGATGGTTCCACGGGCATCGACCACCCGGCTTTCGCCCACATAGTGTGAATAGGAGTCATCGCCCGTCCGATTGACTGCCACCAGGTAAGACTGGTTCTCTACAGCACGGGCACGCGTCAGCACCTCCCAAGCAGTCTGGCGCGACTGAGGCCAGTTAGCCACACAGATGATGACGTCGAAAGGCTGTTCCTCGGTATAGCGTGTCCATAGCGGAAAGCGCAGGTCGTAACAGGTGGCCAGCCTGAAACGGCATCCGCGCCACGTAACGACGACTCGTTTGTCACCTGCCGTGTAGAAGCGGTCTTCATGACCGTAGGTAAAGAGATGGTGCTTGTCGTACCACGTCGTGTCCTCAGGACAGCAGAAGTAGTGACGGTTACGATAGTGCCCGTCGGCCGTCTGCACAGCCAGCGACCCTGCTACTGCACAGTCGTACTCGCGGGCGGTTTTCTGCATCCAACGAAGTGCTGCACATGCCGATTCGGACTGCGCAATGCCTTCCGGTTCGGTGGCAAAGCCAGTGGCCCACATCTCGGGCAGCACATAGACGTCGCTCCCTGCATGCTGGCGGAGCAGCGCCTCGGCCTGGCGGATATTCGCATCAGGGTCGGCCCACACAATATCTGTTTGTAATAATGTCATTCTCATATCGGCGACAAAGTTAGTAATTAATTCTGAAACGATGCAACAAATCTTGAAGAAACTCATCATCGGGGCTGCCTGGCTGTTCACGCAGGCGTTTGCTGCTTACCTATGGCTGACGCCCAAACCCGCCCTGCATGTGCGCCAACAGAAACTCACGCCTTACTCGCAGCTGCTGACGTGGCAGCGGGCACGGGCCGACTCGCTGCAGGCCATTTACCAAAACCGGAAGGACGAGTTGCAGTACTACCTCCGAGTACACCACGTCAACGATGAGGGGTACGACATGATAGCTGACTACAACGCCCGTAACGACAGCGCAATAGCCCGGCTCATGTCACTCCGGCATATAGGCTTGCAGCGGGTCAGGCCAAGTTTCAGGGAGAGTCTCCCGCTCATTATCGACCGTGGCTACTGGGATCGCAAAGGCTGGCATCAGGGATTGCCGCCTTTCCATCACGGCATCATTACCAGTATGCACGCAGTATATATAGGTATGGTTGACAAGTATCTGCAACCCCACGGTCACGGCACCTGTCTCCAGCCTGGCGGCAGCTACTACGAAGGCGAGTGGCATCAAGGCCTGCAGCATGGGTTCGGCTTTCACCTACAGCCTCATAAGGATATTCAGGTGGGTACTTGGCTCAACGGACACTATAAGGGCGAGCGTCTCAGCTTTACGTCGGAGCGCATTTTCGGCATTGACATTTCGCGTTATCAGCACGAACGTGGCCGTCGGCGCTTTGGTATCAATTGGAAAAACCTGTGCATCGTTCATCTGGGCCTTCACAACCAGAAGAACGTAATCGGAGATACCGATTACCCCGTGTCGTTTATCTACATCAAGGCTACTCAGGGAACCACCGTCACCAGTCGCTACTTTGCAGCCGACTACAGGCAGGCACGTACACACGGTTATCACGTCGGAGCTTACCACTTCTATTCTACGACGTCGGGAGCAAGCGAACAGGCAGAACACTTCCTGAAAGTGGCCCGTTTCTCGAGCGGAGACTTTCCGCCCGTGCTCGACGTAGAACCCTCCGACGCAGAGATAGAGGCCATGGGGGGCGCCGAACGGCTACTCAGTGAAATGCGCACATGGCTTCGAATCGTGGAACAACGAGTCAGCGTCAAGCCCATACTCTACGTCAACCAAAGTTTCGTCAATAGATACTTGCAGGACGCCCCCGACCTGAAACGTGGCTACCTGATCTGGATAGCACGCTACAGCGAGTATATGCCAGACATACGCCTCTGCTGGTGGCAGTTGTCGGCTACGGGGAAGGTTCATGGAATAGAGGGCGATGTCGATCTCAACGTCTTCAACGGCTACGGCGACCAATGGGAGGAATTCCTCGCCACAGGACTCATACCTTAAGCGTGAAGAGCGTTGAGCGTAGGCTCAGCGCACGGTCAAGTGGAAACAACCCTGCTTCACCTCGTACTTGATGTAGCAACGGTTGTTCTGCCGCATGTCGCGCAGCACCTCCGAGAGCACCCACTTCAGCGTGTCGTCGCGCACAGACCGGGTGATAGGCTGATAGCGGTTGTAGCAGATGTCGATGGTCGTGCCATAGAGGTGGCAGGAGTTCTCCGTTGCGTTGCTGTTGCCTCGGCGCAGCCGGGCCACATCGTCCATCGTGCGCAGCACACTGGTCACGATGAGTTTATGCATGGGCACTCCCTTTACATAAAGGCTGTCCTGAAAAGCACGGCCAATGTCGTACAAAAGCACGCTGGCTCTCGGCACCAAATAAGGTATGGATGCATGAAGCTCGTCAACGTGATAGTAAGGGCTGGCGCCTATATAGACCAGTTCCTTCATGCGCTGCTCGGCATCCCTGCGGTTCTTTACCGGTTGCACACCCCACTGGCGGGCCGCCGTCAGTTGCTTGTCGTTCGAGTCAGGAAACTCCACGTGGTAGCTGACTACCCCCGTGATGCGGTGAGGCTTATTGGGCTTATGGGGCTTATGGGGCTCATTGGGCTTATGGGGCTCATTGACCTCATTAGGCTTAATGTTGGTTGTCTGAGCTCTTTCGGGCGTCCAGTCGCTGTCGCCCTCAAAGGCCAAACGTAGCAGGGCGAGCAGTGTCACCACGACGATAAAGCCCAACAAATACTTATTTTTGGTTACTTTCATAAAGATTTTTTCCTTTTGAGGCGCAAAGATACAAATAATATTCGTAACTTTGCAAGCAAAATTAAAAAATATATCAATTGATAGAGAAACATATCGTATTAGAAGACATTGACTGCGTAGTGTTCTACGGAGCCAATAACGTTCATCTGCAAATGCTTAAGGCTTTCTACCCTAAGCTGCGTATCGTAGCGCGCGACAACGTGCTGCGCGTCCTGGGCGACGAAGAGCAGATGGCCGCTCTCGAGGAAAGCGTAGAGAAACTGCGTCAGCACGTGCTGAAGTTTAACTCACTGAAAGAAGAAGACATCATTGACATCGTGCGTGGCCGCCGTACCAGCGACGACGTACCCAAAGGGGTGCTGGTTTATTCCATGTCTGGCCGCCCCATCAAGGCACGCAGCGAAAACCAGCAACGGCTCATTGATGCTTACAACGAGAACGACATGGTGTTTGCCGTAGGACCTGCCGGCACGGGCAAGACCTACCTTTCGATAGCCCTGGCCGTGAAGGCCCTGAAGGATAAGACGGCCAAGAAAATCATACTTTCGCGCCCTGCCGTTGAGGCCGGGGAGAAACTCGGTTTTCTACCTGGCGACATGAAGGACAAGATAGACCCCTACCTGCAGCCGCTCTACGACGCGCTGGAGGACATGCTGCCGCAGGTGAAGCTGCAAGACCTCATGGCGCAGCACGTCATACAGATAGCCCCGCTGGCCTTCATGCGCGGACGCACGCTGAGCGACGCTGTGGTCATCCTGGACGAGGCACAGAACACCACGCCGCAGCAAATACGCATGTTCCTGACCCGCATGGGCTGGAACACGAAGATGATCATTACTGGCGACACGTCGCAGATAGACCTGCCCCGCCCTCAGAAGAGCGGACTCGTTGAGGCTCTACATATATTAAATAATGTGGAGGGCATCGGCATCGTGGAACTGACGAAGCAGGACATTGTGCGCCACCGGCTGGTGAGCAGAATAGTTAAAGCATACGAGAGTTATGACACTTTACCCCCTAAGTTAGGGGGCAGGGGGTCAGAAGAAGAGATAGTAGATAATAACAATAAAGTATAAACTTAAAAGTGGTCGTTCAGACCCCCATCCCCCTAACTTAGGGGGCTAAAAAGACAATAATGAAAGCATTAACAAAGACTGATTTCAACTTCAAGGGACAGAAAAGCGTGTACCATGGTAAGGTACGCGACGTGTACAACATCAACGACGACCTGATGG
>DGTH01000008.1 GCA_002393705.1 Prevotella sp. UBA4341 | reverse complement strand
CAGGACAGGGCGTATCGGTCTCTACATAGGGCGTATATTTAGTGCCGTTAAAGACGTAGTCGGTAGAAATCTGAACGAACCACCCGCCACGCTTTTCGACCGCTGCCGCCAGGTAGGCGGGGGCCACGGTGTTGAGTGTCGTTGCCAGCTGTTTGTTGTCCTCGGCCTTGTCAACGGCGGTGTAGGCCGCGCAGTTGACGATGCCGTCAATCTGGTTTTGAGCCACAAACTGTTCGACGGCCAGCTGGTCGGTAATGTCGAGTTCCTGAACGTCAGTATTAAAAAAGGTGTGCTGCGGGTGTTCCTTCTCCAACAGCTGCATCTCATTTCCTAATTGGCCGTTACAGCCGGTAATCAAAATATTCATGCGCTTCGCTAAATGATAAAATAAAATTCAACTTTCATCTATGACAAGGTCACCGGCCTTGTCCGCCAAGTAATAGTCGTTTAACATTCCGATAAAAGTGGTTATTTCCTTAACGGCATGCTGCGTGTTGGGCGTAATGTCTTTCTTTTGCAGTCGCAACATCATGACGCCGTAGAGCGAGTTGAAGCAAGTCTCTACTTCGTTCTCCTCCTTGTTGGCTCCACGGTTGCGCAGCTCTACGATGTAGGGCAGCACCTTGTAGTACTCGGCATTGTAGAAGGGATACTTCGTCGAGGCAAGCAGTTGCTGGTGCAGCTCTTCCAGCTGCTGCAGCGTCACCTTGTTAATTTGCAGATGTCCCTGCTCACGACAGCCCTCGCTGTTCATCATGCGGATAAGATTGCCAAACCAGTCGGCCTCTTCCTCCTTCTGCTCGTCGGTGTAGTCGAAGTGGTCAATATACTCGCGGCGAATGCGCCCCAGTGAACAGCCGAAAGCCCGGATGGTGTCCTCTATCTGCCACATGTAGAGCAAGTATTCGGCAATGTTCTTCTTGCGTAATTCTTGTGCTATAAACATCAGTCTGAGATAATATTAAAAGAAACGGAACAAGCTGGTGGTGGTGCCTAAAAGGAAGATGAGCGAGAAGACCACAACCACAGCTCCGATAATCTGGTTGATAATCTTGATGCCGTTATCATCGAAGATAGCCCGCACCTTATCAACCAGCCAGGAGAGTCCAAACCACCACAGCAAGGCTCCCCCCACGATGCTCAGAAAGCCAATGGCCATCTCGAACGGTCGGTCAGGAATAACGAAGGCAAACTGGGCAAAGAGTCCCATGAAGAGGAAGATAATGAGCGGGTTCGAAAAGGTGACCAGGAAAGCCGTCCAAGTATTGTACCACAAGGAGCCTTTCTGGTGGCCCGACTTATGGATTTTCTTCGTCGGGTCGGAACGCCAGGTGTAGATGCCGAAGAGCAGCAGCATCAGGCTGCCTGCTATCTGAAGGTAAAAGCGGTTCTGGTTGTTATTGACAAAATCCATGACAAACGACATGCCGAAACCCGTAATGCCGGCATAGATGATGTCGCTGACGGCGGCGCCGATGCCTGTGACGAAGCCGTACCATCGACCCTTATTCAGCGTGCGCTGAACACAGAGCACGCCGACCGGACCCATCGGTGCAGAAGCTATCATTCCGATGAGCATTCCTTTAAACATTAAATCTACTATATTATAGAAAGGAAAATCCATTGTGAGTGCAAAGGTACGAATAAGTGAGTACAATACAAAAGAAATAACACTTTTTTTGTTTTTATTGCCTAACGAAAGGACCTACGACCGACAGGTCAAAGGGGAGAAAAAGTGGAAAAATACGAAATAAATTGGTATTTTACTTTGCACAATCAAAAAAATTCCCTATCTTTGCCCGCAATTAACAGGAACTGATAACTATTTTAAATTAAAACCATAGAAATTATGAACGAACAACCAACAATCAAGCCATACGTTATTGGCTTAGACTTAGGAGGAACAAACTCTGTTTTCGGAATCGTTGATGCCCGTGGCGAAATAAAGGCCACAACCGCCATCAAGACCGGTGCCTACGAGAAGGTAGAAGACTACGTGAAGGCTTCCGTCGATGCACTGCAGGTTATCATTGACCAGGTGGGCGGCATTGAGAAAATCAAGGCCATGGGTATCGGAGCTCCTAACGGTAATTACTATAATGGCACCATCGAGTTTGCCCCCAACCTGTCTTGGGCTCACGACGGCATCGTACCTCTGGCACAGCTGTTCAGCGACGCACTGGGCATTCCCGTTGCGCTGACTAACGACGCCAACGCCGCTGCCTTGGGCGAAATGGTCTATGGTGTAGCTCGTGGCATGAAAAACTTCATCGTCATCACGCTGGGCACGGGTGTTGGTTCCGGTATCGTGGTGAATGGCCAGCTGCTTTACGGCCACGACGGTTTTGCCGGCGAGCTGGGTCACGTGACGATGGTTCGCGGTGCCGAAGGCCGTTCGTGCGGCTGCGGACGCACCGGCTGTCTGGAGGCTTACTGCTCGGCTACGGGTGTGGCCCGCACTGCCCGTGAGATGCTGGCCAAGACCAGCCGTCCCTCACTCTTGCGCGAAATGAATCCTGAGGACATTACTTCGCTCGACGTCAGCATAGCAGCCGGAAAAGGCGACGAACTGGCCAAGGAGATTTATGAGTTCACGGGCAAGATGCTCGGTGAGGCCTGTGCCGACTTTACGGCTTTCAGCTCGCCCGAGGCGTACATCTTCTTCGGCGGAATGGTCAAGGCCGGCGACCTGATTATGGACCCCATCAAGAAGGCCTACGACGAACACGTCATGACCATCTTCAAGGGCAAGGCTCAGTTCCTGGTCAGCGGTCTCGACGGTGCCTCAGCTGCCGTACTCGGTGCATCAGCTATTGGCTGGGAAGTATAAATTAATGAGGTGTAGCCCATAGGCTTCAACACTTTTTCTTACGATTCCGTAAAAAAGTCGGCAAAAAGTTTGCAGATTAAAAGAAATATGTGTACTTTTGCAGCCGAAACATAAAAACTTTAAGATAAATGAAGACATTGGCAAATTCATGGTGGTGGCGTAACTCGAGATTGAAATAGTCGCGGGGTACGTAGCCATTTACATGTATCTGTCATGAGATAAAGGAGGCTCGTCGGTCACGCGACGAGCCTTTTTTAGTGAGATAAAACGAGGAAACCAAATAAAAGATAAAAGAAAGAAGATGAAGAAAAGTTATTTAGTTGACCAGCAGGGATTCTACGGTGAGTTTGGCGGAGCCTACGTGCCAGAGATTCTCTATGCTACGGTGAAGAAGCTGCAAGAGGAATACCTGCCCATCATTGAGTCGGCAGAGTTTCAGCAGGAGTACATGTCGCTACTGCGCGACTACGTAGGACGCCCCTCGCCACTCTACTTTGCCCGCAGAATGAGCGACAAGTATGGTTGCCGGCTGTACCTGAAACGTGAAGACCTGAACCATACAGGTGCTCACAAAATCAACAACACCATCGGTCAGATACTCTTGGCCAAGAAGATGGGCAAGAAGCGCATCATAGCCGAGACGGGCGCCGGCCAGCACGGCGTAGCCACAGCCACGGTCTGTGCGCTGATGGACATGCCCTGTGTCGTCTATCAGGGAGCACTCGACGTAGAGCGCCAGCACGTAAACGTAGAACGCATGAAGATGCTGGGGGCAGAGGTTCGGCCGGTAAAGACCGGCAACTGGACACTGAAGGACGCCACCAACGAGGCCATACGTGACTGGTGCTGCCATCCCGCTGACACCTTTTATATTATAGGCAGCACGGTAGGCCCCCACCCCTACCCCGACATGGTGGCACGACTGCAAAGCATCATCTCTGAGGAAATCAAGCAGCAGCTGGCGGAGAAGACGGGACGTGACTACCCTGACTACCTGATGGCCTGTGTGGGCGGAGGCTCGAATGCCGCTGGCACCATCTATCACTACATTGACGACGAACGCGTGAAGATTGTCTTGGCCGAGGCAGGCGGTAAAGGAGCCGACACCGGCCACACGGCAGCCACGATACACGCCGGTCGTTTAGGTATTCTGCACGGTGCGAAGACGCTGGTCATGCAGACCCCTGACGGTCAGATTATTGAGGCAGAGAGTATTTCGGCCGGACTGGACTATCCCGGCATTGGCCCTATGCATGCCAACCTGGCCACCCAACACCGTGCAACGGTGTATTCCATCAACGACGACGAAGCCATACGTGCTGCCTACGAAATGACCCGCTTAGAGGGTATCATTCCTGCACTGGAGTCGGCTCACGCCGTAGCAGCATTAGAGAAGATGCAGTTCCAGAAGGACGACATCGTAGTACTGACAGTGAGCGGCCGAGGCGACAAGGACATTGAGACATATTTGAAGTTTAAGGATGAAAGCTCAGCATTATGAAGACATTTCAATATAAGACAAGCTCCAAAACCATCCTGGCCGACCTATACACGCCGGTAGGTGTCTATATGCGGTTGCGCGACATTTACCCGCAGAGTGCACTGATGGAGAGCAGCGACTATCACAACAAGGACAACGCCCGCTCGTTTATAGGCATTAACCCGATGGCCTCCGTGGCCGTCGGTCATGGAGAGGCAGCCATCACCTACCCTGACGGGAGCAGTGAGAAACGCGCCATCAGCGCCGACTACGGTGTGGCCGATGCCATTCACTCGCTCACTGACAGCATCAGCGTTACAGGCCAGCACGCCCAAGTCTGCGGACTCTACGGCTACACGTCGTTCAATGCCGTACGTTACTTTGAGGGCATCAACGTGAAAGACGAGACACTGGAAAAGAATGATGCCCCCGACATATTATATATAATGTATAGGGACATCATCGTGTTCGACCACTTTAACAACCTGCTAACCATTGTCTGCTTAGAGGATGGAGCTAATGGGACCAATAAGCCCTACGACACCCTGCTGAAAGCCATGAACCGCACCAACGTGCAGGCTTACGACTTCCACCCTGTAGGCGACGTGCGCTCCACGCTGACCGACGAAGAGCACAAGGCAAACATCCGTCGGGGCATACAGCACTGTCTGCGTGGCGACGTGTTTCAGATTGTGCTCTCACGCCGTTTCGTCCAGCAGTATGAGGGCGACGACTTCCGCCTGTACCGTGCACTGCGCAGCATCAACCCCAGTCCGTACCTGTTCTACTTCGACTTCGGCGGCTTCCGCATCTTCGGTTCGTCGCCGGAGACGCATTGCCGCATAGAAGGAGGCAAGGCCTACATCGACCCCATAGCCGGCACGACGAAGCGCACGGGCAATGCAGAGGCCGACCGGCAGGGAGCAGAGTTTCTGCGCAACGACCCCAAGGAGAACGCGGAACACGTCATGCTGGTCGATTTGGCCCGTAACGACCTGAGCCGCAACTGCCACAACGTGAAGGTCGATTACTACAAGGACATTCAGTACTACTCGCACGTCATCCACTTAGTGTCACGCGTCAGCGGACAGTTAGACGACACGGCCGACCCCATCAAGACCTTTATCGACACGTTCCCCGCCGGCACGCTGAGCGGAGCACCCAAAGTCAGGGCCATGCAGCTTATCAGCGCCTATGAGCCGCACAATCGCGGAGCCTACGGTGGCTGCATCGGCTTTATCGGTCTGGACGGTTCGCTGAATCAGGCCATTACCATTCGCACCTTTGTCTCGCGCAACGGCGAGCTGTGGTTCCAGGCCGGCGGCGGTATCGTGGCCAAGAGCAACGAGGAGTACGAACTCCAGGAAGTCAACAACAAGCTTGGCGCCTTGCGCCGTGCCATTCAGGCAGCAGAAAACATGTAGTATAGCTTATGGAAAAGAAAAGAATCGTCATCATTGACAA
>DGTH01000188.1:1555-8839 GCA_002393705.1 Prevotella sp. UBA4341 | reverse complement strand
AACACAACAATAGTGATTCCCGCACACGATTTCCCCGATTTCAAGCCAGCCAAGAGTTTCGTGGCAAAGATGAAGGGTGAGGAAGTGGAAGACGAAGACTAATTTTTCAAAACTTAAAATATTAACATTATGCCAAACGGAAAGAAAAAGAACGGCCACAAGATGGCTACCCACAAGCGTAAGAAGAGACTGAGAAAGAATCGTCATAAGAGCAAGTAAGCTCTGGTTCTTTTAAGCAGAAGAAATGAAAGGAGTGTGCCCCTGTATCCCCCCAGGTGAGGAAGAGCGGCACACCCTTTCGAGTTTATTAAACCCACTAAATTCAGCATGACCAGCGAAGTAATTATTGACGTCCAGCCTAAAGACATTTCGATAGCACTGCTCGAGGACAAGAACCTGGTGGAGTACCAGAAGGAGACGCGCTCTGCATCGTTTGCCGTAGGCAACATCTATGTGGCAAAGGTTCGCAAACTGATGCCAGGACTGAATGCGTGCTTCGTCGATGTAGGAGCCGAGCGTGAGGCCTTCCTGCACTATCTGGATTTGGGGCTTCAATACAGCTCTTTAGAAAAGTATCTCAAGCAGGTACAAAGTGACAAGAAGAAACTTTATCCCATTTCGAAGGCTACGCACCTGCCCGACCTTCCCAAGGAGGGCAGCATTGCCAACACGCTGAAGGTGGGCCAGGAAGTCATGGTGCAGGTCATCAAGGAACCCATCAACACGAAGGGGCCGCGTCTGACCTGCGAGTTGAGCTTTGCCGGCCGCTACATCGTGCTCATACCTTTCAACGATAAAGTTTCGGTATCTTCTAAAATCAAGAAAAGCGAAGAACGGGCACGACTGAAGCAGCTCATGCAGAGCATCAGACCCAAGAACTTCGGAATCATTGTGCGTACGTCGGCAGAAGGCAAACGAGCCGCCGAACTGGACTCGGAACTCAAGACACTGATGAAGCGCTGGGAGGACGCCATCACGAAAGTCCAGAAGACCACCGAGCGTCCGCAACTGGTGTTCGAAGAGACCAGCCGTGCCGTTGCGCTGCTGCGCGACCTGTTCAATCCAACGTACGACCTTATTGAGGTAAACGACGAGGACATCTTCAACCAAATCAAGGACTACGTCACACTCATTGCTCCCGAGAAGGCCGACATCGTCAAGCGCTACACGGGCTCGGTGCCTATCTTTGACAACTTCAACGTGACCAAACAGCTGAAGTCGTCGTTCGGCAAGACCGTGAACTACAAGCGCGGGGCCTACCTTATTATTGAGCATACGGAGGCCATGCACGTGGTAGATGTGAACAGCGGAACACGCATCAAGAAAGAAAACGGTCAGGAGGCCAACGCCCTGGAAACCAACCTGGGAGCCGCCGACGAGCTGGCACGCCAGCTGCGCCTGCGCGACATGGGCGGAATCATCGTCGTAGATTTCATCGACATGAACCTGGCTGAAGACCGCCAGCTGCTGTACGAGCGCATGTGTAAGAACATGCAGAAAGACCGCGCACGCCACAACATCCTGCCGCTCAGTAAGTTCGGCCTGATGCAGATAACGCGCCAGCGCGTCCGTCCGGCAATGGACGTCAACGTAGAAGAAACCTGTCCTACCTGCTTCGGAAAAGGAAAAATCAAGTCGTCGATACTTTTCACCGACCAACTGGAGAGCAAGATTGACCGCCTCGTCAACAAGATAGGCATCAAGAGTTTTAGCTTGCACGTTCACCCCTACGTGGCCGCTTACATTAACAAGGGCATCGTGTCCCTGAAGCGTAAGTGGCAGATGAAGTACGGATTCGGAGTGAAGGTGGTTTCGTCGCAGAAACTGGCCTTCCTGCAGTACGAGTTCTATGACGCTCACGGAGAGTTCATTGACATGCAGGAGGAGATAGAGAACACCTGATCTGACCCTCAACGAGAAAAAGTGGCACTTCCCCCTGAGAGAAGTGCCACTTTTCTTGTAGAGAAGTGCCGGTTCTCTCCTAGAGAAGTGCCGGTTCTCTCCCAGAGAAGTGCCGGTTCTCTCCCAGAGAAGTGCCGGTTCTCTCCCGGAGAAGTCGTACGTTGGTGAAAAAGATTTAGCGCGAACGTTTTGTCGTCTCGTTTTTTTTGTTTATATTTGCAACGGCTAAATGTAAACACTGTTATGCTTGTACTGAAAATTCTGTTCTGGCTCTGCCTCCTGCTGGTCTTCTACACCTACTTGGGCTACGGCATTCTGCTCTGTCTGCTCGTGGCGGCCAAGCGCGGCCTCAGCGGCCGGAAGCCCAGGCCCGAACTGCCGCCCGAGGAGGAACTGCCCGAGGTGACACTCATGATTTGTGCGTACAACGAGGAGGACATCGTCAGCATGAAGATGGAGAACACCCGCCAGCTCAACTATCCGGAGGGGAAACTGAAGGTGCTCTGGGTGACCGACGGCTCGACGGACTCCACCAACGAACGGCTGAAGGCCTACCGCGACGTGCAGGTAGTCTTCAGCCCGGAGCGTGGCGGCAAGACGGCGGCACTGAACCACGGCATACGGCACGTAGGCACGCCGCTGGTCGTCATGACCGACGCCAACACGCTGCTCAATGCCGACTGCATACGCCAGGTGGTGCGCTCGTTCCTGAACCCGAAGGTTGGCTGCGTGGCGGGCGAGAAGCGCGTCATGGCCCGGCGCAAGGGTGAAGCCGTGGCCGAGGGCGAAGGACTCTACTGGAAGTACGAAAGCACGCTGAAGCGACTCGACAGCGAGCTTTACTCAGCCATGGGCGCTGCGGGCGAGCTGTGTGCCATACGCACCCCACTCTACCGGCAGATGCCCCACAACACGCTGCTCGACGACTTCGTGCTCTCCATGCTCATTGTAGATGATGGCTACCTCATCGACTACAACCCCGAGGCCTACGCCATGGAGTACGGGTCGGCCTCGATGCAGGAGGAGTCGAAGCGCAAGCGCCGCATAGCCGCCGGCGGACTGCAAAGCACGTGGCGACTGAGGCGAATGCTCAACCCCTTCCGTCGGCCCCTCGTGGCGTTCCAGCTGCTGTCCCACCGCGTGCTGCGCTGGACGGTGACGCCCTTCGCCCTGGTGGCTCTGGTGCCGCTGAACGTCTTGCTGGTCTTGCTGGGCGGCGGGTGGCTCTATACCGTTTTGCTCCTCATGCAGGCGTTGTTCTATGCAGCAGCATTCGCCGGCTGGATGATGGAGCGCACAGGCCGTAAGAACAAGCTGCTCTACGTGCCGTACTACTTCCTCTTTATGAACCTCAACGTCTTTAAGGGCATAGCCTACCTGCAGACGCACCATAAAGGCGGAACGTGGGAAAAAGCAAAAAGAGGATAAAATATTGCTAAATTCTTGCTGCGTTAGGAATTATTTTTGTACCTTTGCAACGAAATGTATATATGAACGCACGATGAATCAAGACGAGAAAGAACTTTTATTACAAAAATTAGCAGAAGCAAGTCGCAAGATACTGAAGCTGGAAAACCATGTTGCTGAGGTGGAAGCACGGCTGAAAGAATATGAAGAAAAGGCGCAGTTGGCAGAAAAAGCAAGCCGCATGAAGTCGCTCTTCCTGGCCAACATGAGCCACGAAATACGCACCCCCCTGAATGCTGTCGAAGGTTTCTCACGCATCATGTGCGAGACCGACTCTGCGTCGGAGCGCATGAAGTACATGGAAATCATCGAAAGCAACAACGCCCGACTGCTGAGCCTCATTAACGAAATACTGGACCTCTCCAGGGTCGAGGCCGGCGAGATAAGCATCAAGCGCGCTCCTACCGACCTGAACCATGTGTGCCAGAGTCTGAAGCAGCTATTCAAGTTCCGCTGTCCTGACTCAGTCAGCATGATATGGTCGAAACCCAACATGACCGTGACGCTCAATACTGACGAGAACCGCCTCATGCAGGTGTTCTCAAACCTCATCAGCAACTCGCTCAAGCACACGGCCAACGGAAGCATCAACTACGGCTACAGGCTCATCAACGACGGACAGGAAGTAGAGTTCTACGTCAGCGATACCGGCTCGGGCATTTCGAAGGAAGACCTGCCCGACATCTTCAAGACTTACGTCTCGAAGGATGCTGAGACCAAGCAGAACGGATACGGACTGGGACTGCCCCTCAGCAAGATTATCGTCGAGAAGCTGGGCGGCGAGATTTCCGTCTCCTCAGAGTTAGGCAAGGGCACCACCTTCACCTTTACCTTCCCCTTCGACGGCACCATAGGCGGCATGCAGAAGAACAGCCGCGTCACCACCAACTCACGCACCATTCGCGTCAGTACGAAGACCGACTCGTCGAACATGAAGCTCATTCTCGTGGCAGAGGACGAAGACAGCAACTTTGAACTGGTCAAGATTGTGCTGGCCAAGCGCTACAAGCTCATCAGGGCAAAAAACGGTATTGAGGCCGTAACGCTGTGCGAAGAAACTAAGCCTGACCTGGTGCTCATGGACATACGCATGCCCGACATGAACGGACTGGACGCTACGCGCATCATCAAGGAGGTCAACCACGAGGTGCCCATCATTGCCTTGAGCGCCTACGCCTTCGACGAGAACATCCGCGAGGCCAAGACGGCCGGTTGTGACGACTTTCTGGCCAAGCCCTTCCGCGTAGAAGACCTCATAGAGACCGTGCACAAATACCTTAAGGAATAAACCATAACACGCTGACAATGGGAAAGATAGCTGTATTCCGATATTTCTCGCTCATGTTCCTCGTCATTACCGTCGTGGTCATGTTCTTTACCTTCGCCGGACTCTTGGGAGGCCACGTGGAGCCTGCCGGAAATACGGCCATGGCCATGCTGGTCTATATACTGCCCGTGCTCATCGTCCTAAACTTCCTGCTGCTCATCTATTGGCTGGTACGCCGCCGCTGGAAGTGGATAGCACTGCCCTTGCTGCCTATCCTCGCCAGCATACCCTACATGGGCACACTCGTGCAGCTCAGACCATCGGCCGCCGAGAATACGGCAGAGAAAGGACTGAAAATCGCCACTTACAACGTGCAGCTGTTCAGCCACGAGACAACCGGATTCAAGGCTGAGGACATTCTCGCCGAGATGAAGCACCAGAATGTCGATGTGCTCTGCCTGCAGGAATACAGCGACGTCAGCGGTGACAAGAAGAATTCAGAAAGCTATAAGGAGTACTTCCCGCACGTGGCCTTCGGTCAGAAAGACATGGTCATCTTCAGCCGCTACCCCATCAAGCAGACGAAGAACCTGCCCTTCGGCATCAATGACGACGGCTCCTCATCGACGAACAACAGCGCCATGTGGGCCGACATTGACGTGAAGGGAAAGATGATTCGCGTCATCAATGCCCACTTGGAGACCACCGGCTTCAACCGCGCGCTGCATCAGGCCAGCAAGGTTCAGGCCGCAGGCCGTAACGTAGAGGAGAACAGGCTCATTCGCTCCATCTACGGCAACTACACCTTAGGCATGATAGTACGTGCCGGACAGGCTCGGCTCGTTGCCAACGAGGTGACCATGAGTCCCCTGCCCTGCATTGTCTGCGGCGACTTCAACGACGTGCCCTACTCTTATACCTACCGTACGGTGCTGGGTAATCTGGTTGATGGCTTCAAGGAGTGCGGAAGCGGCTTCATGTTCACCTTCCGCGAACCAAAAAAGCCCGTCCGAATTGACTACATCTTCCACGATGAACAATTCGAAGGGCTTACTTATTACACACGCGACTTGAGCTACTCCGACCACTTGCCGGTATTCATGAAGCTCGCTATTGAACAACCTTGAAGCGAACGCGGAAGGTGCGCTCCTGCTCGTCCCAGTTGGTTCCTAACATTTCGAAACGGCCTATCTGCGCCGTTGACCGTACGTGGCGACCTATGCAGGGGCAGACGTCATAGTCGCCGATGCGCACAAGGCGGATGGTCTCCGAGGCGTCGTCGGGCAGACGGTCAAGCGTAACGCCATCGGGAAGGCTGTCCTGCGTCACGAATTCGAAGCTTACGGGCAGGTCTTCGTCTATGAGTCGCTGCATCTCGCGCTCTATCTCGCGCTCCTCCTGGCGGCTGGGCTTGTGGTCGAGGAGGAAGGTCATCTTGCTCTTTTTCCTTTCTATGTGTGCATTGATGGAGCGTCCGCAACCAAACAGGCGTATCATGGTCTGGTTGAGCAGGTGTTCCGCCGTGTGGGCGGGCGGGAATTCTTCCTTGTTGTGTTCGTTCAATATGTAGTCGTCGCTCATGCTTTCTTCTTTTTGGAGCTAATCTTTATTTTCAGCACTTTTGCGCCGTAGGCTTCCAACTGGAGCGCCACGCAGCCGTCCTTCTGCAGGTTCAGGCTCAGCTTTTCCGTCCCCAACAGGTCGGTAGCTGTCACCTTCTTTTCGGGTATGCCCAAGAAGTCGAACGCGTGGGCCGGCAAGTTGATGCCTATGCTCATAGGACGCTCGTCGAAGTTGCAGGCCACAAGCAGCAGCTCGTCTTCGGCTTTGCGCAGAAAGACGTACTGGCGGTCTAAGTGGCCGTTCACGTACATCAGGTCAAAGAAGGCACCCTCGCTCACGGCTTTCTCCTTCGTGGCCAGGTTCAGGACTTTCTTGTACATGTCGTAAACGAACTGCTCGTCGGCCGACAGCGTTCCCCAGGCAGCACGACACAGGGTGCCAATGCTCCAGTAGTCAAAGATGGTGGTACGACCGTCGTGTCCGCTGAAGCCCTCTTTGTCCATGGCCCGCTCGCCATACTCCTGAGCGAAGTAGAGCATAAAGGGGTTCTGCTGCATCAACGCGGCGGCCACGAGGGCGGGAATGCCCTTCCGTCCGTCGCCGGCAAAGAAGTCGCTGGCCAGGCGTTGCTCGTCGTGGTTCTCAAGGAAGTAGAGCATGTGGTTGCGGATGTCGTCAGTCTGCTGCCAGGCCTGTGTAATAGCCGAGGCCGGAGCCTGACGGCACACGACGGCACGCAGCGTGTCGTACATGCCCACCTTGTCGTAGAGCAGGTCGAAGCCGCTGCTCAGGTAGTGGCGATACTCGTTAGGGTTATACACCTCGCCGATAAACAGCAATTGTGGGTATTGCTTCTTCACTCTCTTCGTAGCGTAGGCCCAGAATACGGCAGGCACCATTTCGGCCATGTCGCAACGGAAGGCATCAACATTCTTTCCGGCCCAGAAGAGCAGGATATCGGCCATCTTCTTCCACGTGCCGGGCGTCTTCTGTCCTTCAGGCAGAACGAATGACGAAGGGTTTTGTCCGGCATAGTAATCTACGCCGTAGTTCAGTTTCACCGTCTCGTACCAGTCGTTACGTCC
>DGTH01000188.1:0-1437 GCA_002393705.1 Prevotella sp. UBA4341 | reverse complement strand
TAGGGCTCTTCTGCTCCGTGGTAGAGGTCGAAGTAGGGGGAAAACTGCTGGCCGGGGCAATAGTAGAAGTTGTTTTCCAGCGAGAAGCCCTGCTGCCAGTCATCACCCTGCCCCAGGTCTTTCACGCCCCGAGGCTTGCAGATGCTGTGATACTGTCGGGCCACGTGGTTCGGCACGAAGTCAATGACGACCTTCATGCCTGCCTGGTGGATGCGACTTACCAGCTGTTCAAACTCCTCCATGCGCCGCTCTACATCGACGGCCAGGTCGGGGTCAATGTCGTAGTAGTCAGTAATGGCGTAGGGAGAACCGGCCTTACCCTTGACAATGGCGGGGTGGTTCCGGGGAATGCCGTAGCGCGAATAGTCAGTCTGCGTGGCGTGGCGTATGATGCCCGTCAGCCAGACATGGGTAGTCCCTAACTGTGCTATCTTCTTCAGGGCAGCGGCATCCAGGTCGTTCAGCTTGCCACAGCCGTTTTCGGCCATCGTTCCGTCCTCCTGTCGGGTGGTGTTACGATTGCCGAAAAGGCGTGGAAGCAGCTGGTAGATGATGATTTTACTGTTCGATGCCATGAGCCGACACTTCTGCGTTAATCTTTGCTATCATACCGCGAAGTGCCTTGCCGGGGCCACACTCTGTGAAGTCGTCGGCACCGTCGGCAATCATTGACTGCACGCACTGTGTCCAACGTACGGAACTGGTCAGCTGGGCTATCAGGTTAGCCTTGATTTCAGCCGGGTCAGTATGGGGCTTGCCATCTACATTCTGATAGACGGGACACTTAGGAGCCTTGACCTCGGTCTGCTCGATGGCGGCCTGCAGCTCGTCTTTGGCGGGCTGCATGAGCGGCGAGTGGAACGCACCGCCCACCTTCAAGGGCAATGCACGCTTGGCGCCGGCAGCCTTCAGCTGCTCGCAAGCCTCGTTGATGGCCTCCACGTTACCGCTGATGACCACCTGGCCGGGGTTGTTGTAGTTGGCGCATACCACGATGTGACCTTCGCGGTTAATGCCGGCGCACACCTCTTCCACCTTCTCATCGGGCAGGCCAATGATGGCAGCCATCGTCGAGGGCTGGAGCTCGCAGGCCTTCTGCATGGCCATGGCACGTGCATAGACCAGCTTCAGACCGTCCTCGAACGAGAGGGCTCCGGCAGCTACCAATGCAGAAAACTCTCCTAAGGAGTGGCCGGCCGTCATGTCGGGGCAGAAATCGTCGCCCATGCAGAAGGCCGAAATCACTGAGTGCAGGAATACGGCAGGCTGAGTCACCTTGGTCTGCTTCAAGTCCTCGTCAGTACCGTCAAACATGATGTCGGTAATGCGGTATCCTAAAATGTCGTTAGCCTTTTCAAACAATTCTTTTGCCTTGGGGTTGTTGTCATACAAGTCTTTGCCCATTCCTACGAACTGGGCTCCCTGTCCGGGAAAAAC
>DGTH01000163.1 GCA_002393705.1 Prevotella sp. UBA4341 | reverse complement strand
CACGGGCCTGACTGAGCAGGTGCTCAGCAATGAGGCAGCGCAGATCCATCGACTTCTTATCCTGACTGAACCGCTTCACCAGCTGTTCGCCGCTCACACGGATGATGCGGGTGGGGACCATCGCCTGAAGTCGCCACTTTAAGATTGTTCCATGGGGTGGAATACTTTGTTCCATGGGGTGGAACAACTTGTTCCATGGGGTGGAACATTCCTGAAAAGCGCCACTTCTGCGTACTAAAAACGGCACTTCTACGGTTAGAAGCAGTGTGGCTTTGAGCTAAAAACACGCGTTTTTTCGCCTGAAAAATGTTAAAATACTGGTTTTCTTGCCACACTTGCCACCATAATGCCACGCGTAAGCTGCTGATACACAGGATGTGTTGCAAGTGTGGCGTTTTTGCAAGGAAAATAAAAAACTCTTGGTAGAGGGGCTGCATGCGAAAAAAAACTCCTGCGCCAGTCTTGGTGATGGGCGCAGGAGCTTGGTTGGCCGGAAGGGGGGCCTTGTTTTTTTTTGAGGGGGGCTCGGCGGTCACCCCGCCGAGTCCACTGTTTTTTTTGTTCTCGTTAACGGCGGACCTTGAGAGTCGTACCGTCAGCCTGACGGCTGATGTAAACCTGGCCGGGGATGAGGGTCTCAACCCGGCGGCCGTCGAGCGTGTAGTAGGTGTTGGCTGTCGGGTGCTGGGCGTTGGCCGTTGAGGGTTGCGTGATGGCCGTGGCCGAGCTCTTCACTGTGACGACGTAGGTTGTCATGTTGGCCATGTCGGCACTGATGGCGCGGACGGTCAGCAGGTAGTGGTCGCCCTCGACCACTACCTCTTTAATGACGTGGGCGGTACGTCCGTCAATGGCTACCTCGATGTCGTCGGCCGTAATGGTCTCGTTGAGCTCCATCTCGTAGTTGGTCTTGTCGGCACTGAAGCCGGGAACGCTCTGCCCCTTGACCTTCAGGCCGGTGACGTTGGCATGGTAGATGAACTGGATGTCGTCAACAAGCATCTCGTCGTTCTTGCTGCCCTGGCCGGGGTCGGCATTGGTGGAGAGGGTTACAAGCACGGCCTTCGGCTCGGCGCTGTTGGCGGTATAGGTAAAGGGAGCCGTGACGCGCACCCACTGGCCGCCGGTGGTGGCTATCTGGCTGTTGTTGGCCTTGGCCACGACGTTGGTGTAGGTCTGGTCCTCAGGTTCCTGATAGCGCGTGCCGTCGGTAATGACGGCGCTGAGGGTGGCGTAGGGGTGGGCGGCGTTAGGCGTGGCCTGCTTGAACTTCACCCAGACGGCCACCTCGTCGGGGACGGAATAGAGGGGCGTGTAGTAGGGGTCGCCGTTGCCGTCGAGTTCGCTCTGGCTCATGTCGAGATAGGCGTAGTTGCCGGAAGCATCGTCTGCCAACATGGAGGCGGCGTTCATGCGGCCCGTCGTCATGGTGCCGTTGGCCACGATGCCGAAGATGGACGTGGCGAAGATGCGGGCCGAGGTCTCGCCAGAGTGGGCGTCGTCCGACTTCTCGATGTGGTGGCCGGCAGCTTCGGCCAGCATGCCCGTGGCGCTCTCGAAGGAGTGCCAGGCGTTCGGCTCCTGATAGGTGCCTGTGGAGGTGTGCCAGTTTTCGAAACCCTGGTTAGCTATCTGGTAGCCTTCGCCGATGGCCACCTGAATGACCTGTTGGAGCGACTCCATCAGGTCAATGTCGATGTAGCAGCGCAGGTGTTCGGCGTCAATCTTTCCGCGCAGCTCGACGTTGACGGGTGGCAGCATATTGGCCATCCAGAAGCTCACGTTAGGGTCGTCGCCCGGGGTGATGGTGACTTTGTCGTTGGTGAGGAGCAGCGTGGTGGAGCCGTCCTGGTAGGGCTTGATGCCCTTGAGCTCCACGTTGCCCACGCCCATGGGGCCGTCTTCGCTCTGCAGCACGAAGTTCTTGAGAGAGATGTCGTAGAGTCCGCCGTTCTCGTTGACGGTGAGGACGGCTCTCTGTTCTGACGTCACGCCGTTGACGTTGACGGTGATGGGAACGTTGTAGTCAGTAGCACGGGCGGCCACGGCCACCACGGCCACAAGGAGTAGAGTAAATACTTTCTTCATCGTTATTCTTTTTCAGTTTTTATTGTTTCCTATTTTATTGTGTAGAACAAGGCAATGGTGCCGTAGATGGGGTAGAGGGTCTGTTCTACGGTCTTGAAGTCAGCACGGTGAATGCCGGTGAGGCCCCAGGAGAGGTCGGCCGACAAGCCGAACTGGCGGTAGAAGGCCCAGTCGATGCCTACGGCGAGACCCATCTGGCAGGTGCGCATGTCGTCGCTGAAGTCGTAGGTGGCCCATTCGCCCTCCTTGTCGCCCATTACCACCTTGGCACCCGTGGGGGTGTCCTTGCGCAGATAGCCGTCGGAGGCGTAGCCGTAGAACTTCTTGCTGAGCAGCAGCGAGAGGTAGGGGCCGGCCTTCAGCTGCACCTTTGGGCTGAGGTCGTAGGTCAGTTGCAGTGGAATGGTGAACATGCGCTGGCGCACCTTCTGGCGCACGTGGCCGGTGTAGAGGCCTTCCAGTTCGTCCTCGTCCATTTTCACTTTCATGTGGTAGCCCTTGGTGGTCACCTCGCCGTCCATGTCCTTGATTTCAAAGTGCAGGCCAGCCTGTAGTCCGAACTTCTCTGACAGGGGGTACATGGCGTCGGCTCCCACCATGAAGTTAGGCGTGAGCCTGAACGACTCGATGCTGCGTATGGTGGCCGGAATGCCAATAGGGGCCGTAGCGCCGATGCTATAGCCTGCGCGTGCTTTCAGCTGAATCTTCCTCTGTGAGTGCTGCGCCGTCACGGGGAGTGCGGCAAGCAGGGCAAGACAGAGGGCTATGGGTAATTTATAATTCATCATTCACTCTTCACTCTTAAACATAATCTCCACCTTATCTATATATAGTGTGCTGCCCACGGAGCCCTCGAAGGTGTCGCCCGTCTTGCTCGACGAGAAAACAAGGGCCAGGTTGTAGCCACGGTTGGCCAGCAGGGTGGCGTCGATGGGCTTGCTGCCCTCGAAGGTCATCTCGAACGGTTGCCACTGGTCGGTGGCCGGCAGGGCTGCCACTTCCGCCGTGCGCACAATGTAGGGGCTGGTGCGTACGTCGTCGCCGTGGAGCATCACTTCGGCATCACTCTCGCCGTGGTTCAGGTAGAGCACGGCGTAGATGGTCGGCTCGTCCGTGCGTGAGGCCACCTCCTTGAAGTCTTTGTCGGTAAACACTTCGCCCGGTTTGTACTTGTAGTAGCCCGTCACCTTGACCGGCTCCTTGGTGTAGGCAATGCCCATGTTGGTACACTTCAGCGTGTTGGTCAGGGCATACTGGCTGTCGAAGGTGCCCAGGAAGAAGTTGCCGGCCGCAATGGGCTTCTTGAACGTCTTGCCCCAGGTGCCTGTGGAACGGGTGGTCAGCCGGATGCAATAGCCGTCAAAGCCGTTCTCGTCGGGTACGGTGGGGTAGTCGGCGGCGGGAGCGTTGGGCTTGGCTATCATGAAGCCCTCGTTGCCCGAGGCCCAGATGTTCTCCTTCGTGCCGTCGTCGGCCTTGTTGAACCAGACGTAGTACTTGCTGTTGTTGCTCAGTTCAAAGTCTTCGAAGTCGTAATGGTTGCTGGGCAGCATCGTCTCCTTGAAGTTTACCTTATAGACGCGTTGCCACTGGCCGTCCTCCGAGGTGACGGTGTACGTGACGGGACCTTCCCTGAAGTCCTGCACGCTGCCGTTGGCCGGCACGATGGTTGCTCCCGGCGTGAGCCTGAAGTGTATGGCTAAGGGTGGCAGCGCGGCGCGCTGCTTGATGGTAAACGTCAGCTCGTCAGCCGTAGTAGGCACTTCGCTGATGCGCATGTCGGTTTCCTGGCTGAAGTGCTGAGCCAGGTTGTCGCCTTCAACCCATGCCTCCAGAATGTCGCATTCCGCGTTCTGCGGCTCGTCCTTGATGCACGACGTGAGTGTCAGCAAGAGCAGGGCAAAATAATAAGAATACTTCATTTCGCAATGAAAATGTTATGATCAATAATGATTAATGTTTCCGAAAAACGTTGCAAAGGTAGGTAATTTTTTTCTTTTAGCATCGTTTTTTGCCAACTAAATGACAAATAATCAGCATTTATTGACCCGAAAGGGCAGAACGTAGGGGGCAGCGTTGCAATAAAACGAGTTTTGTTGCGTTATAATAACGATGCGAAAGCCATTCGTCGTTATCTGTATGCTGCTGTTGAGCGTGCTTGAGGGCGCTGCGCAGTATGACCCGTCGTTCAGTCACTACTGGATGATGGAGACGTCGTTTAACCCGGCGGCAGCCGGCAAGCAGCAGAAGATAAACCTTGTGGGAGCCTACGCCATGACCATGGTGGGCTTCGAGAATGCACCGAAGACGATGTACGTCAGCGGCGACATGCCCTTCTTTGCCCTTGGCTCTTACCATGGCGTGGGCGTACAGCTGATGAACGACGCCATCGGTGTCTTCTCGCATAAGCGCATTGCCCTGCAGTACGCGCTGAAGCGTCCGCTGCTGGGCGGTGTCATCAGCGTGGGTGTCAATGGCGGCATACTCAGTGAGAACATGGACGGCTCGAAGCTCGACTTAGAGAAGGCCGGCGACCCGGCCTTTGAATCTTCTGAGCAGTCGGGCACGGGTCTCGACTTGGGCGTAGGCCTCTATTATGCCCATAAAGACTGGTACGTCGGGCTGTCGGCCCTGCACCTGAATGCTCCGTTGGTCGAGATAGGCGAAAAGAGCGAATTACAGGTAGATAGGACATATTATTTGACAGGCGGATACAATATTCGGCTGAGAAATCCGTTTTTTACAATACATCCCTCCCTTCTGGCTCGCACTGACGGACTCGACTGGAGGGTTGATGTGGGTGCCCGTGTGAAGTATGAGTACGAGAAGCGCATGTTCTACGCCGGGGCGGCATATAGTCCGACGAACTCGGTGACGGTGCTCTTGGGAGCCCACTTCCACGGCGTCAACTTGGGCTATAGCTACGAGTTCTATACCAACGGCATCAGCATTGGCAACGGCAGCCACGAACTCTGCGTGGGCTATCAGCTGGACTTGGACTTCGGCAAGAAGGGGCGCAACCGCCACCAGAGCGTGAGGTTGCTGTAAGCCTCTCCCCCAAGGAGAGGGGGCTGAAAAAAGACAATAACGAACAAATAAGATACAATGAAACAGAACATGAAGAATAAAGACGTAATAAGGCAGGCAATGAGGTTTTTACCTTGTTACCTTTTTGTCTTTTTACTTTTATTGCTGACCGGATGTTTTGGCGGCCGTTCTACGATGGCCAGTGGTGGCGAGGTGACGGGCATCAGCGGTAAGGCCTTTGCCGAGCCTACCCCCTACGGCATGACGCTCATACGTCGTGGCCACCTGAAGATGGGTATCGAGGAACAAGACTCACTGTGGGGGCGTCAGACTCCGCTGCGCGACATCTCGGTAGAGGGCTTCTGGATGGACGAGACCGAGGTGACCAACTCGCAGTACCGCCAGTTTGTCTATTACGTGCGCGACTCCATTCTGCGTGAGCGTTTGGCCGACCCCGCCTACGGTGGCGACGAGACCTACAAGATTGAGGAAGACAAGTACGGTGAGCCCGTGAAACCCCACCTGAACTGGAAGAAGCCCTTGCCCCGCAAACCCAACGAGGACGAAGAAAGGGCCTTCGAGAGTCTCTATGTGATTCACCCCGTGACGGGCGAGAAGATGCTCGACTGGCGGCAGATGAACTACCGCTACGAGATATACGACTACGTAGAGGCTGCCAAGCGCAAGTATCGTACGAACCCCGAGGAGCGCATCCTGAATACCGACATAGAGCCGAACCCCAACGAGGAGATATGGATTTCGAAGGATACGGCCTACATTGACGACGAGGGAAAGATAGTCCGGGAGACCATCAACCGCCAATATACCGGCGAGTGGGACTTCCTGAACACCTATATTGTCAACGTTTATCCAGACACTACCTGCTGGGTCAACGACTTCCCCAATGCCGAGAACGAGAGCTACATGCGCTACTACTTCACCAATGGTGCCTACAACGACTACCCCGTGGTCGGCGTGTCGTGGGAGCAGGCCAACGCTTTCTGTGCCTGGCGCACGGAGTACCTGCTGAAAGGCTTAGGCCCGCAGGCCAGGTTCGTTCAGCGCTACCGTCTGCCGACCGAGGCCGAGTGGGAGTATGCCGCCCGAGGCAAGGACCAGAATGAGTTCCCCTGGGAGAACGAGGATCTGGCCAGCGGCGAGGGCTGCTTCTTTGCCAACTTCAAACCCGCCACAGGTGACTACACGCAGGACGGTAACCTCATTACCAGCAAGGTGGGCATCTACCAGGCCAACTCGAACGGGCTGTACGACATGGCCGGCAACGTGGCCGAGTGGACCAGCACCGTCTATACCGAGGCCGGTGTCATGTCGATGAACGACATTAACCCGCAGCTCAAGTACAATGCCGCCAAGGAAGACCCCTACCGGCTGAAGAAAAAGAGCGTGCGCGGCGGTTCGTGGAAAGACCCCTCCAGCTACATTCGTTCTGCCTGGCGTTCTTACGAGTACCAGAACCAGCCCCGCTGCTACATCGGCTTCCGCTGTGTGCGCAGCCTGGCCAGCACGACGAGTGAGAAAATCAAGGTCAAGAAGAGCAAAAGGAAAAAGTAGTTCATAGTTCACAGTTCATAGTTTAGAGACAAAAGATGACGAAATACAGCAAAATCAATATGGTCTATCGCTTGCAGAAGTGGATGGACAGCGTGCCGGGACAGACGTTCCTCAACTATGCCTATAGCTGGGGTGCCGCCGTCGTTATTTTGGGTACCTTGTTTAAGCTGACCCACCTTCCCGGTGCCAACCTCATGCTTTATTTAGGTATGGGAACTGAGGTCGTCGTGTTCTTCCTGTCAGCCTTTGACCGTCCGTTCGACAAGACGGCCGACGGCATGGAGCTTCCGACACACGTGGGTGTTGGCACAGAGCTCACAGAGGGAGCAGAGGGCACAGAGATTACTGGCGCTGAGGCCCAGGTGAGCCCAGTCGGTGCTGTGGCCTCAGTGGGTCCAGTTGGCCCAGTAGCCCCAGTAGGCCCAGCGGGCTCAGTAGCCTCAGTAGGCCCAGTGCCGGCCGGTGCTACTGTTAGTGGTGGCCAGACTATCATCATTGGTGGTGGTTATGGGCCTAATGGGGCCTCTGGGGCCTCTGGGGCTTCTGGGGCACCTGTGGCCTCTGAGGCTTCTGGGGCCTCTGGGGCTTCTGAGCCCCAGACGGCTCCTGCTGTGCCGGCGGCCATACCGCCGCTGACTCCCGACATGACGGAGGCTACCAACGCTTACGTCGAGGAGCTGAAGAACCTGACCGAAGTGCTGGAGCGCGTCTCTGAGCAGAGCCGTCGCCTGACCACCGACTCAGAGGAGATGGAGAACCTGAACCGTACGCTGACCGGCATCTGCAAGGTCTATGAGATGCAGCTGAAGAGCGCCAGCTCGCAGATTGGTACCATTGACGAGATTAACGAGCAGACCAAGCGTCTGGCTCAGCAGATAACCGAACTGAACGCTATCTATGAGCGCATGATTCAGGCCATGTCGGTCAGACAAGCCCTGCAGTAGCCCATAAAGAATTGTCAGATAGTAAATTGTAAAATAGTGAAATTGTCAAATAGTAAAATATAAATGGCAATCAAGAAGCGACCACAATCTCCGCGCCAGAAGATGATTAACCTGATGTACGTCGTCCTCATGGCCATGCTTGCGCTGAACGTCTCGACCGAGGTGCTCAACGGCTTCTCCCTCGTGGAGGAAAGTCTGCACCGGACGACCGACAACTCGGCACAGCAGAATGCCGCCATCTATAGCGACTTCGAGGAACAGATGAAGGCTAACCCGGCGAAGGTCAAGGAGTGGTTTGAGAAGGCGCAGATGGTGAAGCGCATGAGCGACTCGCTCTACACCATGGCCGACGAGCTGAAGCTGGCCATTGCCCAGGAGGCCGACGGCAGCGATGCCGACGTACACAACCTGCGCAACAAGGAAGACTTGGAGGCTGCCAATCAGGTGATGCTCTCGCCCACCGAGGGTAGGGGCGAACAGCTGAAGGCCGCCATCGACTCGTATCGTCAGCGCATTCTGGCCATGATAGAAGACTCTGTCCAGCGGAAAATCATAGCCAGCAACCTCTCGACCGAGCTGCCCCAGAACGCCCTGACCATGGGTAAGAACTGGCAGCAGTACATGTTTGAGAACATGCCCGTGGCAGCCGCCGTCACGCTGCTGACGAAGCTACAGAGTGACGTGCGCTACGCCGAGGGCGAGGTGCTGCACACGCTGGTGAGCAATGTCGATTTGAAGGACGTGCGCGTCAACCTGCTCAGTGCCTTCGTTATTCCCAATTCGCAGACCATCGTCCGTGGCGACCGTTTCTCGGCCCGCATCGTCATGGCTGCCGTTGATACGACGC
>DGTH01000143.1:2886-5638 GCA_002393705.1 Prevotella sp. UBA4341 | reverse complement strand
GGTTCGCGGATGATGGTTCCGTCGCGGTCTATGAATAGTACGTGTTTCATTGTTTCTTGTTGATGTAGGTCCTTATTCCGCCGTAGTTATAGTACAAGCAGGCAAAGGCGGGCAGCAGTAGGTATAGCTGTAGGAATGAAGTGAGCGTGCAGGTCACGAAGGTCAGTGCGGTGATGCTCGACGGCATGCCCAGCGGGTCGCCGCCCACCACGCCGGCATGAGCCTGCCAGTTGGCTTCGTAGATGATGAACTCCGGAAGGCTGGTAATGAGCAGCAGCGGAATGAGGATGAGCGAGCAGACAAAGCCTACGAGCAGCCAGCGCCCCCAGTAGTGTGGGTGCAGGGTGGGGAGCAGGGCTTTTATGGAGCCTGCTTTCTGGTCGGTCAGTTGCCGGAAGGCCCTGAGCCCCATGTAGTAGAACCATAGTGTGCAGGCCAGCGACAGCAACGTCAAGGCCGCCACGGTGATGAGCATCATGCGGTAGTCGGCTGCGTACTGCCACGCGTGGTCAAGGTCGCTGTATATGCGGACCATGAGCTCCGGCCAGCTAATGAATATGACGGTGGCTGCCACTCCGCAGACGGCAGCCGTGATGACTGCTGACAACCATGTCGATTTGAATATTCGGCGCAGGTTCTCCATGAAAAAGCGGAAGCCAGCGGCCAAGGAGGCACGGGCGCTACGCTCCTTCATCAGCCTCTCTACATTCTTCTTTTGCATCTTTCTTTTCACTTTAATGGCGCAAAGGTAAGAAGAAAAATCCGAATAATACAACAATCAAGCGTTAAAAAGTTTTGTTTTGCCCTATTGCTTGTTCTTCCTGGTGTGCCAACTCCATGTCGCGGCGCGACTTTGACTTCGTGACCAGCCAGACGCCGCTGAAGACGAGGATGACGGCCAGCGCGTGGGAAAGCTTGAGCACCCCCAGCCCCATGAGCACGCTGAACAGTACCGACACCATGGGCTGCACGTAGTTATAGACCGAAACGACCGTGGGGCGCAGCGTGCGCTGGCCTATCATGGTGAGAATGTAGCAGAAGAAGGTGCCTACCACCACGACGTATGCCGCCTCCATCCAGGTGGACGCACTCAGCGGCGAGCTAACGGTCTGCCACGTGTGGCTGGCCGTGAAAGGCAGCACGAGACAAGTGGCCCAGAGAAACATCCACTTGTTGACCGTGAAGACGGAGTAGCGGCGGATAAGCGGATTGAACATTGACAGGTAGAGTGCAAACGAGAACTGCGCAAAGAGGCAGAGCAGGTCGCCCCTGAGGTCGCCCACCTTGCTACTGACGTGGGCTGCCGACGTCAGGATGAGAATCAAGGCTCCGCTGCACCCCATGAGCACGCCCACTGCCTTCTTGCCGGTGATGGGCTCCCGCAGTATGACGGCGGCCAGCAGCATGGCGAAGATGGGCATCGACGTGGTGACGATGCTGGCGTTGATGGGCGAGGTGAGGCTGAGGCCCAGCGTGAAGCAACACTGGTTACACACCAGGCCGAAGATGGCGGCTCCGATGAATCGCAGCTTGTCGCGCAGGGGCACGTGTTCGTGTTTTACAAAGAGTGAGGTCAGCCAGAACAGCACGCATGCTCCGACAATGCGCAGCGTCACCATGTCGAGTCCCGTGATGCCGTGCGTCATGGCGTCCTTGCCAACGGGAGCCATGAGTCCCCAGCCAGCGCAGGCCATAAACATCGAGGCATGTGCCACGAGCGGCCTGTTGAGTCCTATATTCTTTCCGTTTTCTTTCATTTTGGGCGGCAAAGGTACTATATTGTGGGGAGAAAAACAAAAAAAGTAACAAATTGTTTGTTCGTTCGGAAAAAGTTTTATACTTTTGCAGCCGATTAGGAAAAAAAACGAACCGAAAGATGAAAAGTCTGAACCTACTAAACGGCCTGATTATTATTCGACTGCGTGGAGTGGTCGGAAGTGATGAGGCGTATCGTAGTTTAAGGACTGAAGAATGATTCTTCAAAATGGTTAATAGTTATAACGCGAGCCTTTCTCACTTCCGGGTGTGAAAGGCTTTTTTGTAAAGAGATAGTCAAACAAGTTAAATTGTAAAATAGTCAAATAGAAATGGTGAGTGAGAGATTGTTTATTTTCGACACGACGCTCCGCGACGGCGAACAGGTGCCCGGCTGCCAGCTGAACACGGTAGAGAAGATTCAGGTGGCAAAGGCATTGGAGCAGTTAGGCGTCGATGTGATTGAGGCCGGATTTCCCGTTTCGAGTCCGGGCGACTTCCATTCGGTGATTGAGATTTCGAAGGCGGTGACGTGGCCCACCATCTGTGCGCTGACGCGTGCCGTCGAGCACGACATTGACGTGGCAGCCCAGGCGTTGCAGTACGCCAAGCGCAAGCGCATCCACACGGGCATAGGCACCAGCGAAGAGCACATACACTATAAATTTAATAGTACGCGCGAGGAAATTATTGAGCGCGCCGTCCGTGCTACGAAGTACGCCCGTCGCTACGTGGAGGACGTGGAGTTCTACTGCGAGGATGCCGGCCGTACGGACAACGAGTATCTGGCCCGCGTGGTGGAGGCCGTCATCAAGGCTGGTGCCACGGTGGTCAACATTCCCGACACGACGGGCTACTGTCTGCCGCAGGAGTACTACGAGAAGATTAAGTACCTGAAGGAGCATGTTGACGGTATTGACAAGGCCGTCATCTCTACCCACTGCCACAACGACCTGGGCATGGCTACTGCCAACACCTTCAACGGCGTCATGGCCGG
>DGTH01000143.1:0-2771 GCA_002393705.1 Prevotella sp. UBA4341 | reverse complement strand
TCGCTCGAGGAGATTGCCATGATACTGAAGTGCCACAAGGCACTGGGCATAGACACCAACATCAACACCACGAAGATATACCCCACGAGTCGCATGGTCAGCTCGCTGATGAACATGCCTGTGCAGCCCAACAAGGCCGTCGTGGGGCGTAACGCCTTTGCCCACAGCAGCGGCATTCATCAGGACGGGGTGCTGAAGAATGTGCATACCTACGAGATTATGGACCCCAGGGATGTGGGCATCGACGACAACAGCATCGTGCTGACCGCACGGTCGGGCAGGGCAGCCCTGAAGTACCGCCTGCACTCCAACGGCGTGGAGCTGAGCGAGGAGAAACTGGACAAGATATATGAGAAGTTCCTGCAACTGGCCGACCAGAAGAAGGAGGTGACCGATGCCGACGTCTTGATGCTGGCCGGTGCCGACACGGCCGACCAGCACGCCGTGCGTCTCGACTTCCTGCAGGTCACCACCGGCAAGGGCGTAAAGAGCGTGGCCTCCATCGGTCTTGACATCAGCGGTCAGAAGTTTGAGGCGGCATCGAGCGGCAACGGTCCGGTGGATGCTGCCATCAAGGCGCTGAAGAAGATCATCATGAAGCAGATGACGCTGAAGGAGTTTACCATTCAGGCTATCTCGAAGGGCTCTGACGATGTGGGTAAGGTTCACATGCAGGTGGAGTACGATGGCTCTATGTACTACGGTTTCGGTGCCAACACCGACATCGTGACTGCATCGGTTGAGGCTTATATTGACTGTATTAATAAGTTTAAGAGATCCACCCCCGACCCCTCCCTGTGAGGGAGGGGAGTAATCCTATTTGATACAGAATGGGTTATTGAACAGATAGAGAAATATTTTGAGAAAAAGAATGATGAATAAAGAAGTAAACAATACCGTACAAGGAGTAACTGCTCCCCTCCCTCACAGGGAGGGGCGGGGGGAGAGCCTCTTTTCCAAGATTTGGGACCGGCACGTGGTTCAGAAGGTGGCCGACGGTCCCACACAGCTGTATATTGACCGGCTGTACTGCCACGAGGTGACGTCGCCACAGGCCTTCGACGGCATGCGCCGGCGGGGCCTCAGGTGTTTCCGGCCGAAGCAGATTTTCTGCATGCCCGACCATAACACACCTACGCACGACCAGGACAAGCCCATAGAGGATCCCGTTTCGAAGAAGCAGGTGGATACCTTGGCCAAGAATGCTGCAGACTTTGGACTGACCCACTTTGGCATGATGTCGCCCGACAACGGCATCATCCATGTCGTTGGCCCCGAGAAAGGCCTCTCGCTCCCGGGCATGACCATTGTCTGTGGCGACTCACATACCTCTACACATGGGGCCGTGGGTGCCGTGGCCTTCGGCATCGGCACGTCAGAGGTAGAGATGGTGCTGGCTTCGCAATGCATTCTGCAACAGAAACCCAAGTCCATGCGCATCAGCATCAACGGCACGTTGCAGCAGGGCGTTACGGCCAAGGATGTGGCACTCTACCTGATGGCCCAGCTGACCACTTCGGGGGCTACGGGCTACTTTGTGGAGTACAGCGGCGACGTGGTGCGCAACCTCTCTATGGAAGGGCGCCTGACGCTTTGCAACCTCTCCATCGAGATGGGTGCCCGTGGTGGGTTCGTGGCTCCCGACGAGGTGACGTTTGCTTACCTGAAGGGCAGGGAGTATGCCCCGAAGGGTGCTGAATGGGACAAGGCCGTCAGCTACTGGAAGACGCTCAGAAGCGACGACGACGCCGTCTTCGACAAGGAGCTGACGTTCGATGCAGCAGACATAGAGCCGCGCATTACCTACGGCACTAATCCGGGCATGGGGATTGGCATTACGGAGTGCATACCAGCCCCCTCCAGACCCACCCCCCGGCCCCTCCCTGTAGGGAGGGGAGGAGATACCTCGAAGGCGAATCATCTGGGCGTGCAAGGTGATGGCACCCCTCCCTCACAGGGAGGGGATGGGGGTGGGTCTTCTTCCTCCCAGGGAGGGGATGGGGGTGGGTCTTCTCCCTCCCAGGGAGGGGATGGGGGAGAGTCTCGTCCTCTTCAGTACATGGGCTTCAAGCCGGGCCAGAAGCTGCTGGGACACCCCATTGACTACGTCTTCCTTGGTGCCTGCACCAACGGCCGCATCGAGGACTTCAGGGCTTTTGCCAGCATTGTCAAAGGCCGCCGGAAAGCTGACGGCGTGGTGGCTTGGCTCGTGCCTGGCTCGTGGGCTGTTGACCGTCAGATACGCGAAGAAGGACTCGACAAGGTCTTGGAGGCTGCTGGCTTCCAGATTCGACAGCCGGGCTGCTCGGCCTGTCTGGCCATGAACGACGACAAGGTGCCGGCTGGCAAGTACTGCCTCTCAACGAGTAACCGAAACTTCGAAGGCCGTCAGGGCCCCGGTGCCCGCACCATACTCTGTTCGCCGCTTACTGCTGCTGCTGCTGCCGTAACCGGCGTCATTACCGACCCGCGTAGTTTTAGCGTTAATGGTCAAAGGTCTAAGGTCTAAGGTCAAAGGTCAAAGGCTAACACCCATCACCCAACACCCAACACCCATCACCCAACACCCAAATAAATCGAAAATCGAAAATTCGTAAATCGAAAATATAACATGGTGAAACAGAAATTCGACATCATAAAGAGTACGTGCGTTCCCCTGCCATTAGAGAACGTAGATACCGACCAGATTATTCCCGCCCGCTTCCTGAAGGCTACTGACAAGGAGGGCTTCGGCGACAACCTCTTCCGTGACTGGCGCTACCGTCCTGACG
>DGTH01000145.1 GCA_002393705.1 Prevotella sp. UBA4341 | reverse complement strand
GAGCGAGAAGCCTGCCATTTTGACGATGGCAAAGGTGCCCAGCAGCGACACGATAATCGAGATAGAAGGAATGAACGTGGCCTTGAAGTTCTGCAGGAAGAAGAACACCACGAGTACCACGAGGATGATGGCAATAACAAGCGTCTCCACCACATTGTGAATGGCGGCGAAGAGGAAGTCGTCACTGGTCATCATGGTCACGAACTCCAGTCCGGCAGGCATGTTGGCCTTCAACTCCTCAAACGTCTTGTTGATACGGGCATTCACCTCGGTAGCGTTGGCGCCCGGAGCCGCAAACACCATGAAGAGCGCACCGGGACGGTCCATGATATTCGACGTGAAGTTGTAACTCATGGCACCAATCTTCACCTCGGCAACATCGCTCAAGTGGAGCATGCCGCCACCACTGGTGCGCAGCACGATGTCTTCGAACTCCTCGACACTCTTCAGCGTACCCTTGTACTGCATGGAGTACTGGTAGGAGTTACCCGACTGCTCGCCTAAGGAACCCACAGCCGACACGAAACTCTGTCCGCCGATGGCACCAAAGATGTCGTTGGGGGTCAGGCCGTACTGGGCCATGACGTCGGGCTTCAGCCAGATACGCAGGGCGTAGGTGTTACCCATGCTCTGCACGTTACCCACGCCGGTGATACGCATCAGACGCGGCTTGACGTTGATATCGACATAGTTCGACACGAAGTCCTCGTCATATTTGCCGTCGGAACTCCTGACTGCGAAAATCTGCAGAATGTTGTTCTGACGCTTCTGTACCGTCACGCCAATCTTGTTGACGTCGGCTGGCAGCAAGGCCTGTGCACGGGTCACGCGGTTCTGCACGTTGACCGTTGCCATGTCGGGGTCGGTACCCTGCTTGAAATAGACAGTAATCTCAGCATCACCGTTAGAGGATGCCTTAGAGGTGATATAGGTCATGTCGGGCACACCGTTAATGGCCTCTTCCAAAGGCTGTATGACCGACTTCATCACCGTGTTCTCGTCAGCACCAGAATAGCTGGTGGTAATCATCACCGTAGGCGGTGCAATATCCGGATATTGCTCTACTGGCAGCGAATTCATTGAGAGATAGCCCACCAGTGCAATCACAACCGAGATGGCACACGCCATCACGTACTTATTAATAAATATATTATTCTTCATAATGCGGAAGCAAATTATTCACTCTTCACTCTTCACTTTTCACTTCCTCCGCAGGGAACAGCACCTTCTGTCCCTCGGCCACGTTATTCGCACCGTTAGCCACAATCACGTCACCCTCGCTCAGTCCGCTGGTCACGATGAATTCCTTACCGTTGCCAGTGTCCTCGGTCGTTACGTCGATGGCCGTTGCCGTGCTGTCGGCCTTCACCTTATACACCACCGACTTGTCCTGCAGGCGTACCACGGAGTACTGGGGAATGATGATGACATTCTTCTCAGCAAAAGGCATCACGATGGTGCCCTGAATGCCAGAGTAGAGATGACCCTCGGGGTTGGGGAACGACACCTTGGCAGTCAGCGAACCCGTAGCATCGTTGACCACACCCGTCAGACTGACCACGCGGCCCTTGTGCGGGTACTCCGTGCCGTTCTTCATGATGAACGTTGCATCGGGCAGGTTGGCAATGTACTTGTTGACGTCGTCTGCCTTCATGCCCGACTGCACCATCGCCTCGACGATGGCCTCCGTCACGGAGAACTCAGCAAACATCGACGTGTTACCGCTCACCATGGTCAGCTCGGTCATGGGTGACACCTGGTCGCCGACACGTACGGGAATCTCACCTATCACGCCCGATACGGGAGCCGTAATGGTGCAGAAGCCGAGGTTCACCTTGGCACGGTTGACGGCAGCGCGGGCCTGAGCCACAGCAGCCTGAGCCTGCTTATAAGAGTTCTGACTATTGTTGAGCATGTAGCTGCTCACAATTTTCTTGTCAAACAGGTTCTTGTTAGACTCGTACTCCAGCTTGGCCGAGTTCTCCTGGGCCAAAGCCGCCTGCAGATTGGCCTGTGCAGCCTCTAACTCCAACTGGGCATTGCGCGCGTCAATGGCAAAGAGCACCTGTCCCTTCTTCACTAACTGACCCTCGCTGACGGCAATCCTCATCAGCTGACCGCTTACCTGCGGCGTAATGGTCACGTCGTTCTGGCCTTTCATTCTGGCACTGAACTTATAAGGAAGCTCAATATCGGTCTTTTTTACTGTCATCGTTTCGAACGATGAATTGATTTGCTTTGGCAACTCGGGTGTGCATGATGCCAGCCCTACGCTCAGCATCAGAATCCATTTAGTTGTTTTCATCTTAATTTCTTAATCTTAATATTTAATGTTTAATCTTTAGTTTTTTCATCTTTCATTCCTACAGATTCACCAGGAACGACAGACCCAGCGTCACGTAGTTCATGTGCTTGCGGGTCTTGTACTCCCTGGCCTGCAGACCCAGACCGTCGGCGTATTCGTCAGTCGAAAACTGCTTGGCCAGATCCATCAAGTAGGCAGCACCTGAGGTCGTGCCCTTCTGCACGAAGTGGAAGGGGTCGTACGTAGCCGTGAAGTCCTTACGGGTGTAGTCGTAGTCGCAGAAGAGACGCCAGGAGAAGTTGGACTTGTAGCGATAGGTGAGCGAGATGCCCGTGCCAAACGAAGTAGATGACTTGGCTCCGATGGTGAGGTACTCCCAGTCGTCGGTCCATTTCTCACCCGTGTTGTTGGGGTACATCAGGTCGTTGAGCGATACGGTGGGGTCGCCGTTAGCGTCCTTATGGCCCGGACGGTTGTCAAGTCCCATCGTGTAGCTGATGTCCTTCATGTTACCCTCGGCATGGCCGTCAATGTCAAGCTCCTGGGTGATGGAGCGTCCGATGAGTGCCTTGGTGCCCAGGGAGAAGTGGTCGCTGAGCGGCAGGTTGAAATAGACGCCGACGCTGCCGGTGAACTCGGTGATGTGGTCGCTCTTCACGATGCCATTGATGTTGGTGACGGGGGAGTTGGCATTCCAGGCTTCGTCTGTCTGTGACTGAAAGCCCACCTTGTCCAGATAGGTGTCAAAGTTATCGCTGGGAGAGGAGCCATAGTCGCCAGGATAGGCTGCCTCATAGTAGGGCTGCAGATCCTCCCAGGCGTCAATGGGCTCAATGGCCACATAGTTGGCAAAGTCGCCGAAGTCCTTGACCGACTGTGCCCTGACTCTGAGGCGGCCGCCCACGCCCACGTACTTATTAAAGAAGTAGGCACCCTCGGCATCGACCACCGTGGCGGCACGGAACTTGAGGCCCACCGTCTCACCCTGGTCTTCGAATTCGAGGTCCTTTCCGCCAAGTCCCAAACCCATGGAGATGCTGAAGAACGAAGGATTCGTGTTGTCGAGCACCATGTCGTTGCGCAACAGCCCCTTACCCTTGAACATCAGGTCGCAGAGGGCATAGCCCAGCTCGGTGGACATGATACCGATGCCGGCGCCCGACATGACGTCGCTGATCCAGTGACGGTTGTTGAGCACACGCATCACACCCGTAGCCGTTGCCACGCCATAGCCGGCCACCGACCACCAGGGCGAACGCGTCAGACCGTACTCCTTGTGCAGCAGCGAGGCACCCACGAAGGCTGTGGCGGTGTGACCCGAAGGCCACGAGTTAGCCGTAGAGCCGTCAGGGCGCATCTCCTTGGCGGTGTGCTTGATGACGTTGACGAAACCGGCCATGATGGCATACGACATACCCGCACTGGCCAGCAGGCGCGGCCAGTCACTGCGTCCCTCGTAGCCGCCCAGTTTCAGTCCCACCACCATGGCGGGGCCGAAGAACTGCGTATAGTCATCGATACCGGTCTTGAAGTCGGTCAGCAGCTGGGTGTTACTCTTGCCGCCCTTCTCGGCTTTTTGGTTGACGCGGAACATGGCCTTGTCACTCTTGATGGCCCAGCCGGCCACGAACAGGGGAATGCCAACGAAGGTCATGTCGTCCATGAACTTGTAGGGCTTCACGCCCGGGTTGGTACGCTGCTTGAAGAAGCTGAGGTCCGGCTTCCATTTGTCGGTTGTTGCCAACAGGTCAGCGTCGAGCGTTGTCAGCGGAGCATCGAGCGTTGTCAGCTGTACGTCGAGCGTTGTGTGACGACCAAAGTCGGCACCCTCCAACGTGGCTTTCATTTCGGGTACTTCGAGCTTCAAGGGCTCCATGTTACGATAGAACTCGCCAATCGAAGTTCCTTCGGGCGAGCCGTTGGCATTGGTCTGAATGGTCAGGACCAGTGCCATGAGCGTAATTAGATGTCTGATTTTCATAACTTTTTTATTTTCGATTTAATTGTCTGTTAGCAGTTAACGGATTACAACCTTCGAGTGATTCAAATCGAAAATCCGTAAATCCGTAAATCCTTCACTCTTCACTCTTCGCTTCCCTGCTGTTCAGGTTGTCGGTAAAGGTCTTAGCCAGCTTCTCGCCTTGCTTCTCTAAGCGCCTCGAGAAGTAGATGAGTGCCAGGATGGCTACGAGGGCAAACATGCCGAGCCAGCTGCTCCAAGGCATGGCATAATCGACAAAGTAGCTGACGAAGACTGCCGTGATGAAAATGCGCAAAAGGCCGTAGGCCGTCAGACGAACACGCCAGCGGGGCCCGCTGTACCAGAGCTTGTTGACTTCAGGAGTGTCGCCTCCTGCCTTGAGCATCATCCACAGGAATGGCAGGCAGAGCACGAGGGCTACGAGTGCCGTGACGGGGTGAACCCACTCCTGAGGCAGCAGGCTGGCAATGAGCGGTTCGCCGTAGTAGAGCATGAGCGACATAATGGCTATGCAGAGCACGACGTTGATAAGCATGTTGAAGACGAAGTGCTTGAAACACTTGTTATAGAGCTGCTGCAGCTCGTCGGGTGCCTGCTCGTCCTCCTCGTTCTTGATGCGCTCTAGACGGAGTATCCACTTGGCGGGCAAGAGGCGTGCCACCAGGTTGTAGGCTGGCTCTGCAAGACGTATCATGTAGGGCGTGGTGAACGTCGTGAACACCGAGACGGCCACGACGATGGGGTAAAGGAAATCGCTGGTCACGTGGAGCGACGTGCCCAGAGTAGCCAGGATGAAGGCAAACTCGCCAATCTGCGTCAGCGAGAAAGAACACTGCATGGAGGTCTTCAGCGACTGGCCGGAAAGCAGGAATCCACAGGTACTCAGGATGGTCTGGCCCAGCATGACGGCGGCTATGATGCTCAGGATGGGCACGATGTACTCAACGATGAGCGCCGCATCGACCATCATGCCTACCGAGACGAAGAAGATGGCTCCGAAGAGGTTCTTCACGGGAGCCACGAGGTGCTCTATCTGCTCGGCCTCGACGGTCTCAGCCAGGATGCTGCCCATAACGAAAGCGCCGAAGGCGGCCGAGAAGCCGGCGGCCGACGCGGCCGCCACCATGCCGAAGCAGAGGGCCAAAGCCGTGATGAGCAGCGTCTCGTCGTTCATTAGGGGCTTCAGCTTGCGCAGCGCCAACGGAATGAAGTAGAGTCCCACGGTAAACCACAATACGAGATAGAGGCCCAGCGTCAGGATGGAGTTAAGCATCTGCGTGCCTTCGAACTCCTTGCTGACGGCCAGCGTGGAGAGCATCACCATGAGCACAATGGCCAGAATGTCCTCGATGATGAGCACGCTGAGCACCATGCTGGCAAAGCGCTGCTGCCGCAGGCCCATGTCGTCGAAGGCCTTGAAGATGATGGTCGTCGAGGACATGGCAAGCATACCGCCAAGATAGATGCAGTCCATCTGGCTCCAGCCGAAGAGCTCGCCCGTGCAGGCTCCGACATACATCATCGAGAGAATGATGCAGACGGCGGCAATGATGGGCGCAGCACCCATCTTGAGAATCTTTTTAAACGAAAACTCCAAGCCAAGGGCAAAAAGCAGGAAGATGACGCCTATCTCGCTCCAGACGTGGATGCCGTGCATGTCTGTAACGCTGGGCATGTAGGGCATGTTGGGTGAAGCCAGAAAACCTGCAACGATATAGCCAAGGACTATAGGCTGTTCGAGGCTTTTGAAAAGAAGCGTCATTGCGCCGGCACAAATGAGGATAAGCGCAAGATCTGCTATCAGGGGTTCGAGTTGTGACATACGCTAAAAAGTTTCAGTACAATATAAACTTGTGCAAAGATAAACAAAATTTATATAAAATAAGCACTCGAGGCACTTAAAAGCGATGAAAACCGAAGTTTTTGCATATTTTGAGACCCTTTTTGCATATTTTGAAACTCCAAACCACCACAAAGGACCAAAAAGAGAAGAGGATTTACGGATTTACGGATTTTCGATTTTCGATTTGAATCACTCGAAGGTCGTAATCCGGTAACCGCTAACAGTCAAAGGTCAAAAGTGAAGAAAAAGGCATAAAAGTGATTGTAGTTTGCAGAAAAGACGTTTTTCCTTCGTTATTTCGTGGGAAAAAAGCTAATTTTGTACGCGTAATTACCAGCAAATTAGATTATGCTCGGAGAGGTTTGTGCCAGCAATGATGCCAAATACTTGATAGAATAATCAAATTTTCACTACAAACGATAAAAATTAAGTATATTACGCTGAATTATGAATAAATTTTTGTATCTTTGCCCTCAAATAAGAGAAATCTATCATGGCAAAATTAAATCGGATAAGAATCGTTTTGGCCGAACATGACCTTAACAATAAGTGGCTGTCCGACAAACTCGGCAAGGATCCTGCTACAGTGTCCAAATGGGTCACCAATACCACCCAACCCAGCCTTGAAGCTCTCATTGCAATAGCCAATGCGCTTGAAGTGCCTATGCAGGAATTGGTGAGACAGGAAGAATTCAATCATATCAACACCCGCCTGATGAATCTCTTCATCGATTTTGGCCAGTATAAAGCAACAGAACCAGCAGAGGTGATAGAATCTGTTCATGTTAATGAAATTGTGAAATGATAACACGTAAAGAAGTACGAGTTAAAAAGATCCGGATTCTTTAACATGAGAATGAAGACGAGTTAAGTTTTAACATAAAAGGAAACAGAACAAAGCAATAACAACATGGACAGGAATGGTTTTATATATTTCAACACCAGACTTTCTCCGAAGAATTCGGGGAAGGCGGATAGCTATGCCTGGGCCATCATGATTCTCGACGAGGTATTGCCGTATCAGGACGTGACTGACTTGAAGGAAAATGGCAACCAACCCGCAGAGTT
>DGTH01000056.1 GCA_002393705.1 Prevotella sp. UBA4341 | reverse complement strand
GTGCCGTTTCTCTCCCAGAGAAGTGGCACTTCTCTTAAGAAAGGACTTCCTGGACGATGTCTGGGAGATGCTGGCCGAAGCCGGCATGGGTGGCTACGACGACGGCGACGACCACCTGAATACCGACATCAGCGACAAGCCTGCCGACGAGTCCTCGCGCTCCAGGTAAGCAGCAGCGGCAAAGCGCCCGGCGTCTCCCCGCCGGGCGCTTTTTTATTATCCCCCTTTATCCCTCCTTATCTCCACAAGCCCTCATTAAGCCAGAACCGTCTGCAGGAAATGCATTACCTTTGCAGTAGGAAATCCGGAAATCCTGCAAACAGTTCACTTAATGTTCAACCAACACAAAAACTAAACAATTATGGCAAACAAGATTCCCTTAAAGATTAACGTTCGTAAGAACAACAACGAGAAGTCAGACAGCTACGGACAGTACTTCCCCCTGGTGGAGCGCGTCACCACGCTGAGCACCCGCGCACTGGCCGACCACATGGCCAAGCACGGCAGCATCTACACCCTCGACGTGCTGGAGGGCGTGCTGCGCAAGCTCGCAACCTGCATACCCGAGCTGGTGGGCGAGGGTAACGCCGTGAAGCTCGACGGCCTGGGCACCTTCTTCCCCACGGCAGAGGGCAAGAAGGGTGGCGCCAGCGAGGCTGAGCTGGCAGGCTACAACCCCTACGACTACGTGGAAGGCATCCACGTGCGCTTCTACCCCGATAACTCCAAGCTCGACGCCATTACCAGCCGCGTCTTCAAGGACCAGGTGCACATGGTGGCCAACTGCGTCGTAGAGACCGAGAAGAAGGCCGTAGAAGGCAAGGAGAAGGTGCTCACCACCCTGACGCCCATTGCCGACTTCGTCATCAAGAAGAAGCAGCAGCCCCAGCCGTAGGCCCGGCTTCCCTCTCACCAAAAGAGGCTCCTCCCCGCAAAAGGGAGGGGCCTCTTTTCGGATGTCGAGCCCAGCATGGTGCCCAACAGCGGTATAAGGAGTCCTACGAGGAGAATGGTTGTCATAGATAAGCGTAATAGTTTAGTCGTAAACCTTAGCTTGACGCTCGCCCTTCAGCACAGCCAAGGCGTTGAGGGCGAGGGCCTCCATTTCGTCTTCGCCCGGGAAGACATAGACAGGAGCCAGGAAGCCTACGCGACGGCGCAGCTCGCTGACCACGTAGTCGGAATGGGCTATGCCGCCCGTGAGCAGGATGGCATCGATGTTGCCGCAGAGTACGGCCGCCTCGGCCGCGATGTTCTTGGCCACGTGGTAGAGCATGGCATCGACAATGAGCCGGGCGTGCTCGTCGCCCTGCTCGATGCGCTTCATGATTTCGCGCATGTCGTTGGTGCCAAGGTGGGCGTTTAGCCCTGCCTTGCCGGCTATGCGCTTCAGGAGCTGCTTCTCGCTGTACTTGCCGCTGAAGCAGAGGCGGATAAGGTCAGCAGCGGGCAGGCTGCCCGCACGCTCGGGCGAGAAGGGACCTTCGCCGTCGAGCGCGTTATTGGCATCGATGGCCCGTCCCTTTTCGTGGGCGGCCACGCTGATGCCTCCGCCAAGGTGACAAATGATGAGGTTCAGGTCTTCGTACTCACGGCCGATGCCACGGGCGTAGCGGCGGGCTATGGCGCGCTGGTTCAGGGCATGCCAGATGCAGATACGCGGCATGAGGGGCGACCCGCTGATGCGGGCCAGTGGCGACAACTCATCGACGACGCCCGGATCGGCTATGAAGGAGCGGCAGCGGGGTTTTTGGGTGTTGGGCTTTTGGGTGTTGGGTGTTGGGTGTTGGGTGTTGGGCTTTTGGGTGTTGGGTGTTGGGTGTTGGGTGTTGGGCTCTTGGGTGTTGGCTTTGTTGATGGCAGTGGCTATCTCGTAGGCTATGAGGCAGCCCAGGTTGCAGGCATGATTGTGCATGACGCAACCGTGAAGCGTATCGCCAAGCATGCGGTCGTTGATTTCATAGACACCGCCGCTCAGGGGCTTCACCAGTCCGCCACGGCCAATGACGGCATCGAAGTCGATAGGAATGCCCGACTTCTCCAGCTCGTCGAGTACCAACTGTCGGCGGAAGTCCTGCTGCTCGGTGACGTCGCCATACTTCGAGAGCTCGTCGGCCGAGTGGGTGATGTTACGCAGCAGGATGGGCTTCTCGTCGTCGAAGACGGCCATCTTGGTTGATGTGCTGCCGGGGTTGATGACCAGTATTCTCATAGCGCGGCAATGGCAAAGAGGATACTGTTGAACTTCACGTCGGCCGTATCGCCGCGCGAGGGCAGAATGACCGGAGCAGTAGGTCCGCAGAGCATGCCCGCCGTCTTGGCACCGCCGAAGAAGGTCAGGGCCTTATAGAGAATGTTGCCGGCCTCGATGTCGGGCAGGATGAGTCCGTCGGCCCGGCCCTCGAGGGGCGAGGTGAGTCGCTTGGCGGCTAAGGCCTCAGGCGAGAGGGCCGTCTTGAGGTCTAACGGCCCATCGACGATGCAGGGGCCGAAGTCGCCCTGGCGAGCCATCTGGATAATGTCCTGATAGCCATCGACGAAGGGGAAGGCCTTACCGCCATGCTCGGCACAGTGGAGCAGGGCCAGACGGGGCTCGTCGATGCCCAGTTTGCGGCAGGTGTCGGCCATGTAGCGCACCTGCTCGACGCGCTGTTCCTGCGTGGGGTAGGGAATGACGGCTGCGTCGGTGAAGAACAGCAGCTTGGGGTAGCCGGGCACCTCGGCGGCGGCTATGTGGGTCAGCAAGCGCCCCTTGGGCAGGATGCCCGTCTCCTTGTTGAGTACGGCGCGGAGGAGCTGGTCGGTACCTATGAGGCCTTTCATGAGCACGTCGGCCTCACCCTGACGCACCAGGCTGACGGCCTTGGCAGCGGCCACGGTGGGGTCGTCGTCGTCAATGTAAAGAGGCTGGGCTATGCCTAACTGTTCGGCTTCGGAAAGTGCGGCACGTGTGGCGTCGTCATAGACGCAGACGGCGGCAATGCGGCGCAGCGCGGTGCGCTGGCTCAGCAGGGTCTGTAGTTCGTTGAAGGTTTTTATCATAGTCGTTTTCTTTTTTGGGGTTATAGTGACTATAGCAACTATAGCATCTATAGAAACTATAGCAACTATAGAAACTATCGGGCCAACTGGCCCTTGTACCACTCGAAGAGCTTGCGCACACCGTCGGCTATCTCGACCTTGTGGGTCCAGCCGAGGCGGTGGAGCTTGCTGACGTCGATGAGCTTGCGGGGCGTACCGTCGGGCTTGGAGCTGTCGAACTCGATGACGCCCTGGAAGCCTACAGCGTCAGCCACTAAGCGGGAGAGCTCGCGGATGGTGAGTTCCTTGCCCGTGCCGACGTTGATGTGGCAGTTGCGTATCTCGCCTAACGAGGGTATGGCACCGCCACGGCCTGCCGAGTGGTTGCGATCGACCGCACCGTCGGTCGTGGCACCGTAATGGACGCTGCTGTACTTCTCAATGCCGATGATGTCGCTGAAGCTGACGTTGAGCAGCACGTGGACAGAGGCATCGGCCATGTCCTCGCTCCAGAGGAACTCGCGCAGCGGCGTGCCCGTGCCCCAAAGCACCACCTTGTTGTCGTAGATGCCGTACTTAGCCAATATGTCCAGTATGTCGTCACATTGTGACGACCCGTTGACTCCCTCCACGGGACGGGCATTGAGGTCGTGCCGAATGGCCGTCCAGTCGTCATCATGTATGAGCTTGGCCAGATAAATCTTGCGCATCATGGCCGGCATGACGTGGGAGTTCTCAAGGTGGAAGTTGTCGTTAGGCCCGTAGAGGTTGGTAGGCATGACGGCAATGTAGTCGGTACCGTACTGCAGGTTGTAGCTTTCGCACATCTTCAGGCCGGCAATCTTGGCTATGGCGTACTCCTCGTTGGTATATTCCAAGGGCGAGGTCAGCAGGCAGTCTTCCTGCATGGGCTGCGGCGCATTCTTGGGGTAGATGCACGTGGAGCCGAGGAAGAGCAGCTTCTTGACACCATGGGCGTAGGCCTCGCTGATGACGTTGCACTGTATCTGCATGTTCTGCATGATGAAGTCGGCACGGTAGAGCGAGTTGGCCATGATGCCCCCCACGAAGGCGGCGGCCAGCACGACGGCATCGGGGCGCTCCTCGTCGAAGAAGCGGCGCACGGCTAACTGGTCGGTCAGGTCGAGCTCCTTATGGCTGCGCCCCACGAGATTGGTGTAGCCCCGCTGAAGCAGGTTGTTCCAGATGGCCGACCCCACGAGTCCGTGGTGGCCTGCCACGTATATCTTACTGTCAGGCTGTAACATAGTCATTCAGGCATTTGGGCTTTGAGGAAGAGTTTGCGCACGAACTTCATGTCGTGGCGTACCATGATACGCACCAGTTCCGGGAACGGTGTCTTGTGGGGGTTCCAGCCTAACTGCTGGCGGGCCTTGGCGGGGTTGCCGAGCAGCTGATCGACCTCAGCAGGACGGAAGTACTTAGGATCGACCTCGACGAGCGGACGGCCGGTCTTCACGTCGTAGCCCTTCTCGTCGATGCCTTCACCCTCCCAGCGCAACTCGATGCCGGCCTCCTTGAAGGCCAGGGTGCAGAACTCGCGCACGGTGTGGTACTCGCCCGTGGCAATGACGAAGTCGTCGGGCTGGGGCTGCTGCAGAATGAGCCACATGCACTCGATGTAGTCCTTGGCGTAGCCCCAGTCGCGCAGCGAGTTCAGGTTGCCTAAGTAGAGCTTGTCCTGATAGCCCTGGGCGATGCGGGCAGCGGCCAGCGTAATCTTGCGCGTCACGAAGTTCTCGCCACGGCGCTCGCTCTCATGGTTGAACAGGATGCCGTTGCAGCAGTACATGCC
>DGTH01000087.1:2036-2702 GCA_002393705.1 Prevotella sp. UBA4341 | reverse complement strand
TGGCCGACGGCTGTCTGCTCCTGGTCGATGCCTTCGAAGGCCCCATGCCGCAGACGCGCTTCGTGCTGCAGAAGGCTTTGCAGATAGGCCTGAAACCCATTGTGGTGGTCAACAAGGTGGATAAGCCTAACTGCCGCCCTGAGGAGGTCTATGAAATGGTGTTCGACCTGATGTTCTCGCTCAATGCTACCGAGGACCAGCTGGACTTCCCCGTGGTGTATGGCTCGGCCAAGAACGGCTGGATGGGCGAGGACTATAACAAGCCCACGGGCGACATCACCTACCTGTTAGACAAGATTGTCGAGGTGATACCTGCTCCGAAGCAGCTCGACGGCACGCCGCAGATGCTCATTACCTCGCTGGACTACTCCAGCTATACGGGCCGCATAGCCGTGGGCCGTGTTCACCGGGGCACGCTCGTTGATGGCCAGCAGGTCACCATCTGCCACCGCGACGGCTCGATGGAGAAGACGAAAATCAAGGAGCTGCACACCTTCGAGGGCATGAGCCACGTGCGTACCGAGAAGGTGGAGTGTGGCGACATTTGTGCTGTCATCGGCTTGGAGAAGTTTGAAATAGGCGACACCATCTGCGACCAGGAGAAGCCGGAGCCGCTGCCGCCCATAGCCATCGACGAGCCGACGATGTCGATGCTCTTCACCATCA
>DGTH01000087.1:0-1992 GCA_002393705.1 Prevotella sp. UBA4341 | reverse complement strand
ATGCTCTTCACCATCAACGACTCTCCCTTCTTCGGAAAGGAGGGCAAGTACGTCACTTCGCGCCACATCAACGACCGTTTGGAGAAGGAACTCGAGAAGAACCTGGCCCTGCGTGTGGAGCCCTTCGAGGACTCTACCGACCGCTGGATTGTCTCCGGCCGTGGCGTGCTGCACCTCTCGGTGCTCATTGAGACCATGCGTCGTGAGGGCTACGAGCTGCAGGTGGGTCAGCCGCAGGTTATATATAAGGAAATAGACGGTCAGAAATGTGAGCCCATTGAGGAGCTGACCATCAACGTGCCCGAGGAGTTCGCCTCGAAGATGATTGACATGGTGACGCGGCGCAAGGGCGAAATGACCTCGATGGAGAGTCAGGCCGACCGGGTGAACATAGAGTTCGACATACCCTCTCGCGGCATCATCGGACTGCGCACCAACGTGCTCACCGCCAGTCAGGGTGAGGCCATTATGGCCCACCGCTTCAAGGAGTACCAGCCCTACAAGGGCGACATAGAGCGCCGCGTCAACGGTTCGATGATAGCCTTGGAGACGGGCAACGCCTATGCTTACGCCATCGACAAGCTGCAGGACCGTGGCAAGTTCTTCATCGACCCGGGCGAAGACGTCTATATGGGCCAGGTGGTGGGCGAGCACGTTCACGACAACGACCTCGTGGTCAACGTCTGCAAGGCCAAGCAGCTAACCAACGTGCGTGCCTCCGGCTCTGACGACAAGGCGCGCATCATTCCCAAGACTGTCATGTCGCTTGAAGAGTGCCTGGAGTACATCAAGGGCGACGAGCTGGTCGAGGTGACCCCGAAGTCCATGCGCATGCGCAAGATTATTCTGGATCACGACCAGCGTAAGAAGGCTAATAAGGTATAAAACAGCAATCCCCCGTCGGCTGACGGGGGTTTGCTGTTTCTATGCATCCGCGAAGACCTTGCCGTCTTCGAGCTTAATCTGCAGTTTCGTGTATTCGCAGTGGAAATCGTTTTTCAGACGTTCCAAGTAGCGTGCACTTTCCCATTTGCACATGGGCAGGTCGTGCAACAAGTAGTTTCCGCAGGCTTGCGGCTCAGTGGCAGGTACAGTGTCCTGCTTGAGTATCCATTGGAGGCACTCGATGGTCAGACGTCGCATGTCCTCCACGGTGTAATGTCCGGTCATGACGATATACATGCCGGTCAGACAGCCCATGGGCCCTACATATACCACGTCTTCCTTCACCGGACTATTGCGAAACCACGTAGCCATCAGGTGTTCCATGCTGTGTATGGCAGCAGGTGCCATTGCCGGTTCCTTGTTGGGCTCTGTGATGCGCAGGTCGAACGTGGTGAAGCCCTTGTCTTCGCGTGATACGTATATACCCGGTTTCAGACGGGTGTGGTCGATGGTGAAACTTTGTATGACTTCCATAAATTAAAAATAAAAAGTAATAGTGAGTCGATGGCTGTCGCGTTACAGGCTTTCCACGAAAGCCTTGGTGACTTGGAAAGAATGCTCTGCCACGGTGTCCCAGAAGTTATGATACTGCGAGGCATCGGTGTCGCAAAGAGGCTTGTCGCTGATGACGCGGAACGAGATGAACCTCACGTTGTTCAGGTAGCACGTCTGTGCAATGGCGCACGACTCCATATCGACGGCCTTTGCGTCGGGAAACTTCTCGACAATCTGGCGCATCTTCTCCTTCGAGTCAACAAACCAGTCGCCCGTGACGATGAGGCCCTGATGAATTTTAAGTGAAGAGTGAAGAGTGAAGAGTGAAGAGTCAGCTGCTGCCCGGAGCAGCTGCTCGTCGCCCTTGAAGCGGGCTGGCAGTCCCTGCACCTGGCCATAGACTGTCGTGTCGTCGATGGCCCTTCCGCAATACACGTCGTGGTAGGCCAACTCTGCCGACACCACGACGTCCTGAATGTTGATGTCGTCACCGTTGCCGCCGGCACAGCCGGAGGAAATGATGATGTCTGGGTGAAACTCGTTGATCATGCG
>DGTH01000067.1 GCA_002393705.1 Prevotella sp. UBA4341 | reverse complement strand
TGCCTTCAGCATCGCTGCCCATGCCTATTCGGCCAGCTATCCTGAGCGCATCGAGGTGAAGGCTGCCAAGGAGAACACTGCCGAGGCACTGGCTGCAGGCACACAGGTCGTTCCTGCAACAGACGTCACTACTGCTGGCTTCGTGACATTCGAGAACAACGAGTTCACCGTAGCCGAGACTGGCGAATACTACATTGGCGTGCATGCCATCTCCGACAAAGACCAGTACTATCTCTTTGTCGATGACTTCAGCATTGAGGCAGCTCCCATCACGGCTCCCTACGTGGCCGACTTCACCACTGAGGCTCCGTTTGGCGACTTCTTCGTCATCGACAACAATGAGGACGGCAAGACCTGGACTTGGAGCGCATCGAACTTTGCCAACTATACTTACAACAGCTCTGCAGCTGCCGACGACTACCTGGTACTGCCCATCAAGCTCGAAGCCGGCAAGGGCTACAACGTGATTGTGAACGCTGCCAACAGCGGCTATCCCGAGAAGTTCGAGGTGAAGGTGGGCAAGGAAGCTACCGTTGATGGTCTCTCGACCGTGGCCATTGCCGAGACAGAGGTGACCTCTAAAGACTTTACCGACTTCAGCGGCTCGTTCACAGCTGACGAGGCTGGCACCTACTATGTGGCCATCCATGCCACTTCGGATGCCGACCAGTTCCGCCTGAAGGTGAAGACCCTGACCATTGAGGTGGGTGCCGAGCCTACTGCACCCGCTGCCGTGACCGACTTGGTGGTGACACCGACAGAGAACAAGATAGAGGCCACCATCGTCTTCAACGCGCCCACTACGACCATTGACGGTAACGAGATGACCGAAAACCTGACCAAGATTGACGTGCTGCGCGACGGCGTTGTGATTGAGAGCGTGGCCGACGTGGCTCCCGGTTCGGAGCGTACCATCGTGGATAACGAGGAGAAAGGACTGACCATCGGTACACACAAGTATCAGGTAATACCGTACAATGCCTCTGGCATCGGCATCAAGAGTGACATCATCGAAGTCCTCTTCACTGTCGCTGTTGACGTTCCCTACACGGTTAACCTGTCGAAGACTGCCGACGCCTCTGTGCTCGACTTGTTCCAGGTCATTGACGCCAACGGCGACAACAAGACTTGGGCTTGGGGCACGAGCTACGGTACCTACTGCGCTTATAGCAGTTCGCTGGCTGCCGACGACTATCTGGTGTCGCTGCCCATCAAGGTGCAGGCTGGCAAGACCTATGACGTCATTGTCAATGCAAACGCCTACAGCGCCTCATATGCTGAGCGCTTCGAGGTGAAGGTGGGCAAGGACGCCACTGTGGAGGGACTGAACGAGACGGTGATTCCTGCTACCGACGTTACTACTACCACACCGACCGACTACCAGGGCTCGTTCACTGCCAGTGAGGACGGTCAGGTCTTTGTGGCCATCCACGGCATTTCGGATGCTGACCGCTGGTATCTCATTGTCAACTCGCTGTCTGTCGAGAAGGGTCCCGAGGCCAATGCTCCTGCTGCTGTCGATAACTTCACGGTTACCGCCGGTGCCGAGGGTGCGCTGCTGGTGGACGTCTCGTTCGTGACACCTACTACTGCTATCAACGGTTCTCCGCTGACTAACGCCGTTGACGCTAAGATCTACCGCGACGGCACACTGGTCAATACCATCAGCAATGTTGACCCGGGGTTTGACCAGACCTGGCAGGACACTGACGTCGAGAACGGTAAGACCTATACCTACTGGGTAGTCTGCTCTGACCCTTCGGCTGGCGACGGTCTGAAGTCGGAGAAACTGAGTGCCTTCGTTGGCGAAGACCAGTTGGCAGACGTGCAGAACGTACAGGTGGCCAGCACAACGGCCGACGGCTTCACGCTGACTTGGGATCAGGTGCAGGGCCTGCACGGCGGCTACATCAACCAGAGTGCCGTCACTTACGAGGTTTACTCACTTGAAATGGTGGATTACGGGTTCTTTGTAGATTTAGCAGAGGTTGAGAAGGTGGCCGAGACTACCGACCTGACCGCTACCATCTCGCTGGCCATGGACGAGGGCGAGGCTGCGTACCACTACTACGGCGTCAAGGCCGTTAAGGGTGAAAATGCCACCTATACTAACTCTGAGGGTGCTTACACTTACGTCATGACCGGTGCGCCCGAGGAACTGCCCATCGAGGAAGGCTTTGCCGGCAAGACCTTGCACTATGCTTGGGATTGCAACGGTGGACTGGGCGTTGACGAAGCATCGTCCGACGAGGACGGTGTGGCCCTGAAGCTCTACAACGACGGCACTTCTTCTGAGGTCTTCTTCGTACTGCCGAAGGTCAATCTGAATGCTGCCGCCAACCCGACCATCCTGTTCGATGCCAAGAATGGCGCGAACGTGAGCAAGGTTAAGGTCATCGGCTCTAAGGATGATGCTCCTTATCAGGTGCTGGGTGAGTTCGACCTCACCGCTGACTATACCACCATCAAGCAGGTGCTGAGCAGCCTCAAGGGTGCTACCCGCTTCTCGTCGGTAGGTATCCTGGCTACCATCACCACGCCCAGCGTAAGTCAGTATGAGGACAACCTCATCATCGACAACATCAGGATTATGGACCTCTACGAGTACGACCTCTCGGTTGCCGTCACAGCTCCTGCCAAGGTGCAGGCCGGCCAGTCGGCTGTTGTCACCCTCAAGGTGAAGAACGAGGGCGAGAATGCTGCCATGGGTTACACCGTCACGCTGAAGGCTGGCGACGAGACCCTCATGGAGAATACCGTCAACGACGCTCTCGAGCCGTTTGCTACGACTGAGTTCACTGCCGAGTTCCCGACCACCATCTTCGACGATGCAGCCGACGTAACGCTGACCGCCGAGGTAGTCTATGAGAACGACCTCAACGAGGACAACAACTCTGCAGAGACGATTATCAGCATCGTAGAGTCGAGCGCTGCTCAGCCTGAGAACCTCACCGGCACGCAGACCGACAATGGCGTTGAGCTCTCTTGGACGGCTCCCGAAAACGGCACCGCATCTTATACTGAGGATGTAGAGAGCTACGACGAATTTGCTACCGGCGGACTGGGTGCTGACGTACACACCGGTAAGATTGGTGAGTGGACCGTCTTCGACGGCAACGGCACCTACGCCTACGGATTCGACGGCATCAACGTTCCCAATCTGGGCGCTCAGAATGCTTGGATCGTCATGGCTCCCGCTTCGACCCAGCTGGCACAGGATTTGAGCACTAACTATGCTGCTCACAGCGGCGCTCAGTACTTCATCTCTACCTGTGTGGCTGAGCCCGAAGGCAACGTTGACGCCACCAACCACTGGCTGATTTCGCCCGAGCTGCCCGGCGTGGCACAGACCATCTCGTTCTTCGCTCGCACCATCACTGCCCAGTATGGTCAGGAGAGCTTCGAGGTGCTGGCTTCTTCTACTGACACCGACCCGGCAAGCTTCACGTCGTTACAGACCTTCTCTACCGACGCTACCGAGTGGACGGAGTTCAGCGTTGACCTGCCCGAAGGTTCGAAGTACTTCGCCATCCGTCACACCTCGCAAGACATCTTCGGTCTCATGGTTGACGATATCACCTACCTCGTAGGCGGCGGCGAAGTAGAAAGCTACAACATCTATGTTGATGGTGAGCTCGCAGCTACCGTTACGGGTGACGAGACGACCTACATCATTGACCCCGCAACCCTCACGTCTGGCGACCACCAGTTTGCTGTCAGCGCTGTTTATACTAACGGCTCTGAGTCGAAGCCCGTCGAAGTGACCATTTCTGTCACCACCGCTATCGACGCCATCAAGCTGGCTGAAGGCAAGGCCTTCGACGTCTATACGCTCGACGGCAAGCAGATTCGCCATCAGGTGAACAGCTTGGACGGCCTGAAGGGTGTCTATGTCATCAATGGCAAGGCTGTCCTGGTGAAGTAAACCAGAACTTCATAATGATTATTGAGAAGGGTACATTTCGGTGTACCCTTCTCTTTTTGGGCTAATTATTTGGTATATTGTAAGATATTTCGTAACTTTGCACACAATAATAATAAAATGGTAAGGGAAATGTAACTTCATTCCCTCAAACTCTTTACTAAACGCAAATTCTAACATATTAATAAGGCAAAAAAGTGAAACGAAAACGTATTTTGATGCTGATAGCAGCCCTCGCGCTGCTGTCGATGACGGGAAAGGCGGCTCCACGCCCGAAGGCCCAGATGAAGGAGGCAGCCATCGCTGCCATTAATGCTGAGCGCGCGCGCGTAAGGAAAGCACCGCGTCCGGCAGGTGAACTGAAGCTGCTCAAGCAGAGCGTAGGCTACGAAATCTATGGCTTCGAGCACGGTGGCTTTGCCGTCGTGTCGAGCGACGACCTCGTGCCCGAACTGCTGGGCGTCTCCTCGAAGCGCTACTCCGAGGGTCGCAATACCAACTTCCAGTGGTGGCTCTCAGCTATGAGCGACGCGGTAGATTACGCCGTGCAGAACAACATTGCGCTCGCGCCCATAGCGCCCGACCCAGCGAAGTTCCCCACGCAGGTAGGCCCCCTCATGACCACCGAGTGGGACCAGCTGGACCCCTACAACATGCTGCTGCCACTCTCTAACGGCGGAGACCGCCTCTACACCGGCTGCGTGGCTACGGCCATGGCCCAGGTGCTCAACTACTATAAGGTGCCCGAGCACGGCGTAGGTCAGCGCACCATCTACTACCCGCAGTACGACACGAGCGGGTCGGCCATCACCGCCACCTTCGAGGATGACTACTACGACTGGGACAACATGCTCGACAACTACGCCGTGCAGCCCTACAACGACGCACAGGCACAGGCTGTGGCACTGCTGATGCGCGACTGCGGCGTGGCTGCCGACATGCAGTACGGCGGCTACCAGGAGAGCGGCAGCGGAGCCTACTCGACCGACGCGGCCGAGGGACTGCGCACCTACTTCGGACTGACCGATGCCACCTGCTACGAACGCGACGGCTACAACGGCCCGGGCTACAGCGACCAGGACTGGATGGACATGGTGTTCACCGCCTTGAGCGAAGACGGCCCCATCTACTACGGTGGCTCCAGCTACTACAGCGGAGGCCACGCCTTCGTGCTGCACGGCTACAACGCCCAGGGTATGGTCTATGTCAACTGGGGATGGAGTGGCGACGACGACGGCTACTACGACATCTCGCTGCTGAACCCCTCGTACTACGACTTCAGCCAGGGGCAGGACATGATCGTCGGCATTCGCGGCGAGCGTCGTGACCTCATAGAGAAGTCGGTAGAACTGGCCGATGCAGGCAAACTGAGCAGTCAGATTACGGCCGAAGAGGCCGAGTTGGTGGGCACGCTCACCGTCACGGGCAACGTGAACTCTACCGACCTGCGCTACCTGCGCCAGCTGGCCGGCTGCGATGAGTACGGCGAGAAGACCAAGGGCAGCCTGCACACGCTCGACCTCTCTGGAGCACGTATCGTGGCTGGTGGCAATGCCTACCTCATTGACGGTAGCAACGGTCTGGTGACCACCGACGACCAGCTGCCCGAGCGCGCCTTCTACGGCTGCCGACAGCTGAAGAGCCTGAAGCTGCCCAGCGGACTGACCCACTGGGGCGACGGCGCACTGGCACTCTGCTCGCGCCTTGAGACCATCGAGATAGGTACGCCGGCCGAGGGTGCTGACTTCCGCATTGACCAGAACAGCATGGTGTGGAACGCTGCCGACGAGACCGACCTCATTGCCGTACTGCCTTCGCTGGCTGGCGAGCTGACGGTGCCACAGGGCACGGTGAACATTCGCCCCTACGCCCTGGCTGGCTGCGCCCGCCTGAACAAGATTGTGTTGCCACAGAGCGTTACCACCATTGGCCGCGAGGCCTTCCATAACGCTGCCGGACTCATGGAGTTCCGCGTCAACAGCAAGGAGGTGCCCACCTTGGGCGGTGCCGATGTCTTTGCCGGCGTGAATACCTACAACTGCATGCTCTTCGTGCCCAGCGGCATGAAGACGAAGTTCGCGCAGAAGGCACAGTGGAAGGACTTTGTCAACGTCACCGAGTTTGGCACCACCATCAAGGTGCGCAACACCATTCGCCGCTACGGCGAGGAGAACCCCACCTTCAACTTCCAGATATTGGGCGACTACGTGTCGGGACAGCCTGAGTTCGAGTGTGAGGCCACACCGCAGTCGCCTGCCGGCCGCTATCCCATCCACATCTTGCCGGGCACCATCACCGACGAGAATGTAGATTTTGAGGACGGTTACCTCGTCGTTCAGAAGGTCGATGCCCGCGCCACGGTGGTCAACGTCACCCGCGAGCAGGGACAGCCCAACCCCGAGTTTGAACTGATGTTCGAGGGTCTGGTTAACGACGAGACGGTGCCCGTATGGAAGACCGAGCCGGTATTCACCTGCGAGGCTGACGAGAACTCTGAGCCCGGCGAGTACCCCATCACCGTGACGGCCGAAGCCGAGAGCTACAAGCTGATGTTCGTTGAGGGTACGCTGACGGTCACCGAGAGCACCACGCCTCCGGCCACCGGCATCACCCAGCACCCGACAGCCACCACCCAACACCCCTTATATGACCTGCAGGGCCGCCGCGTCAAGCAGCCCACGAAGGGAGTATATATCCAGAATGGCCGGAAGGTAGTAAAATAAAAAAGAGAGGCACTTGCCTCTCTTTTTTTGCTCCTAGGCTTTCCTAGGCTTTCCTAGGATATCCTAGGCTTTCCTAGAACTTCGCCATCTTGATGGCATCAACGGCGCATTCGTCGCCCTTGTTGCCTAAGCGGCCGCCGGAGCGGTCCTGAGCCTGCTGAAGGTTCTCGCAGGTCAGCAGTCCGTAGATGACGGGAATGCTGCACGTAGCGTTCAGGCGGGCTATGCCGGCCGTCACGCCCTGACAGATGTAGTCAAAGTGGGGCGTTTCGCCGCGTATGACGCAACCCAGGATGATGACTGCGTCGTAACCGTCGTTCAGCGTCATCTGGTGGGCACCGTAGATGAGCTCGAAGGAGCCAGGGACGGTCTTTACGTGTATGTTCTCGGGCAGCGCGCCGTGCTTCTCCAAGGTCTTGACGGCGCCGTCGAGCAAGGCCCCCGTTATCTCAGGGTTCCACTCTGCCACGACAATGCCGAAGCACATGTTCGAAGCGTCGGGCACCTTTGCCGCGTTGTATTCAGAGAAATTTTTTGTTGCCATAGTACTTAGAATAAATGATAAAAAAAGAAGTTAGTAATTATGATTACTGCATAAAGGAGGAAACCTAAAATGCCATCGCGTGGTAATCATAATTACTAACTCCTAACTCCTAACTCAGATTTAGTTGCTTGCGCGTTCGATGTAGGCATCGATGGTCTGACGCTGCATAGAGTTGAAGTACTTGTCCTTCACCTGCTTGTACAGCTCGAGAGCCTCGGCCTTCTTGCCCTGGCTCTCCAGGATTTCGCCAGCCTGAATCAGGAAGGTGGGTGAGAGCGAGTTGTTGTCGGCACGCTTGGCAGCGTTGGTCAGGTGCTTCACGGCCTCGTCGAGCTTGTTCAGGTGAGCGTAGGCATTGCCCAGGGCACCCTCGGCAGCCGGCGATACCATCTGGTCGCCACGGTCGTCGTACTTCTCCAGGTACTTCACGGCCTCTTCCCACTTGCCGTCCTGAGCGTAAGCCAGACCGGTGTAGAGGTTGACGAGGTTGGCGTTGGTGCCGCTTACCTCTTCAGCGAGCTTCAGGAAGCCCTGTGCGCCCAGGCTGTCGCCCTGCAGGGCCTGCTTCATCTGGTCGTTAGCAAAGTACTGCTGAGCCTTGGCCAGCGACTCCTGACCCTTGATGCGGTTGGGGGTGATGACGAACATGTCAACGAGTACCCAGATTGCGATGATTGCTACCACGGCACATACGCCGCCGATGATGGCCTTCTTATACTTCAGGAAGAAGGCTTCCGAACCGCTCAGCAAGTTTTCGGTCTGCTGAGCATTGTTTTTACTGTTTTTGTCTGCCATTATTTTAGTTGTTTTTTGATGCTGTCTAAAAATGCGGGGCAAAATTACTCATTTTATCGGAGATATTGAAATTTATTGCCGACTTTTTTTGTTTTGCGGCGATATTTTCAGTATTTTTGCACCGAATTTGTGTTTCAAGCCGTCACGACAATGATTTTACAACGCTTATCCATCCTGAATTATAAGAACATAGCAGAGGCCACCCTGGAGCTTTCGCCGAAGATGAACTGTTTTATAGGTCATAACGGGGTGGGGAAGACCAACCTTCTGGATGCCATCTACTATCTCTCCTTCTGCCGCAGCATGCTGAACCCCATTGACTCGCAGGTCATGCGGCATGGGGCGGAGTTCTTTGTCTTGGAGGGGGAGTATGGGGCTGCTGGGGCTTCTGGGGCTTCTGGGGCTTCTGGGGCTACTGGGGCTACTGGGGCTTCTGGGGCTACTGGGACTTCTGGGGCTACTGGGGGTGCTGTGGAGACCATTTACTGTGGCATGAAGCGGGGCACGAAGAAGCACTTCAAGCGTAACAAGAAGGAGTATAAGCGGCTCTCGGAACACATCGGGCTGATTCCGCTGGTGGTCGTGGCTCCTGACGATACGCTGCTCATCAGTGGGGGCAGCGAGGAGCGCCGCCGACTCATGGACATGGTCATTGCTCAGTACGACCGCCGCTACATGGACGAACTCTCGCGCTACAACAAAGTGCTGCAGCAGCGCAACAGCCTGCTGAAGCTGGAAGACCAGGAGCCCGACCCGGATGTGCTGGACATTCTGGAGGAGCAGATGGCCACCGAAGGGGAGCGCGTCTTCCTGAAGCGCGCGGCCTTCGTTGAGGAGTTGGAGCCCGTGTTCCAGCACTACTACCAGCTCATATCGCAGGACCGCGAACAGGTGGAACTCACCTACGTGTCGCACGCCCAGCGCGGCCCGTTGCTCGACGTCATTCGGCGTGACCGCGCGAAAGACCGTGCCGTGGGCTACTCGCTGCACGGCATTCACCGCGACGACCTGGAGTTCAGCCTTGGCGGCCACCAGTTGCGCCGCGAAGGTTCGCAAGGGCAGTCGAAGACCTACGTCATCGCACTGAAGCTGGCACAGTTTGACTTCCTGAAGCGCACGGCCTCAGCGACGACGCCCATCCTGCTGCTTGACGACATCTTCGACAAGCTCGATGCCGACCGTGTGGAGCAAATCGTCCAGTTGGTGTCAGGCGACAGCTTCGGCCAGATATTCATTACCGACACGAACCGCGAGCATCTGGACCAGATTCTGCAGCGAACCCAGATGGACTACCGCATCTTCCACGTAGAAGGAGGGAAGGTTGAGGGTTGAAGGTTGAAGGTTGAAGGTTGAAGGTTGAAGGTGGAGGGTTGATGTGTTGCGCTTTGCGCAAGTTCGAGGTGCGAAGTACGAGGTACGAGGTTCGAGGAATGAGAGTAAATTAGATAACCAGATGTTTAAACGCGAAGTAAAAGAAATACAGGAACTCATCATGCGCAACCTGCGTGCGCAGGGCTTAGAGACACCGCTTCTGCAACGGCGGCTCTTGGCGGCGTGGCCCGACGTGGCCGGCCCCTTGGCTGCCCGCTACACGCAGAGCGTCTCCATACGTAATCAGACGCTCTACGTCAAGCTGTCCAGCCCGGCGCTGCGTGCCGAGCTGAGCATGCGCCGGGGGCAGCTCGTTCAGCAACTCAACGACCACGTGCAGGCACAGGTTATAGCGGACGTACGATTTAATTGAGAATTCTCAATTCCGAAAGAGTTTTTGCGTCGCCGTGATGACGGGGTCATCGCTGTTCAGGTACTCCGTCCAGGCCTGCTCGCTCATCATGTTGTAGATGATGCGGCTGTTGACGAAGCGCTCCAGGAGCTTATGCGACTTCTGAATAAGCAGGTTGCGGCGCTTCAGCCCGTTCTTTTCGGCGTAGGCGGCAAAGAGCTCTACCGTGTTCTGCTTCTTCAGGTAGGCAGCCAGCTGCTTGTAGTCCTTGTATTCAGAGAGCTTGGCGCGGTTCTCGTCCGTATAAGTATATGCAAACTGCAGGATGAGTCCCGTCATGGCGGCCTCCTTGTAGTAGGACGTCATGCCCAGCGTGTCCTCGGGCACGAAGATGTCGGGCGTGATGCCGCCGCCGCCATAGACGGTGCGGTGCTCCTTCAGCGTGTGGTAGGCCGGTCCGGTGTGCTTGATGCTGTCCTGCGAGAACAGTTCGCCGTGCTCGTAGCGCTCTACGAGGTCGTTCTCGTAGTCGTTGTATGGCTTCTGAATGCAGCGTCCCGAGGGCGAGTAGTAGCGGGCAATGGTCAGCCGGATCATGCTTCCGTCGGCAAACGACAGCGGCTGCTGCACCAGGCCCTTGCCGAAGGAGCGGCGCCCGATGACGGTGCCCCGGTCGTTGTCCTGAATGGCTCCGGCCAGGATTTCGGCTGCCGAGGCCGAACCCTCGTCGATGAGTACGACGAGCGGTATGTCCTGATAGCTTCCGCGCCCGTCGCTGCGGTAGTCCTGGCGTGGCTGCTTGCGTCCTTCGGTATAGACGATGAGGCTGTTTTTGGGCAGGAACTCGTTGGCTATCTGCACGGCCGATGCCAAGTAGCCGCCCGAGTTGCCGCGCAGGTCGATGCAGAGATTGCTGAATCCCTGCTGCGACAGCTGTGCCAAGGCCACCAGGAGTTCGGGGTACGTGTTCTCGCCAAAGTTCTTCAGGCGTATGTAGCCCGTCTCGTCGTCGAGCATGTAGGCCGCCGTGACGCTCTTCACTGGTATCTCGCCACGCGTGACGGTGAACTGCTTCACCTTCTTCTCGCCGTAGCGAATGACGCCAATCTTCACCTTCGTATCCTTCGG
>DGTH01000030.1:10821-24041 GCA_002393705.1 Prevotella sp. UBA4341 | reverse complement strand
GCGACGTAGGGCAGATGCCTGAGCTGGTGAGGGAATACACGGCCATGGTGAAGCGGAGCGTAAAGATTCCCGTCATACCGAAAATGACTCCTAACATTACCCATATTACGGAACCTGCCGAGGCCTGCGTCGAGGCGGGTGCCGACGCTGTGTCGGCCATTAACACCATCAAGTCGGTGACGATGCGGGTCGATGCCGAGGTGACAGGCCGCCGTATCATTTCCGGTTATTCCGGACGTGCCGTGCGCCCCATAGCCTTGCGCTATATCCTGGAACTGGCCCAGATGCAGAAAAAGACGGAGCTGAGCGGCATTGGGGGTATCGAGACATGGCGCGACGCGCTGGAGTTCATCCAGTTAGGGTGTAGCAACGTGCAGGTGTGTACCGCCGTCATGCAGTATGGCTATCGCATCATTGACGACCTTGTACTCGGACTGCAGCGCTACATGAAGAAGCGTGGTGTTCAGCACCTGCAGCAGCTGGTAGGCGAGGAGTTGCCGAAGTTCCTGAATCCTGACAACTTGGACCGTTCGACCGTCATCTATCCTAAGTTCGACAAGGAAATGTGTGTAGGTTGCGGACGTTGTGAGTTGTCGTGTCGTGACGGCGGACACCAGGCCATAGTCTTCGACAGAGAGACACGCCGTCCCCGGCTGGTAGGCACGAAGTGCGTAGGCTGTCACCTCTGCCGGCTTGTTTGTCCTACAGGGGCCGTCGGCGTGACGAAACGAATTGTTAAGAAATGATGATCTGAATAAAAACAATTATTAAAAAGCACGCATAAGTTTGCTAATATGCTACATAATTAGTAACTTTGCGTGCTTTTTTTATGCAAATACGTGAGTAACCATTTTGAGCTAAATAGACGATGAAACTAAGAATAGCCGTTCTGCCGGGCGACGGTATAGGTCCGGAAATAATGAAGCAGGGTGTGGCCGTCATGGACGCCATAGCCCGCAAGTTTAGCCATGATTTTGAGTACGAGGAAGGCTTGGTGGGGGCCTCGGCCATTGAGACCGTGGGCGACCCTTACCCCGCCAGCACGCACGAGCTCTGCATGAAGAGCGACGCCGTGCTGTTTGCCGCTGTAGGTGACCTGAAGTACGACAACGACCCGACGCTGAAGGTGCGCCCGGAGACGGGCCTGTTGGCCATGCGCAAGAAGCTGGGCCTCTTTGCCAATGTGAGGCCCGTGGCAACGTTCCCCTGTCTGCTTCACAAGAGTCCGCTGAAGGACGAACTGCTCAGGGGGGCCGACTTCGTGGTCATTCGTGAGCTGACGGGCGGCATGTACTTCGGCGAGAAGTATCAGGACAACGACAAGGCCTACGATACCAACGTATATACGCGCCCTGAGGTGGAGCGCATTCTGAAGGTGGCCTTCCAGATGGCCATGACGCGCCGCAGGCACCTCACCGTGGTGGATAAGGCCAACGTACTGGCATCGAGCCGCCTGTGGCGGCAGATAGCCAAGGAGATGGAGTCCCTGTACCCGGAGGTTCGGACTGACTATATGTTTATAGACAACGCCTCGATGCGCGTGTTGACGGAGCCTACGTTCTTCGACGTCATCGTGACCGAGAACACGTTTGGCGACATACTGACCGACGAAACCTCCTGCATCACTGGCTCCATGGGCCTGCAGCCCTCGTCGAGTCTGGGCGAGCATACCCCGCTGTTTGAACCCGTTCACGGCTCCTGGCCGCAGGCTAAGGGGCAGAACCTGGCCAACCCGTTGGCGCAGATCCTTTCGGCTGCCATGCTGTTGGAGCACTTTGGACTGAATGAAGAGGGGGCGCTGGTGCGTCAGGCTGTGAACGCCAGTCTTGATGCCAACGTGCGCACGCCGGAGATTCAGGTAGATGGCGGTCAGAAGTATGGAACTAAAGAGGTAGGCGAATGGATTGTAAAGTATATAGAAAAAGCATAGTCCTGTTTGTTGCGATACTATCGCAACTTACACTACCGGCACAAAGCACCCAGCAGTGGCGCGACTCGTTGCAGGTGCTCAGCCGCCAGCTCAAGGCTGAGCCGGCCAATCTGGACCTGCACCTGCGCAAGGCGGCAGTCAACATTGAGTTAGGCCAGTGGGAGTATGCGGCCGACGAATATACCCTCGTGCTGGCAAAGGACGAGAAGAACCCCGCAGCACGCTTCTACCGAGCCTACACCAACACCCAGCTAAAGCGCTACGACCAGGCTCTCTACGACTACGACGAGTTGCTGCGTCAGGCACCTACCCACTTCGAGGCCCGGCTGGGTCATGCCTACGTGCAGCAGAAGATAGGCCGCAAGACGGAGGCTCTTGACGAGCTGAACCTGATGGTCGAGATGTTTCCCGACAGCGCGACGGTCTATGCCGTGCGGGCCGGGCTGGAGCAGGACATGAAACAAAATGAACTGGCTCTGTACGACTGGCAGCAGGCCGAACAGCACGACTCGCTGAACGCCGAGTATGTGGCGTCGCACGTAGAGCTGCTACTGCTGCAGTACCGCAACCAAGAGGCTTTGGCGGTGCTCGATGCAGCCGTCAGGCGAGGCATTCCCCGTGGACTGCTGAACCCGCTCTACAGCCGTTGCCGTCGGCAAATGAAAAAGTAAGGATTAGCAAAATGCAGACGAAACAGTATTCCCAAGTATTTCTCCGTAGCAACTGTTGGTTGACGCTCAGTTTATCATTTATCATTTATCATTTATCATTTAGCTCCGCAGGGGCGCAGGTCCGCTGGAACCAGCAGTTTCAGGACTACATAGACGAGTGGAGTCCCGTGGCTATTGAGGAGATGAACAACTACGGCATTCCGGCCAGCATCACCTTGGCACAAGGACTCTTGGAGAGTGGGGCAGGGAGCAGCGAACTGGCTCGCAAGGGCAATAACCACTTCGGCATCAAGTGTCACAACGGCTGGACGGGGCCGACGGTCTATTTTGACGACGACCAGCGTAACGACTGTTTCCGCAAGTACCGCAATGCCCGCGAGAGTTTCGAGGACCACTCGAAGTTCCTGGCCGGTGGGCAGCGCTACCGTTCGCTCTTCTCGCTGAAAGTGACCGACTACAAGGGCTGGGCACACGGGCTGAAGAAGGCGGGCTACGCCACGAGCCCACGCTATGCCGACCACCTGATAGAGCTCATCGAGGTGTATAAGCTCTACTCGTACGATAGCGGCAAGCACCCAAGACCCACCACCCACCACCCAACATCCATCACCCAGTACTACACCTTCAACGACCGTCTCTACGTTCTGACCCGCAGGGGCGACACCTTCCGCACGCTGGCAGAGGAGACGGGCATCTCGCGCCGCAAGCTGGCACGCTACAACGAGCGCGACAAGGACGATGCGTTAGTGGAGGGCGAAATCATTTGGTTAGAGAAGAAAGCCCGCAAGGCACCGAAGGAGTACAAAAACCGCCCGCACGCGGTGCAGGCCGGCGAGTCGATGTATAGTATTGCGCAGTACTACGGCATTCGTCTGAAGCGGCTCTACAAGATGAACGACCTCACACCCGACTACGTTCCCCGTGTTGGCGACCGGCTCAGGGTGAGATAGAGTCAGGAGTTACGAGGTGCGAGGTACGAGGTGCGAGGTACGAGGTGCGAGATTTGTTCTGGTATTCTCGTACCTCGCACCTCGCACCTCGTACCTTGGCAGCATAGTTGCCCAGCGGCTGAGTGCGAATGGCGGTCAGGTCGTAGTTCCTATTAATTTTGCTTGTCTGTTGTTAATAATTTGTTTTTGACACTGCAAAATTAAGACAAAGAACAGCCCATTCCAAGAAATACTTTCTTTTTTGCCCACCGTTGTTGCGGCGGGAGCGCCCCTTTTGCGACAAAGCGGCGGAAGCCCTGTCGCTTTGTCGCAAAAGGACACTCTATTCCACAACCGTAGCCCTCAAAATGACGATGGGCTCCAGGGGGCAGTCGGCCTGGTCGGTAGCTGCGGCCTGCATGCGCTCCAGCACGTCGAGCCCCTCGACCACCTGGCCGAAGACGGTGTAGGAGCCGTCCAGGTGGGGTGTTCCGCCCTCGGTCATGTAGGCCTGGCGCATTTCGGGCGTCAGCTTCAGGTCGAGTCGGTTCTCGGTAAACTCCATGGCACGCTCCGAGTACTTGCGCCCCCAGACGAAGTAGAACTGCGTGGGGCTGGAGCGCTTTTCGGGGTTCACGTCGTCGCCCTCGCGTGCGGCGGCCAGTGCGCCGCGCTTGTGGAAGAGTTGCGGCAGCCGGAACTCGGGCTCCACGGTGCTCATTTCGGCCGCGCGGCCCGTCTTGGCTCCGTTGGCCCGTCCGCCCTGAACCATGAAGTCCTTGATGACGCGGTGGAACGAGAGCGAGTCGTAGAAGTGCTCGCTGACCAGTCGCAGAAAGTTGTCGCGGTGCAGCGGCGTCTCGTTATACAGCTGTATGCGCAGGTTGCCCATGCTGGTCTCCATGAGCACCTCGGGACGCTTGGCGTCTTGTGCCGTTGCCGTGAGGGTCGTCAGCGCCAGCAGCACCATGAGGCAGAAGTTTTTCTTTTTCATTCGTATAAGTTTTTTTAATATCTTCAATATAACTAAAGTTACAGACCCCACCCCTGCCTCTCCCTTACAAGGGAGGGGAGTACCTGTGGAGAAATTGGCGGTAACTACTCCCCTCCCTTGTAGGGGAGGGGCAGGGGTGGGGTCTGTATTATTATTACTCATGTTGTTTTTGATCATTCGAAAAGTTTGCTGCAAAGGTAGTGCAAAAAGCGTGAAAGACCAAACAAAAGCACGACAAAATTGCGCTTTGTCGCGGCCTCGGAAAAGACGACGGCACATATTTATTAATATAACAAAACGAATTTGGCGAAAAGTTTGGTTATATGTCAGAATTGTGCTATCTTTGCACACTGAATTTAATTAATAAAGCATAATAAGGTACAATGATTTCATTTTTTCTGAGCTTCGTGGCTCTGGTTTTGGGTTATTTGTTCTATGGTCGTTTCGTGGAGCGCGTCTTTGGCCCTGACGACCGCACAACACCTGCCGTGGCGAAGGCAGACGGATTAGACTACATTGTTCTTCCCAACTGGAAGATTTTCATGATTCAGTTTCTCAACATCGCGGGCACGGGCCCCATCTTCGGCGCCATTATGGGTGCGAAGTTCGGTCCGGTGGCCTACCTCTGGATTGTCCTGGGCTGCATCTTTGCCGGTGCCACCCACGACTACCTCTCGGGCATGCTCTCCATGCGCAATGAGGGTAAGGGCCTGCCCGAACTCATCGGCAAGTACTTAGGTTCTACGACGAAGACCGTCATGTTGGTGTTCTCCGTATTCCTGCTCGTCATGGTGGGCGTGGTGTTCGTATATAGTCCGGCCAAGATTCTGGGTGACATGACGGGAGCCGACCCCTCAGCAGTCAGTCAGGGCCAGATACAGATGGAGTACATCTGGTGGTCGGTGGTCATCTTCGTTTATTACATCATTGCCACGCTGTTGCCCGTTGACAAGATTATCGGCAAGATATATCCGCTGTTTGCCTTCTCGCTGCTCTTCATGGCCGCTGCGCTGATGGTGATGCTTGTGGTGAAGATGCCCAACCTGCCCGAGATTTGGGAGGGTCTGCCTGGCGAGGCGATGACCAAGAACGCCATTTTCCCCGCCCTGTTCATTACCATTGCCTGTGGTGCCATTAGCGGTTTCCACGCTACGCAGAGCCCCCTGATGGCCCGTTGCGTAAAGTCGGAGAAGATGGGTCGCCCCATTTTCTACGGAGCCATGATAACCGAGGGCGTGGTAGCCCTGATCTGGGCCACGGTGGCCATGTATTTCTTCTACGACCAGCCCACACCAGGCTATGAGGTCATAGAGGGAGGAGCCGCTGCCGTGAACGACGCGCCGTCTATCGTCAACAAGATGTGTAACGAGTGGTTAGGCGTTTTTGGCGGCATTCTGGCCATGCTAGGCGTCGTGGCTGCGCCTATCACCAGCGGCGATACGGCCTTGCGCTCGGCCCGACTCATCATTGCCGACTTCCTGAAGCTTGAGCAGAAGCAAGTGCGCAACCGCCTGCTTATCTGCATACCCATGTTCTCGGCTACCGTCGCCCTGCTGGCTTGGCAGATGTCCGATGCCAAGGGCTTCGACACCATCTGGGGCTGGTTCGGCTGGTCCAATCAGACGCTTTCCGTCTTTACGCTCTGGGCGGTGACAGTCTATCTGGTACGCCAGAAGAAGCCCTACGTCATTACGCTCATTCCGGCCTTGTTCATGACGGCCGTTTGCACCAGCTTCCTCTTTGGCGTCAAGCTGTTCCAGCTGAGTGAGTCTGTCGTCTGGACCATTGCCGGCGCTGCTGTGGCGGTGTCGCTCGTCTGGTTCTGCGCTTGGTACGTAAATGAAAAGAAAAAAGAGTAATTAACCCCATTTTTGATAGTATGAAGAAAATAGCATTATTCGTGGTAGCACTGATGATGTCGGTAGCTGCCAACGCACAGTTTGAGAAAGGAAAAACCTATATCGAGGCCTCGCTCTCGAGTCTGGACCTGAGCAGCCAAGCTAAGAAGTTCCACTTCGGTGCGAAAGCCCGCATGGGTTACCTCTTTATCGATAACCTCATGGCTCTTGGTGAAATAGGCTACAACCACCTGCAGGACGCTGACGATACGTTCAACCTGGGTGCCGGCGCGCGTTACTACATCGTGCAGAACGGACTCTACATGGGTGCCATGCTGAAGTACAAGCACGCCTCGGGTTACAACGACTTCCTGCCCAGCGTGCACGTGGGCTACGCCTTCTTCCTGAGTCGTACGGTGACCGTGGAGCCTGAGCTCTATCTCGACATTTCAACCAAAAGCAGCGACTACACCAACTACGGTCTGGGCGTAGGCTTTGGTATCTATCTGTAATCCAAGGTTTCCTAGAATAGTCATCAATCGAAAATCAGTAAATCGAAAATACAACAAGATGTTAAGCGTAGAAGAATTAGTTGACCGCCTCATTGACTTGGCTTTTGCCGAGGACATAGGCGACGGAGACCATACCACCCTGTGCTGCATACCTGAAGACGCCATGGGCAAGAGCCATCTGCTCATCAAGGAGAACGGCATTCTGGCCGGTGTGGAGGTCGCCAAGGAAGTGTTCCGCCGCTTCGACCCCACCATGCAGGTTGAGGTGCTGATGTGCGACGGCACACGTGTAAAGAAAGGCGACATCGCCATGGTAGTAACCGGCAAGGTACGCTCGCTCTTGCAGACGGAGCGTCTCATGCTGAACATCATGCAGCGCATGAGCGGCATTGCCACCATGACCGACCGCTACGTGCAGCGCTTAGAGGGCACGAAGACCCGCGTGCTCGACACCCGCAAGACCACACCTGGCCTGCGCATGCTTGAGAAGCAGGCCGTGAAGATAGGCGGCGGCTGCAACCACCGCATCGGGCTCTTCGACATGATTCTCCTGAAAGACAACCACATAGACTTCGCCGGAGGTATTTTCAATGCCATTGACCGTTGTCATAAGTACCTGGAAGAAAAACACCTCGACCTGAAGATTGAAATAGAGGTTCGCTCGTTCGACGAGCTTCAGCAGGTCCTTGACCACGGTGGCGTCGATCGCATCATGCTCGACAACTTCTCCGTGCCCGACACGAAGAAGGCCGTCGATATCATCGGCGGACGTTTTGAGACGGAGTCGAGTGGTGGCATCACCTTCGAGACCATCCGCGACTACGCCGAGCAGGGCGTCGATTTTATTAGCGTAGGTGCCCTGACCCACTCGGTGAAAGGCCTCGACATGAGTTTTAAGGCATGCTGAACACGCTCGTAGCCTCGTTGCTCCTTGCCGTCAATGCCACCTTTGCGCCCCCCATGCCCCACGAGATTTCTCTTGCGGGCAACTTCGGAGAGCCGCGTCCCAACCACTTCCACGGCGGACTCGACATTCGGACCGAGGGCGTGGAGGGCAAGCGCGTCATGAGCATCGGCGACGGCTACGTCAGCCGGCTTACCGTGGGTCTCTACGGCTTCGGCAATGCCGTCTATGTGACGCATCCCGAAGGCTACACCAGCGTTTATTGTCACCTGCAGCGCTTCTCGCCCCGACTGGAGCAGATGCTGAAGCGCTGGCAGTACGAGCACGAGCAGTGGGAGGCTGACATCAGCCTGAGTGCATCAGACTATCCCGTGGCTCAAGGTCAGCTCATTGCCTTTAGCGGTAATACGGGCCACAGCTTCGGACCCCACCTGCACCTTGAGGTGCACGACACCCGCTCGTGGGACATGCTCGACCCCTTGGAGTTCTTGGGTGCCTACGTCAACGACACCGTGTCCCCGCAGGTGCATGGCGTCATGATGTACCAGTTCTCCGGTCCCATCCCGCAGCGTTCGGCGGTTTCCCCGTCGAGCCCCGCCACCGCCTGGGGCGACGTAGGCTTTGCGCTCTATGCCGACGACTACATGCAGAACTCCGGCAACCACTACGGCATCAGGCTGACGCAGCTCTTGCTGGACGGACGCGAGGTGTTCAGAGCCGACGTCAACGGCGTGCCCCACGCCATGAACCGCATGGTCAACTCGTGGGGCGACTACGACTACTTCCGCCAGCACGACCGCTGGTACCTCAAGTCGTTTGTAGAGCCAGGCAACACGCTGCCTATTCTGCAAGCTGACGAACGGCGAGGCATCGTGCGCATTGACCAAGAGCGCGACTACCACTTGGAGTACGTGCTGACCGACTACTTTGGCAACCAGACCCGCTACCCCTTCACCATACACGGCGCCCCGTCACAGTGCCCGACGGTTTCCCCGTTGGGCCCGTCACTTCCCCCGTCGGGTCAATACCTGCTCCGCTGGAACCATACCAACGTCATTTCCCGTCCCGGCATGCAGCTCGTGGTGCCTTACGGCTACGTGGGCACCGACGTTGCGCTTCAGCTACAGGCCGAGACCACCGACGGACTCTCGCCGGCCTATATGTTCAGCGAGCGCTCCTGTCCGCTGTTCTACGAGGCCGAACTCAGCCTGGCCCCGCGTCACGACGTAGAAGACCCCACCAAGCTTTTCATAGGCTGGAAACTCGGCAACAGCCTCTGTCTGGGCGGCGAGTATAAAGACGGCTGGGTGACGGCACGCGTGAAGGACATGGGGGGCACCTTCCGGCTGCTCTACGATGACCAGCCGCCCGTTATCACTGCTAAGGCTACCGACGGCGGCTTCCTGCGCTTCGGCATCGAGGACCGCGACACAGGCATTCGTTCGTACAAAGGCTACATAGACGGACAGTTCGTGCTGCTGAAGCCTCTGAACAAAGCCCTCACCGAAGTGGGATGCCGGCTAAGCAACACGCCTGTCAAGAAGACTGGAGCCAGGAGACAGCTGAAGGTTGTCGTGACCGACCTGCGCGACAATGAGGCCACTTACGTAACCGACATTATCTATTGAATCAAATCAAATTAACAATATCGAGAAATATGAAACGACATTTTCTACTTGCCACGCTTCTTGTGGCCGCAAGCTACACCATGGCCTGCACCAATTTCATCGTGGGTAAAAAAGCATCGGCCGACGGCTCCGTCTTCTGCACCTATAATGCCGACAGCTACGGGGCCTTCATGCCGCTCTACCATTTCCCTGCCGGTAAGCACCAGCCGGGCGAAATGCGCCAGATATACGAATGGGACACCAATAAATACCTGGGCCAGATACCCGAAGCTGCCGAGACGTGGAACGTCATAGGCAATACCAACGAGTGGCAGCTCACCATCGGCGAGACCACTTTCGGAGGCCGTGAGGAAATGGTCGATACAACGGGCGTCATAGACTACGGCTCGCTCATCTGGATTACCCTGCAGCGCGCCAAGACTGCCCGCGAGGCCATTATGGTCATGACCACGCTGGTGGAGCAGTACGGCTACTGCTCGGAGGGTGAGACCTTCTCCGTCTGCGACCCCAACGAGGTCTGGATTTTGGAAATGATGGGCTGCGGCAGCGACCGCAAGCTCTCGAAGGAGCGCACCGTCTGGGTAGCCCTGCGCGTGCCCGACGACATGATTTGCGCCCACGCCAACCAGAGCCGCATACGTCAGTTTGACATGAAGGACAAGCAGAACGTTCTCTACTCAAAGAACGTCGTCAAGTATGCCCGCACCATGGGCTGGTTCAACGGCAAGGATGCTGAGTTCAGCTATGCCGACGCCTACTGCCCGGCCGACTTCGGCGCACGCCGCTGGTGCGAAGCCCGTGTGTGGAGCTTCTTCAATAGGTTCAGCGACGACTTCTCAGCTTATCTGCCCTGGGCCGAGGGCATTGACCCTAACGCACAGCCCATGCCGCTGTGGATCAAGCCCAACCGTCTGCTCACCCTCCAGGACGTGCAGGCCGCCATGCGCGACCACTATGAGGGCACGCCCTTCGCGCTCGACCAGGACTTGGGTGGCGGCATCTGGGAGATGCCTTACCGCGTCAGCCCTCTCAGCTACAAGGTCGATGGTGAGACCTACTTCAACGAACGCCCCACCTCGACACAGCAGTCGGCCTTCTCTTTCATTTCGCAGATGCGCTCCTGGCTGCCCCGTCAGGTAGGCGGCTGCTTCTGGTTTGGCAACGACGACGGCAACATGGTCAGCTACGTACCCATATATTGTGCCAACACGCGTCAGCCCGAGTGCTTTAACACGCCGGGTGCCGACGACACCCACTTCTCCATGGACAATGCCTTCTGGCTGTGCAACTGGGTAAGCAACATGGTCTATCCGCGCTACTCGCTGATGTTCCCCTCGCTCCAGCAGGTGCGCGACTCGCTCGATGCTGCCTTTGCTAAGGTGCAGCCCGAGATAGAGGCCGAGGCCATAGCCCGCTACCAGAACGACGAGCAGGCTCTTGTGGAACACATGACGAACTACTCGTGCCTAAAGGCTGAGCAGATGATGGACCGTTGGCACGAGCTGGCCTTCTATCTCATCGTGAAGTATAACGACATGGTGGAGCGTCCCGACCGTGACGGCCAGTTCTACAAGAACCAGTATGGACTGGGAGCCACCGTCAAGCGTCCGGGCATGGCCGAGAAGTTTGCACGCGAGATGAACCGCCACAGCGGTCACCGCATGAAGATGCCGAAGAAATAAGAGGATAATTAGAGGAAAGAGCAATGGACATCAAGAAAGCCGAATTTGTCATCTCTGCCCCCGTGGTGAGTCAGTGTCCGAAGGACACGAAGCCCGAGTATGCCTTCATAGGCCGCTCGAACGTGGGCAAGTCGAGTCTTATCAACATGTTGACCAACAACAAGCGGTTGGCTAAGACTTCGGCTACACCGGGCAAGACGCTGCTCATTAACCACTTTATCATCAACGATGAATGGTATCTGGTCGATCTGCCCGGCTACGGCTATGCCAAGCGTTCGAAGAAGGAGGTGGAGAAGCTCGACCAGATGATTCGCGGCTACATCCTACAGCGTGAGCAGTTGGTCAACGTCTTCGTGCTGGTCGATGTGCGTCTGGAGCCTCAGAAGATAGACTTGGAGTTCATAGAGTGGCTTGGTCTTTCGTCTATTCCGTTCTCCATCGTTTTTACCAAGGCAGACAAACTTTCAGTAAGTAAAGTATCGGCTAATGCTGAAGCCTACAAGAAGAAGCTGTTGGAGACGTGGGAGGAACTGCCGCCCATTTTCCTGACCAGTGCAGAGAAACGTCAGGGGCGTGACGAGGTGCTCGGCTATATTGAACAGGTAAATCTCTCCCTTAAATAGTATAGTCCAATAGTAAAATAGTCCAATAGTAAAATAGTCCAATAACCCCGTGAATCCCTATTTAGACGTTCAACACTTGACGAAGTCGTTTGGTGCCCTCGTGCTCTTCCAGGACATCAGTTTCTCCATAGGTCAAGGGCAGCGCGTAGGCCTCATTGCAAAGAATGGTACGGGCAAATCGACGTTGCTCCAAATACTGAGCGGCCATGAGGGGTATGACTCCGGCGACATCGTCTTCCAACGTGACATCCGGGTGGGAATGCTCGAGCAGTCGCCACGCTTCGACCCCCGGGAGAGCGTGCTTGATGCCTGCACTTTGCCCCCTAAGTTAGGGGGCCGTAGGGGTCTGAACAAGCCTTCTTCAGCCCCCCAACCCCCTAACTTAGGGGGCTTTGGCGAAGAAGAAAAGATGCTGAAAGCCAAGCAGATACTGACGCAGCTGAAAATACGCGACCTTGAACAGCCCATGGGGCAACTGTCGGGCGGACAGCAGAAGCGTGTGGCCTTGGCCAATGTGCTCATCACTGAGCCCGATCTGCTCATACTTGACGAGCCCACCAACCACCTGGACCTGGAGATGATAGAGTGGCTCGAGGGCTTCCTGCAGCGAGGCAACAAGACGCTGCTCATGGTTACCCACGACCGTTTCTTCCTGGACCGCGTGTGTAACGTCATCATGGAACTCGACGACCGCCGACTCTATACCTATCGCGGCAACTATGCCTACTATCTGGAGAAGCGGCAGGAGCGCATTGACGCCCGCCGCGCCGAGATAGCGCGTGCCAACAACCTGTACCGTACGGAACTGGAGTGGATGCGCCGCATGCCGCAGGCCCGTGGCCACAAGGCGAAGTACCGCGAGGATGCCTTCTACGAACTGGAGCGCGTGGCCAAGCAGCGCATTGAGGAACGTCAGCTCAGGCTGAAGGCCTCGAACGTCTATATAGGCAGCAAGATTTTTGAGTGTCAGTATATCTCCAAGGCTTACGACGGCAACACCCTCATCAAGAACTTCTACTACAACTTTGCGCGGTTCGAGAAAATGGGCATCGTGGGTAATAACGGCACGGGCAAATCGACCTTCGTCAAGATGCTCTTAGGCGAGGTGGAACCTGACGAGGGGCGCATTGTTGTGGGCGAGACGGTACGCTTCGGCTACTTCTCGCAGGAGGGGCTGAAGTTTGACGAGAGCCAGAAGGTCATAGACATCATTACCGACATTGCCGACTACATCGACTTGGGGGGCCGTAAGATGTCGGCTTCTCAGCTGTTACAGTACTTCCTCTTTACGCCCGAACAGCAGCATAACTACGTCTATAAGCTGAGTGGCGGCGAGCGCAGGAAGCTCTATCTGTGTACCGTCTTGATGCGGAACCCCAACTTCCTGGTACTCGACGAGCCGACCAACGACCTGGACATCGTGACGCTGCAGATTCTGGAAGAGTACCTGCAGGACTTTCCGGGCTGCGTCATCGTGGTAAGCCACGACCGCTACTTCATGGACAAGGT
>DGTH01000030.1:7846-10763 GCA_002393705.1 Prevotella sp. UBA4341 | reverse complement strand
TGGACAAGGTGGTTGACCACCTGCTCGTCTTCCGTGGCAATGGTGACATCAAGGACTTCCCCGGCAACTATACGCAGTACAGGGAGTGGGCCAAGATGACAGGGGACGAGGGTTCTTCGAGGTACGAGGTACGAGGTGCGAGGTACGAGGATAGCTCGAAGGCTGGTGCTAATCTCGTACCTCGTACCTCGCACCTCGCACCTCGCACAGAGAAGCGCAAACTCTCCTATAAGGAGAAACGCGAGCTAGAACAGCTGGAGCAGGACATAGAACGCCTCGAAGCCGAGCAAAAACAGTTAGAGGAGGCTCTGTGCAGCGGTACGCTGAGCGTGGACGAACTGACCGAGAAGAGCAAGCGGCTGCCGCTCTTGAAGGACGAGCTCGACGAGAAGTCCATGCGGTGGCTGGAACTAAGTGAAATTGGAGCGTAGTCAAACAAGATAGTGATGGAAGAACGTTACCCTTCAATACTTCTGGAGAAGGCCGTCGATGCCTTTTCGCAACTGCCGGGCGTCGGCCGTCGTACGGCCCTCAGGCTGGTGCTCTTCCTGCTGAAACAGGACGTGGAGCAGGTGGAGCAGTTTGCGAAGGCCATTGCCGACATGCGCCGTGACATCAAGCATTGTCAGGTTTGCCACAACATCAGCGATACCGACGTGTGCCCCATCTGCAGCAATCCGGAGCGTGACGGCAGCACCATCTGCGTGGTGGAGAACATCCGCGACGTGATGGCCATTGAGGATACGGCACAGTACCACGGACTCTATCACGTCTTGGGCGGTGTCATTTCGCCCATGGAGGGTGTCGGACCCGGCGAACTGGAGATAGCCTCGCTCATCAGCCGTGTGGCCAATGGTGGGGTGAAGGAGGTCATCTACGCCTTGAGTCCTACGATGGAGGGCGACACAACGAACTTTTACATCTCACGGCGTTTAGAGGAGTACGGCATCCGTCAGACCGTCATTGCTCGTGGCATATCCGTGGGCGACGAGTTGGAGTATGCCGACGAGGTGACGCTGGGCCGTTCGCTGCTGAACCGTGTGCCGATAGAAGAAATATAAGTATTAGTAAACAATGAAACAAGTAAGAAATAAACTCTTAATTCTTTTCTGGACCTTGCTGTTAGTGGCCCTGCTACTGGTGGTGCTGTTCGAAACGGAGACGCTGTCGTCAGGCCTGTGGACCGGGCAGCTGACGGCGGAGTTCCTTTGCCGCTGCTTCATGGAGGTGCTGACACTGGCCGGTGTTTGGCTGGCGCTGCGCCTGATGCATTTCCAGAAGGTACATGCTGACCTCATGCAGCGTAAGGAGGCTGCACTCGGTAAGTGGGCCACGCTTCGCCTGCTGCTGTTGGAACTGCCCATGGTGGTGAACACCTTATTATATTATATGTATATGCAGACCACTTACGGCTACATGGCCATCATAGCCCTGTTGGCCCTGCCCTTCGTCTATCCCAGCAAGAGCCGTTGCCAGGACGAGGTAGAGGAAGAGAAGATAGAGAAAGAAAGGGTAGGGGACGTAAAGGAAGAGGAGGACGCGAAACCATGAAACTGAGCATTGTCATTGTCAACTACAACGTTCGCCACTACGTGGAGAAGTGTTTGGAGACCGTCTTCAAGGCTGGCAAGAACATCGACATGGAGGTCTTCGTGGTCGATAATGCCTCGACCGACGACAGCGTGTCCTACCTGCGTGAGCGTTTTCCGCAGGTGCAGTACATTGAGAACACCGTGAACATGGGCTTTTCGCGCGCCAATAACAAGGCCATCCGTCAGGCCCAAGGGCAGTACGTGCTGCTGCTGAACCCCGATACGACCATCTCCGAGAACGTGCTCGAGGAGTGTGTCCGTTTTGCTGACGAGCACCCCAAGCTGGGTGCCATAGGTGTCCGCATGCACAATGAGGACGGAACCATAGCCCCCGAGTCGCGCCGTGCCGTGCCTACACCCTGGATAGCACTCATCAAGTACCTTGGACACAGCAACCGCTACTATATGAGCTGGTTGCCGTGGGACAAGCCCAGTCGTATAGAGGTGGTCAGCGGGGCCTTCTGCTTCCTGAACCACGAAGCCTTGAAGCGTGTGGGCCTGCTCGACGAGGACTACTTTATGTATGGCGAGGACATCGACCTGAGCTACCAGCTGCTGAGCCACGGCTACGAAAACTGGTTCCTGCCGCTCGACATCGTCCACTACAAGGGCAAAAGCACCGTGAAGACCAGCTTCCGCTATGCCTACACCTTCTACAAGGCAATGCTGATATTCTTCGTAAAACATTACCTGTCGTTCCTTCACATATACAAATGAAACAGTTACCCGCCATCCGACTGCGTGCGCTGGAGCCCGAAGACCTGGACTTGCTCTACCGCATAGAGAATAACGACGCGCTCTGGCGCGTGGGGGCTACCAACGTGCCTTACTCGCGCTACGTGTTGCACGACTACATTGCCAACAGCCACAGCGACATCTATGCCGACCGCCAGCTACGCCTGATGATAGAAGACCAGCAAGGAAACGTCGTGGGCATCATCGACCTGGTCAATTACGACCCGCGCCACCAGCGCGCCGAGCTGGGCATCGTCATTGAGGAAGACCGCCGTCGCCAGGGCTATGCCTCGGCTGCCGTTGGCGAGCTGTGCCGTTATGCTGCCGACATTTTGCACCTGCACCAGCTTTACGTCCTCGTTGACACTGGCAACGAAGCCGCCGTCAACCTGTTCCGTAATGTGGGCTTCAGACAAGAAAACATGCTCCACGATTGGCTCTGCACAGGCCAAAAATACAGCGATGCAGTGCTAATGCAAACTTTTTTTTAAAAAAAGTGGAAAAAAATTTTGCAGTAACGAAAATAATGCTTACCTTTGCACCCGCAAACAAGAAAACGTTGCAATCGAGGTGCGTTAGTTCAGTAGGTT
>DGTH01000030.1:0-7801 GCA_002393705.1 Prevotella sp. UBA4341 | reverse complement strand
GTTAGAATGCCTGCCTGTCACGCAGGAGGTCACGAGTTCGAGTCTCGTACGCACCGCAAAAGGAAAGCCCATTAGATTCGTCTGATGGGTCTTTTTGTATCAAGTAACTAACAACTTTTCAGACACGATGAAACAACGTATGCTTCTTTCCTTGGCCGTCCTGCTCATGACGCTCAGCGCCTGCGGACAGCGCCTCTCTATTCTCGGCGACAGCTATAGCACCTTCGAGGGTTACCTTCAGCCCGACACCAATGCCGTTTGGTATTGGGAGCGTCAGTGGGAGTGCACCGACGTTACCTCCGTGCGTCAGACCTGGTGGCACCTGCTGCTCAACGAGACGGGCATGAAACTTTGCGTTAACAACTCCTTCTCGGGAGCCACCATCTGCCATAGCGGCTACGACGGTGCCGACTACAGCGACCGTTCCTTCTGTACGCGACTGCCCAAGTTGGGGTCGCCCGACATTATCCTTGTCTTCGGAGCCACCAACGATGAGTGGGCCCACGCCCCCATAGGCGAATACCAATACAGCCAGTGGACCAGTCAGGACCTCTACGCCTTCCGCCCCGCCATGGCCTATATGCTCCAGCACCTGCAGGACCATTATCCTAACGTCAAGCTATACTTTATTCTGAACGATATCCTGTCCGACGACATCAACCAGAGCGTGCTCACCATTTGTCGGCATTACGACGTGCCTGTCATCCGGCTGAAGGACATCGACAAGCAGTGCGGCCACCCCAACGTGGCAGGCATGCGCCAAATAGCCGACCAGGTGAAAGCTGCACTGAAGGCAGATAACTGTTTTTAACATCCATTACGCTAAAAACACCTAAAGAATTTGCCCGATTAAAATATTCTTTGTACCTTTGCGCTGTTTTGGGAAAACGCGTTAGCGGGCCTTAAAATGGCCTTAAACGCAAAATCCTTTCTTTTTAACCCCCTAAGTTAAGGGGGAGCGGGGGTCTGAACAGGCGCAGACATCCCAGATAGTAATAAGTGTGTAATTTAATTAGGTCTGATAATAATCGCTTGTTCAGACCCCCAACCCCCTAACTTAGGGGGTAAAAAAGTAGATGGATCAGACTTTCGACAACGACAGAATCATTAAGATTAACATTGAGGAAGAGATGAAGTCGAGCTACATTGACTACTCCATGTCAGTCATCGTAGCACGTGCCCTTCCCGATGTGCGTGACGGTTTCAAACCTGTTCACCGCCGAATCCTCTTCGGCATGAAGAATATTAATAATGTAAGCACGCAGCCTTACAAGAAGTGTGCACGTGTCGTCGGTGAGGTGCTTGGTAAGTACCATCCCCACGGTGACTCTTCGGTCTATGGTGCACTTGTGCGCATGGCCCAGGACTGGAACCTGCGTTATACGCTGGTCGATGGGCAGGGTAACTTCGGAAGCATCGACGGTGACTCTCCGGCTGCCATGCGTTACACTGAGTGCCGACTCTCCAAGATGGGTGAGCACATCATGGACGACCTGGATAAGGACACCGTCGATATGGTCAACAACTTCGACGACACGCTGCAGGAACCTACCGTCATGCCGACGAAGATTCCCAACCTGCTGGTCAATGGCGGCAACGGTATTGCCGTAGGTATGGCTACCAACATGCCCACCCACAACCTGGGCGAGGTTATCGACGGCTGCTGCGCCTACATAGACAATCCCGATATTGACACCGAGGGTCTGATGCACTACATTCCAGGTCCTGACTTCCCTACTGGAGCCTATATTTATGGTCTTCAGGGCGTGCGCGATGCCTACGAGACGGGTCGAGGACGCATTGTCATGCGTGCCAAGGCAGAAATAGAGAGCGGCGACACGCACGACAAGATTGTCATCACTGAGATACCCTATGGTGTCAACAAGGCTGACCTCGTGGCTTACATTGCCGACCTGGCCAACCAGCACAAGGTGGAGGGCGTGGCCAACGTCAACGACGAGTCAGGCCGTCAGGGTATGCGCATCGTGGTTGATGTAAAGCGCGATGCCAATGCCAACGTGCTTCTCAATAAGCTCTTTAAGATGACGGCGCTACAAAGCTCGTTCTCAGTCAATAACATTGCACTGGTCAAGGGGCGTCCCCGCCTGCTCACGTTGAAGGAGTGTGTCAAGTACTTCGTAGAGCACCGCCACGACGTTACTATTCGCCGAACCCAGTTTGACCTGAAGAAAGCCCAGGAGCGTGCCCACATTCTCGAGGGTTTGATTATTGCCGTCAACAACATTGACGAGGTGGTACGCATCATCCGCAACAGTGCCACGCCGAGCGACGCACAGCGTAATCTGGAACAACGCTTCGAACTGGACGAGCTGCAGTCGAAGGCCATCGTCGATATGCGCCTCTCTCAGCTCACCGGCCTGCGTGTTGAGCAGCTCCATCAGGAGTACGATGACTTGATGAAACTTATCGGCGAGTTGCAGGAAATTCTCGACAACCCCGAGCGCTGCAAAGAGGTGATGAAGCAAGACCTTCTCGAGGTGAAAGAGCAGTACGGCGACGAGCGCAAGACGGAGATTATTCCCTTCGACCACGAGTTCAATGCCGAAGACTTCTATCCCGATGATCCCGTGGTCATCACCATCAGCCACATGGGCTACATTAAGCGTACCCCGCTGGCCGACTTCCACGAGCAGGGCCGTGGTGGTGTCGGTGCTAAGGCAGCCCGCCACCGCGACAATGACTTTACGGAGTACATTTATCCCGCCACCATGCACAACACGCTGCTCTTCTTTACCCAGAAGGGACGTTGCTACTGGCAGAAGTGCTACGAGATTCCCGAAGGCGACAAGAATTCGAAGGGACGTGCCATCCAGAACCTCCTGAACATTGACCCAGACGACGCCATCAACGCCGTACTGCGTATCAAGAAGTTTGACGACGAGGAGTTCCTCAACTCCCACTACGTAGTCTTTGCCACTAAGCAAGGCATTGTCAAGAAGACCTGCCTTGAGGCTTACTCGCGTCCGCGTGCTAATGGTGTCAACGCCATCAATATCAAAGAAGGCGACCAGGTGGTAGGCGTTCGGCTGACCAATGGCAAAAACGAAATCCTCATGGCCAACCGTAACGGACGTGCCGTCCGCTTCAACGAAGACCAGATACGCTCCATGGGCCGCGTCTCTACCGGCGTTATCGGCATGCGACTCGATGGCGGCGACGACGAGGTGGTGGGCATGGTCTGCGTCAACGACCCGCAGCAGGAGACCATCATGGTGGTCAGCGAGAACGGCTACGGAAAGCGTACCGACATTGAGGACTACCGCAAGACGGCCCGTGGTGCGAAGGGCGTGAAGACGCTTGCCATCACCGAGAAGACGGGCCGACTGGTAGCCATCAAGGTGGTCACCGACGAGAACGACCTCATGATTATCAACAAGAGCGGCATCCTTATCCGCCTCAAGGTGGCTGACGTGCGCACCATGGGACGTGCTACTCAGGGTGTAAGGCTCATCAACCTGACGAAGAAGAACGACGTCATAGCCAGCGTCTGCAAGGTTCAGACCTCGCAGGACGAGGACGAAGAGTTGCTCGACGCTGAGGGTGTTGACACCGCAGAGCCCATAGAGGGTGCCGACATGGTCGATGTCATTGATACGCCCGACGAGAATTAAACTTTCCTATCGATAAACAGTCAATATAAAATGTCAAACCAATTAATAAAAATGCTTATGAAAAAGTTATTGATTTTGGCAATCATGTTCGTAGCTTCTGCTACAGCATTTGCCGGTGACTCGGATGCCCTGAAGGCCATCCTGAAAGCTAAAACCTATGCCGAAGCAGAAAACCTGCTGAAGACGACTCTCGGCCAGTTGGCTAACGACGAAGAGAAAGCTGAGGCTTACAACAAACTGGTCAGCCTGGCCATGGACGCTTTTGACGAGCAGGACAAAGTTCGTCTGACTAACCAGACGCTCGGCAAGAACGACCCCGTTGACACGAAGGCCATGTACGAGGCAGCCTACAATGCACTGACCAACGCTATGGAGTGCGACAAGTACGACCAGCTGCCCAATGCCAAGGGTAAGATTAAGCCCCGCTTCCACGACAAGAACCTCAGCCGTCTGGCCGCTGCCCGCCTGGCTGTCATCAATGCCGGTGTTGAGGCTGCCAATTCGCAGGACAACGTCAATGGCTACAAATACTTCCGCATGTACCTGACCAGTGCTGAGAGCCCGCTCTTTGCCGGTTCCGACCAGATTAAGAACGACGCCAACCTGGGTCTGGCTTCTTACTATGCTGGCCGTTGCGCCATTCTGAACGAAGACTATGGAGCTGCTGCCGATGCGCTTAACGTGGCACTCAACGACACCAACGCCGAGATTCGTAACGGTGCCTTCGACTTCAAGCTCTACGCCATGAACCGTAGCCAGAAGACCGCTGCCGACTCTGCCAAGTTCCTCAATGACATGAAGGAGCTCTTCAAGCAGTACCCCAACAACGAGAAAGTCTTTGGTTCGCTGGGCGACGCCCTGCTGTCTCAGGAGAAGACGGCTGAGCTTATCGCTCTGTGCGATGCCAACCCCCAGCTGCCCTTGGCTGGTATTTACAAAGGCATGGTGGCCATGAACGACAAGAAGTACGACGAGGCCATTGCTGCCTTCAGCAACATTTCGCCCGACCATGGCAGCTACCTGCAGGTAGTCTATAACCGCGCCATCTGCAAGCTGAACAAAGCTGGCGACTTCCAGGACTCTCATGCAAACAAGAACACGGGTGCCATGACGCCTGCCGATGAGGCTACGCTGAAGCAGTTGCTCAACGATGCACGCGCCGACTTCGAGAAGGCCCGCGAGCTTGACCCCGACCAGCAGAACGTACGCTGGGCTGCCCTGCTCCGCAACATCTACTACAACCTCGGCGAGGAGGAGAAGTACAAGGAGCTGGAGAATATGTAATTGACGATAAAGATGAAGCAGCTCATTCTGACCACGCTTCTCTTACTGACTATAACACCGTGCTTGAGGGCTCAAAAGAAAGAGATCGCTCAAGCACGGTCTTATGTCAAGAGCGGCAAGGACCTGGACAAGGCGGAGCAACTGCTCTGCGGCCTCTTGGAGCGTGACTCCGCGTCGCGCCAGAACCCCAAGGTCCATGCCCTGCTCTTCCGTACCATCCATAAACAGTACGAGGCAGGCAACGAGAAACTCTACCTCGGACAGCATTACGATACCACTTCTATTTTTAACATCACGCGACGCCTCTTCCTCGTGGCCGAACGCTTCGACTCTCTCGACGCCCGACCTGACCGCAAGGGTAGGGTACGCCCTGACTATCGTAGCAACCACGCTGCGGTGCTGCATCAGATACGCCGTAACCTTTATCTTGGCGGACGCTTCTTCCTGAGTCACAACTCGGCGGCTGAAGCTTTTAGCTTCTTCGACACCTACTTAGACTGTGCGCGCCAGCCTCTCTTCACCGACTACCATTACGCCGAGCGCGACACGTTCATGGTCGAGGCAGCCTACTGGGCCTGCTATGCCGGACTGCGCGAAGGCCAGCCTCTTCACATTCTGAAGTACGCTGACCTGGCCCTTCAGGACACAGCCAAGGCTTCCTTCACCTTGCAGTACGTAGCCGAGGCCTACAGTTCGCTCGCTGACAGTGCGCGTTACGAGCAGACCCTCCTTGAGGGATTCCGCCGCTACCCTGAGCACGCCTACTTCTATCCACGCCTGCTCGACTTCTACAATGCCCGCCGTCAGTTCGACGAGGCACTCCTTCTTGCCAAATCCGCCCTTCAGGTCAACCCCTTGAGCGAGCTCTTCCTCTTCGGCTGCAGCACCGTGCTGCTCAACATGGGTCGCAACCAGGAGAGTCTTGACGTCAGCCGTCAGCTCATCGGTCTTAACAATACGCTGCCTGAGCCTTACTTCAATGCCGCCACGGCACTGCTCAACCAGATAGCACCACTCGAAAACAATCCGCGCAAGAACCGGGCCATGATACGGAGCATCTACGAGGAGGCCCGCCCCTACATGGAGCGCTACCGCAAACTGGCACCCGCCCAGCAGCAGAAATGGGCCCCCGCGCTCTACAAGATTTACCTTAACCTGAACATGGGCCGGCAATTCGATGAAATAGACAAATTACTAAAAAAATAAAAAAACACACACCCTTTCTTCTTCATTCCATAATTTGTTAGTAATTTTGTATTCGTAAGACAATTATTAACTTAAAAACAATTTATGGAAAATAACGCTCAGCTTATTGCTCAGTGCGAGGCACGGGCAAAAGAATGGCTCACTCCGGCCTTTGACGAGGAGACACGTAAAGAAGTACAGGCCATGTTGGACAACCCCGATAAGACCGACCTTATTGACGCTTTCTACCGCGACCTTGAGTTTGGTACCGGCGGACTCCGTGGCATCATGGGAGCAGGCACCAACCGCATGAACAAGTACATCGTCGGCATGGCTACCCAGGGCTTTGCCAACTACATCCTCAAGGCTTTCCCCGGCAAGCAGTGCTCAGTGGTCGTAGGTCACGACTGCCGCAATAACGGCCGCATGTTCGCCGAGTCTGTAGCCGACATCTTCTCGGCCAACGGCATCAAGGTCTATCTCTTCGAGAGTCTGCGCCCCACGCCTGAGATTTCCTTCGCCATCCGCCAGCTCGGCTGCCAGGCCGGTGTCAACGTGACAGCCAGTCATAACCCCCGCGAGTACAATGGCTACAAGGCTTACTGGGACGACGGCGCACAGGTGCTGGCACCCCACGACGTAGGCATCATCGAGGAAGTCAACAAGGTGAAGATTCAGGATGTGAAGTTCCAGGGCAACAAGGAACTCATTGACATCATCGGTGGCGAAATGGACTGGGACTACCTCATGGCCGTCAAGGAAGCCATGGTCGATCAGGACGTCATCCTGCGCCAGAAGGACCTCAACATCGTCTATTCGCCCATGCACGGCACCGGCCGCGTCATCATTCCCGAGGCACTGCGCTCTTGGGGGTTCCAGAACATCCACGTAGTACCCGAGCAGATGGTCATCGATGGTAACTTCCCCACCGTCGTCAGCCCCAATCCTGAGAATCCTGAGGCCATGACACTCGGCATGAAACTCGGTACCCGCCTCAATGCTGACCTCGTCATTGCCTCCGACCCCGACGCCGACCGTCTGGCCATTGTCTGCCGCAATGCCAAGGGCGAGTGGGAGATTCTCAATGGCAACCAGACCTGCATGATGTTCTGCTGGTACATCATTGCCAACAAGAAGAAGCTCGGCCAGCTCAAGGGCAACGAGTTCCTCGTCAAGACCATTGTCACCACCGAGGAGATTGCCGAGATAGCCAAGAAGAACGGTGTCGAGCTGCGCGACTGCTACACCGGCTTCAAGTGGATAGCCAACGAGATTCGCATCTCCGAGGGCAAGAAGAAGTACATCGGCGGTGGTGAGGAGAGCTTTGGCTTCCTGCCGTTCGATAAAGTCAGGGACAAGGACTCCCCCGCTTCTATCTGCCTCATCTGCGAGATTGCCGCCTGGGCCAAGGACAACGGCATGACGCTCTACGACCTGCTGATGAACATCTACGCCGAGTACGGCTTCTCGCGCGAGTCAACCATCAACGTGGTGAAGCCCGGCAAGAGCGGTGCCGACGAAATTAAGCAGATGATGACCAACTTCCGCGAGAACCCGCCCACGGAGCTGGGTGGTTCCAAGGTCTGCCTGTGGAAGGACTATCAGACCCTCGAGGGCCGTTATGCCGACGGTCACGTCGAGAAGCTTAACATGCCTACTACGAGCAACGTGCTGCAGTGGTTCTGCGAGGACGGCACCAA
>DGTH01000009.1 GCA_002393705.1 Prevotella sp. UBA4341 | reverse complement strand
ACGCCCTCACCATCAACAACGACGTGAACGCTCCGATGTATAACCTCGCCGGCCAGCGAGTTGACGCTCAGTTCAAGGGTGTCGTCATCCAGAACGGCCGCAAGTTCATGCAGAAGTAACAGAAGAACGGAAACTCTTTCCGATGATTTATGACAGCGGGGCCCGAAGATGCCCCGCTGTCTTTGTCCTATAGTCTCTATAGCAACTATAGCAACTATAGTAACTATAGCAACTATAGCCTCTATAGAAAAAAAACAAGGCTTCAGCAAAAAAGTTGGGCAGAGCCGTGGTGCTTTCAATCTTTTTTCGTATCTTTGCCCCATCATATTACCAAGACAACAAGAAACATGGCAACTCCTCCGGTCCTGTTGCCCCAGGTCAACTGGGAAAACCTGCACTTCTACCAAAAAACCGACACGCTCTACCAGATGACGGTCGTCTTCTGCGAGCGATTCCTGCCGCCATACGGCGACCGCACCGTTGACCAGATGGTACAGGCGGCACGCTCGGGAAAGCAGAACATCGTGGAGGGCTTTGCCGACGGCAAGACCTCGACGGAGATGCAGCTCAAGCTGCTCAACGTGGCCAGGGCCAGCATTCAGGAGCTGCGCGAGGACTACCGAGACTACCTGAACGCCAAGCACCTGCAGCTGTGGACAAAGGAAAGCCCGCGCTTCCAGAAGATGGTGCACTTCTGCAGCCGCAACAACAAGTACGGTGCCTACCAGCCTTTCTTCGACAAATGGTCGGCAGAGGAGATGGCCAACACTGGTCTGACGCTTTGCCACATGACCGACACGATGATGAACAGTTTCCTGAAGCACCTGGAGACCGAATTCGTCACCAAGGGAGGCATCAAGGAGCGCATGTACGCCGCCCGCACAGGCTACCGTCAGCAGCAGGACCGCCACCTCGCCGAGCTGGAGGCCGAGAACCGCCGCCTGAAAGCCCTGCTCCAAGCCCACGGCATAAAGTATTAACTATAGCAACTATAGCATCTATAGCAACTATAGTAACTATAGCAACTATAAAGAAAAAAACAATGAAGAAACTACTGCTACTAACCCTGCTGGCCGCCACGATAGGGGCCTGCCAGCAACAAGACGAGAAAGAATCGGCGTTCGTCACCGTTGAGGACGGACACTTCGTGCGTAACGGACAGCCCTACTACTACGTAGGCACCAACTTCTGGTACGGAGCCATACTCGGCTCCGAGGGACAGGGCGGCGACCGCGACCGCCTCTGCCGCGAGCTGGACGAGATGAAGCGCATGGGCATTGACAACCTGCGCATACTCGTAGGCTCAGACGGCGAGCGCGGCGTGAAGACCAAGGTGGAACCCACACTGCAGATAAGGCCCGGAGAGTATAACGACACCATTCTGGCCGGACTGGACTACCTGCTCATGGAGATGGGCAAGAGAGACATGCTGGCCGTGCTCTACCTGAACAACTCCTGGGAGTGGAGTGGGGGATACGGCTTCTACCTGGAGCACGCCGGCGAGGGCAAGCAGCCCAGACCCGACGACGTAGGCTACGGCGAATTCATGAAGGCCATGAGCAAGTACGCCACCAACGAGAAGGCCCACCAGCTCTTCTACGACTACGTGCGCTTCATCATCAGCCGCACCAACCGATACACCAACGTGAAGTACACTGACGACCCCGCCATCATGTCCTGGCAGATAGGCAACGAGCCCAGAGCCTTCTCCGTGGAGGCACTGCCAGCCTTCGAGAAGTGGCTCGCCGAGGCCTCCGCTCTCATACGCTCGCTCGACCCGAACCACCTCATCAGCGTTGGCTCGGAGGGCTCCTGGGGCTGCGAAAACAGCTTGGAGAGCTGGACACGCATCTGCGCCGACCAGAACATTGACTACTGCAACGTACACCTGTGGCCCTACAACTGGGGCTGGGCCAAGCCCGACTCGCTCATTGAGAACCTGCCGCGTGCCGAGGCTAACACCAAGGAGTACATAGACCGGCACCTGGCCGTCTGCGACTCGCTGAACAAACCACTCGTCATGGAGGAGTTCGGATACCCGCGCGACGGCTTCAAGTTTACGCTCGACACGCCGACCCAAGGACGCGACGGCTATTATAAATATGTATTCTCGCTCGTGGCCGACAACGCCGAGAGCGGCGGAAAGTTCGCCGGCTGCAACTTCTGGGGCTGGGGAGGCTTTGCTAAACCCCTGCACGAGCAGTGGCAGGTGGGCGACCCCTACACCAACGATCCCGCACAGGAGGCGCAGGGCCTGAACTCGGTCTTCGTCACCGACACCACGACGCTGGCCGTCATCCGCGAGCAGGTGGAAAGGATGAAGCGGGTGAAATAACCGCAAGTTAACGAAATAGTACCGAAATCCGACAACATAGTATTATGCTTTGTCGGATTTTTTGCGTATCTTTGCACCATCAATTGAACTAAAACTATTTATACCCCTAAAGTAAAGATGAAAAGACTCACACTACTGTTGCTTACGCTCGCGGTGCTGCTGCCACTCGGCGCACAGATTCGCGGCAACGACATTCAGGTCAGCGTGGTGCCCGACCACCAGGACTGGACCTACCAGACTGGCGAGACGGCCACGTTCAAGATTTCGGTAACCCGTTCGGCCACGCTCATGGACAACGTAACCATTGACTACGCAGCCGGTCCGGAGATGTATCAGGATGTCAAGAAAACGGGCGTCCTGCTGAAGGATGGTACTTTGACGCTAAAGGGCAAGATGACCCAGCCAGGCTTCTACCGCGTCGATGTGACGGCCCACGTCGCAGGCAAGGACTACAAGGGAGCCTGCGGAGCCGCCTTCTCGCCCGAGAAGCTGCAGCCCACGACCGTCATGCCCCAGGACTTCGACAGCTTCTGGCAGAACGCCGTCAGCGAGGCCCGCAAGACCGACCTGAATCCCACGAAGCGACTGCTGCCCGAGCGCTGCACGAAGGACGTGAACGTCTATGAGGTGTCGTTCCAGAACATGCAGTGGGGCTATCGCACTTACGGCATCCTGTGCGAACCCGTGAAGCCCGGCAAGTATCCCGCCCTCTTGCGCGTGCCGGGAGCAGGCGTGCGGCCCTATGGAGGCGACATCTACTCGGCATCCAAGGGCGTCATCACCCTCGAGATTGGCATTCACGGCATTCCCGTCACCATGGAGCAGAAGGTCTATGACGACGTCTTCAACGGTGCCCTCATGGGCTACTGGGAGTTCAACATGGACGACCGCGACAAGATGTACTACAAGCGCGTGGTGCTGGGTTGCATACGCGCCATTGACTACATTGAGCAATATACCCAGTGGAACGGAGAGAAGCTCGGCGTGACGGGCTCCAGTCAGGGAGGATTCCTGACCCTGGCCACGGCCGCACTCGACAAGCGCGTCACCTGCTACGCACCCGTCCATGCTGCACTCTGCGACCACACGGCCTCGCTCAAGGGCGTGGCCTGCGGCTGGCCGCACTACTTCTACTGGAACAAGGGCAAAGGCGAGGAGAAGAAGATTGAGACCTCACGCTACTACGACGGCGTCAACTTTGCCCGTCGCATCAGCAGCCAGCAGAAAGGCTGGTTCTCCTTCGGCTACAACGACGACGTGGTGCCCCCTACGACGGCCTGGGCAACGTATAACGTAGTGACCGGCCCGAAGGAGATTTCCCCCTACCAAGCCACGTGGCACTTCTGGTTCCAGGAGCAGTGGGACGAGTGGGAAGCCTGGCTGCTAAAAGCCTTAGGCCAATAACCCCCAGTAGCCCCAGCATCCCCAGCAGCCCCAGTAGCCCCAGTATCCCCAGTGGCCCCAGTATCCCCAGTGGCCCCAGTGGCCCCAGTAGCCCCAGAAGCACTCCCAAAAAAATAACAACAACATGAAGAAACTATTGACCCTTGCATTAGCCGGCATCATGATAGCCGCATGCACAACAAAGAAAGAAGAGACTGAGCTCACAGGAGCCCAGAAGTTGAAGAACCGCCTCATTGCGCTGCAAGAGAAAGGCATCATGTACGGCCACCAGGACGACCCGTTCTACGGTCTAACGTGGGAGTACCAGAAGGACTCCAGCGACGTGAAGAACACCTGTGGCGACTATCCCGCCGTCATGGGCTTCGAACTGGGAGGCATCGAGATGGGCGACGCCAAGAGCCTGGACAGCGTGCCCTTCACCCGCATAACCGAAGAAATCATCAACCACTACAAGCGTGGCGGCATCATCACCATCAGCTGGCACCCGCGTAACCCCGTGACCACCATCGACGGCGGCGGACCGGCCGGACAGAAGTTCCCCGAGGGCACGGCCTGGGACGTCACCGACTCGCTGGTCGTCCGGAAGGTACTGCCCGGCGGCGAGTACCACGAGAAGTTCCAGACCTGGATGCAGCGGCTGTCAGACTTCCTGGCTACGCTGAAGACCGAGGACGGAGAGAAGATTCCCTTCATGTTCCGCCCCTGGCACGAGAACAGCGGCTCCTGGTTCTGGTGGGGAGAGAAGCTCTGCACCGTCGAGGAGTACAAGGCACTGTGGAACCTGCTGCAGGACAAACTCAAGGCCGACGGCTTCGACAACATCGTCTGGGCCTACTCGCCCGGCATGGAGGACAACCTGACGGCCGAGCGACTCATGGTGCGCTATCCGGGCGACGACCGTGTCGAGGTGTTAGGACTTGACGGCTACCAGTGGAAGGCCGACGAAGGCCAGCAGTTCATAGAGCGCGGACGCCAGAACCTGCAGGTGCTCTGCGACGTGGCCAAGCAGCACAACCTCATTCCCGCCCTGACGGAGTGCGGACTGAAGAACGTCACCGACCCGACGTGGTGGACCTCGACGCTGCTGCCTACCGTAGAGGGATTCCCCATCAGCTACCTGCTGACGTGGCGTAACTACAAGGAGGAGTGGTTTGGCCCGGCTCCCTCGCAGCCCGACGCACAGTCGTTCCGCGACTTCTACAAGAACGAGAAGATTCTCTTCACGAAGGATATCGCTGAAGAGTCCCCTGAGTCAGGGGATTAGGAGTCTGAACAGGCGAACAACTAAATAGAGTTATCTGACTATATAAAGAAGTATAATAATAAAGAACATGAACAACTTTCAAGAAAGAGTAAAGGCCCTACGCGCTCACCACGAGGAGCTGCTGAGCCGCAAGAACGAACCCATGGAGTGGGGGAATGGTATTTACGACAAGTGGAAGAACCCCATCCTGACTGCCGAGCACACCCCGCTGGAGTGGCGCTACGACTTCTCGGAGAAGGACAACCCCTACCTGATGCAGCGCATCATGATGAATGCCACACTGAACTCCGGCGCACTGAAGTGGCAAGGCAAGTATGTGCTGGTGGTACGCGTGGAAGGTGCCGACCGCAAGAGCTTCTTTGCCGTGGCCGAGAGTCCGAACGGCGTAGATAACTTCCGCTTCTGGGACGAGCCCATCACCATGCCCGACGATGTCATTCCCGCCACGAACATCTACGACATGCGCATTACCCGGCACGAGGACGGCTGGATATACGGTGTCTTCTGTGCCGAGCGTCACGACGACTCGCAGCCCGGCAACCTCTCGGCTGCCACGGCTACGGCAGGCATCGCACGCACCAAGGACCTGAAGACCTGGGAGCGACTGCCCGACCTGAAGACACGCTCGCAGCAGCGCAACGTCGTGCTGCACCCGGAGTTCGTCGATGGCAAGTACGCCTTCTACACCCGGCCGCAGGATGGCTTCATCGATACCGGCAGCGGCGGCGGCATAGGCTGGGCACTCGTTGACGACATTACCCACGCCGAGGTGAAGGAAGAGAAGATCATCAACGCCCGCCACTACCACACCATCACCGAGGTGAAGAACGGCGAGGGGCCGCACCCCATCAAGACGCCGAAGGGATGGCTGCATCTGGCTCACGGCGTACGGGCCACGGCCGACGGTCTGCGCTACGTACTGTATATGTATATGACGTCGCTCGAAGACCCCACCAAGGTCATTGCACAGCCGGGTGGTTTCTTCCTCGTGCCGCAGGGCGACGAGTACCTGGGCGACGTGATGAACGTAGCTTTCGCCAACGGCTGGATAGCCGATGAGGACGGCCGCGTGTTCATCTACTACGCCTCGGCCGACACGCGCATGCACGTAGCCACCTCGACCATCGACAAGCTCACAGACTACTGCATGAACACCCCCGAGGACGGCCTCTTCACCGCAGCCAGCGTGGAGACCATCAAGAAGCTGGTGGCCAAGAACAAAAGCTTAAGCCCCCTAAGTTAGGGGGCCATAGGGGTCTGAACAAGCGCAGACCCCTTAACTATTTAGTATAAACATTAATGGGGTTGACGTACGCTTGTTCAGACCCCCATCCCCCTAACTTAGGGGACTTACCACAATGGCAACACTAAAAGAAAAAATAGGTTACGCGTTAGGCGATGCTGCGGCAGGCGGCATAACCTGGAAGATCATGTCCATCGCCTTCCCGCTGTTCTTTACCAACGTGTTCGGACTGACGGTGGCCGACACTGCCACGCTGATGCTCATTGCCCGCATGTTCGACGTGGTGACCGACCCGCTCATGGGGTCGCTGGCCGACCGTACGCAGAGCCGCTTCGGCACCTACAGGCCGTGGCTCATCTACGGTGCCATACCCTTTGGCGTCATCTTCGCACTGCTGCTCTTCACGCCCGACTTCGGACCCGTGGGCAAGCGCATCTACGCTTACTCCCTCTACCTGCTCATGATGGCCATGTACACTGCCGTCAACGTGCCCTACGGCTCGCTACTCGGTGTCATGACCGACAACGACAACGAGAAGAACCAGTTCTCCTCGTTCCGCATGGTGGGAGCCTACGCCATGGGCTTCATCACGCTGCTCTCGTTCCCCTACATCATTGAGTTCATCGGTGGCGACAAGATGGCCGACGGTACTTACACCGTAGCAGCCAAGCAGCACCAGTATGCCGTCATCGGCGTCTTCTTCGGCGTCTTGGCAGCGGCAGGCACCCTGGCCTGCGGACTGCTCACGAAGGAGCGACTGAAGCCCGTGCGCGCCGAGAAGTTCTCGCTCAAGCCCTTTGCCGACTTGTTCAAGAACAAGCCCTGGATATACCTGACGCTCGTAGGTATCTGCACCAACTTCTTCAACGGCTTCCGCTATGCAGTGGCCGGCTACCTGCTGGAGTACTGTCTGCACGGTGACGTGACGGTGAGCGGACTCATCATCAACTACACCGTCTTTATGACCTTCGGCGAGGTGACGTGCATGATCTTCGGCGGCCTGTCGCCCAAGTTCACCCAGTGGGCAGGCTCGAAGGTCAAGGCCTTCTTCTATGCCGCCGTCATCTGTCTGGTGTTCTCCGTCGTCTTCTACTTCATCCCGATGGACCCGGCCTATATCTGGGTCATGGTGGCTGTGGTCATTCTGACGTCGGTCGGCGTGGGACTCTACTCTCCGCTGCTGTGGTCGATGTATGCCGACGTGGCCGACTATGCTACCGAGAAGAACGGCACGAGCTCTACGGGCTTGATATTCTCCAGCGGAACGATGGCCCAGAAGTTCGGCACCGCCATCTCCGGCTCGCTCGTTGCCCTGCTGTTAGGCATTGCCGGCTTCATGTCGGGCACCGACGAGGTGACTGGTGAGACCATCATCACCATTACCGACATGGAGTCTGTTCGCAGCATGGTGTGGGCCCTGTTCTCGATCTTCCCCGCTGCCATCGTGGTCATCATGATGGGCTTGTTGTACCTATATCCTATTAAGAAGTAAGACATGAACAAAGTAGAAACAATGAAACGCGAAATGCAGGATGTCCTGGAGCAGAACATCCTGCGCTTCTGGCTCGACAAGATGCAGGACCACGAGAACGGCGGCTTCTACGGCCGCATTGACGGTCACGGAGTGCTGCACGCAGACGCCGAGAAGGGAGCCATCCTCAATGCCCGCATCCTCTGGTCGTTCTCGGCGGCCTACCGAGTACTTTCTCACCTCTCGCCTCGCACCTCGCACCTCGATGAATACCTCGAAGCCGCCACCCGTGCCAAGAACTACATCATCGACCACTTCATCGACAAGAAGTACGGCGGCGTCTATTGGAGCCTGGACTACAAGGGCAACCCGCTCGACACGAAGAAGCAGTTCTACGCCATCGGCTTCGCCATCTACGGCATGTCTGAGTATGCACGTGCCACGGGCGACCGCGAGGCCTTAGACTGCGCCCTGCAGCTCTTCGACTGCATCGAGCAGCACGCGCTGGACCACGAGTACAACGGCTACATAGAGGCTTGCACCCGCGAGTGGGGCCCGATAGCCGACATGCGCCTCTCGGAGCTGGACGCCAACTTCCCCAAGTCGCAGAACACTCACCTGCACATTATTGAACCCTACACCAACCTCTACCGCTGCCTGAAGGAGCTTGATGTCACAGAGTCCGTCAATTATGTTCCCGTGGTGGGCGCTGTGCTTCCTGTAGATGTGACGGTTCCCCGGGAGACGAAGAATAGGGTGGAGGCAGCCCTGAGAAACCTGATAGACATCTTCACCGACAAGATTCTGAACCCCGAGACGCACCACCTGGACCTCTTCTTCGAGATGGACTGGAGGCGCGGTGCCGGCCACTTAGAGAGCTACGGCCACGACATTGAGTGTTCGTGGCTCATGCACGAGGCTGCCCTGGTGCTTGGCGACAGCGACGTGCTGCGCAAGGTGGAGCCCATCGTCCAGATGGTGGCTGAGGCCTCGGCCAAGGGTTTGCGTCCTGACGGTTCGATGATCCATGAGGCCAACCTTGATACGGGTCGTGTTGACGACGACCTGCACTGGTGGGTACAGGCAGAGAACGTCGTAGGCTGGTTTAACCTCTACCAGTACTTCGGCGATGAGCAGGCTCTCCAGCGCGCCTGGCAGGGCTGGGAATACATCAAGACACAGCTCATTGACTACGTCTATGGCGAGTGGCACTGGAGCCGCCATCCTGACGGTACGCTGAACACCGTCGATGACAAGGCCGGCTTCTGGAAGTGTCCTTACCACAACAGTCGCATGTGCTTAGAGATAATAGAAAGAAGTTCCTCGCTGTGAGGAACTTCTTTCTGTTCAGAATATACCGAGAAACTTCTTCTTTTTCTTCTTCTCTTCAGGCTTCTTCTTGTCTTCCGCCTTTTTCTTCTTGTCCTTCTTCTTCTCCGCCTTGTCGTCCTTGTCTCTCTTTTCCCACGGCCAGTGTATCTTCAGCTTCGAGTGCTTGATTCTCATTTTGTGCATCTCGTTCGTGTCGGTGAAGTAGAAGGTAAACGCAATGTCGCCCACCGAGCCCACCTTCTTGACGTCGCCCACCGCCTCTGCACCGTCGCTGCGTATGTCGGCCGTCAGGTGGCGCACGTGCACACCGGCGTACGACGAGTCATCGACCTTGGCAAAGACGGTGGCTATGGGCAGCTTGCCGCCTTTCTTGCGGCGCATGGCCAGGGTGCGCTTCTTGTCTATGTCTATCTTGAAGGTGGCGCTGGCCTCGATGTTGCCGAGCTTCTTTATTTCCATCACCTTGCCGAGGTTCAGGTTCCGGCTGCTGGCCCTGCCCGATATGTACTTCGTGTCGTCGTTGATTTCGAAGAAGAAGTTCAGGTTGCCGGCCTTCGTAGCCAGTGTGCCGCCAAACTGCTCACGCCGGTAGATGACGTGGAAGTCGCCCGTATAGCGTATGCTTCCGAGGTTGTGCAGCTGCTTCATCATGAACTTCTTGACCACAAACTGGTTGATGATTTTCTCAGCCGTCTTCGTGCTGGTGTTCATGCTGTTGACGCGGAAGTGCACGTCGAGCTCTTTCTTCTTCTTCAGTCCGCTGATGTCGCCCTTGGCCTTGATGGTCAGCGTCTTGTCCTGCGTGTTCACGTTGACGTTGTGGAAGTAGAGCGTCGAGTCGTTGCCGCTCATGGTCAGGCTCAGGTCTAAGGGGGTGCGGAAGTTCGCCAGCGCCTTCGAGAAGGGCCTTGCTATGTCCTGCAGGATGGCCGTCCCCTTGATGGGGCCCGTCTCGAAACTGAGTTTCTTCCCCTTCTTCTTGTTAGGCAGCTGCATCACGGCGTTCTGAATGTTCAGCACCGTCCGGACTTGCTGTACGTTGATGTCCTGCAGGTGCAGCACGCCGCCCGACAGCACAGCCCGGGCGCGCAGGTCGCGTATGTCGATGCCTGTCAGCGTATCGACGGCCGTCGCCTCCTGCAGCTCTATCCTTAGCGAGTCCTTCTCGGTGGGGTCAACGGTCAGCCGGGCGTTGGCCGTTATGTCGAGGTGGCCTACGTCGAACCAGCCTCTTTTCGGCTTGCCCGTGTTCTTACGCGGCTTGTGGTTGTCGGTCTTGACGATGAGGTCTTCTATTTCCACCTCGTGCTTCCCGCTCCACGTCCTGCTGCTCTCAGCCCTCAGCAGGCGTGCGTCGCCCTTGCCCCAGTTGATGTGTATGTCCTGCAGCTTGACGGAGCTGATGTCCAGCTCCATCTTCTGCTTCTTCCGTGTGGTGTCGGCAGGGGCTATGGAGTCCGTCTTCGGTTTCTTGAACGCATCAATGATAAACTGGAAGTTGGCCTCCGTCGAGTCCGTCTTCGGAATGATGGCAGCATCCAGTCCTACCACGGCGGCCTTCTTGATGATGAGCTGGTTGTCCATCAGCTTCATCAGGTCCAGGTGAACCGACAGCTCCTTCAGTTGCAGCAGCTTGCGCTGCTCACGGTCGTCGATGTTCATGCCGTAGAGGTTGACGCGGCCTCCCCATACGTTGATGTCGGCCTGCTCTATGCTGACCTTCGTGTTCAGCTTTTCGCTCAGTGCCTCGGTAGCGTAGTTGACGAGCCACCGGTGGACGGACGGCGTGTTCAGAAGAACGGCGGCCAGGACCAGCAGGGCGACTACTGAGCCTGCCAGGATTGCCGTTATCTTGAGTAGTTTCTTGATTGTTTTGTTCATGTCGGAGTATGCCAGTTGATTGTTTTGCCTGCAAATATACGACAAATAATTCTGCTAACCAATAAAAGGTGGCAAAAAGATTTGCATTTTCGTCAGCCTTTTCGTACCTTTGCACTTATGAAACTGAAATTCACCATACACTACAATACGGCGTGGGGCGAAAGCCTTTACGTCAACATCGAGTACCGCAGCCAGGACGGCACCGTCCGCCAGTACATCCACCTGATGCAGACCGACGACGGCAACCTCTGGACCCTCGAGACGGCGGCCCTCGAGAGCCGCCATCACCCCATCAGCGAAATCTGCTACGCCTACGAGGTGCGTGCAGCCGACGAGACGCTGCTCAGGCGCGAGTGGGACATGGTGCCCCGCCGTTATCATTTTGACTCTACGAAGGACTACGTCTTCCCCGACCAGTGGCACGACCAGCCGCTCTGCTTCCACCTTTACACCAATGCCTATGCCGCCATGACTCACCGGGCGGTTGGCGAACATGTGGAGGCCCTGCGTCTGCCCCTGTTCCGCCGCACGCTGGTGTTCCGCGTGGCGGCTCCCCAGCTCAAGGCGGGCCAGTCGTTAGGCGTCTCAGGCAGCCATCCGGCCCTCGGTTCCTGGAATACCAGTCGCTACATCCGCATGCAGTATGCCGGTCAGCACGAGTGGATGCTCTCCGTCAACGCCTTAGGCATGCTGTTTCCCTTAGAGTACAAGTACGTCATCATCGACGATGCTACCCACGCCTTCGTGGCCTGGGAGGAAGGCGACAACCGCGTGGCCGAGGTGCCCGTAACGTCAGGCACCGCCGAAGCGGGTGGGGCGGGGTTCCCCGAAGGAACAGTCCTCGTACTGACGGGCGACCAGCTCCGCGTCCGTGAGGACGACTGGCGCTGTGCCGGCGTGGCCGTTCCCGTGTTCTCGCTGCGCAGCGAGTACAGCTATGGCGTAGGCGACTTCGGCGACCTCAGGCGCTTCGTCGATTGGGCCGAGGCTACGGGCATGAAGATTATCCAGACGCTTCCCGTCAACGATACCACGCTGACCCACCGCTGGGGCGACTCTTATCCCTACAACATCGTCAGCGGCTTTGCCCTGCATCCGCACTACCTCGACCTGGAACAACTGGGCACGCTGCGCTCCAAGCAGCGCATGACCCACTACCACCGTCAGCGTCAGGAGCTGAACGCGCTGCCGTATTCCGACTACGAGGCCGTCGATAGGGTCAAGTCGGCCTACCTGCGCGAGCTCTTTGCCGAACGGGGCCTGCAGACCCTCCAGTCGGCCGACTTCCGGCAGTGGCAGGCTGATAACGACTGGTGGCTGAAGGACTACTTCAGCTTCCTGCTGGCCCACACGCCTGACGCTGACGACGATGCTGCACAGCTCATTGCCTTTACGCAATACCACCTGCACCTGCAGCTGAAGGCTGCTGCCGACTACGCCAGGGAGAAAGGCATCATTCTGAAGGGCGACCTGCCCATCGGCGTTAACCGCGACAGTGCCGAGACGCTCTCGCAGCCCGACCTCTTCCACATGGACATGCAGACGGGCACACCGCCTGACACCTTCTCCACCTTTGGCCAGAACTGGGGCTTCCCCACCTACAACTGGGAGAACGAAGCCCTGACGCGTAGGCTCAAGCAACGCCTGAGCCACATGGAGCAATACTTTGACGCCCTGCGCATTGACCACATCTTAGGCTTCTTCCGCATCTGGGAGATTCCTGCCCATGCCGTACAGGGCGTGCTGGGCCACTTCTCACCCGCCTTGCCGCTCACGGTGGGCGAGATAGAGTACTTCGGACTGCCCTTCCGCCGCGAGCTCTACACTGAGCCCTACATCAACGACAGCATCATTGAGCGCACCTTCGGCATCCACGCCAAGTACGTGCGCGACCACTTCCTCCTGCCGAAGGCTTACGGCCTTTACGCCCTGAAGGACGACTACTCCACCCAGCGCAAGGTAGAGCAGTACTTCGAGGGCAAGACCGACGAGCACAGCCTCTGGATACGCGACGGCCTCTACCGTCTGCTGGGCGACGTGCTCTTTGTGGAGGACCCGCGCCAGAAGGACATGTTCCATCCACGCATCGGCGCGCGTCAGGAACCCATCTTCCGCTCCCTGAGCGACGAGCAGCAGGATGCCTTCATGCGGCTCTACAACAACTACTTCTACCAGCGCCACAACTTCTTCTGGGGTGCCCAGGCCCTGCAGCGGCTGCCCGCCATGCTGCACGATACGCGCATGCTCGTCTGTGCCGAGGACCTTGGCATGCTGCCCGACTGCGTGGCTCCCGTGCTCGACCAGCTGCGCATTCTTTCGCTCGAGGTTCAGGCCCTGCCCAAGCAGCAGGGTCAGGAGTTTGCCCACGTCGATGCCTACCCGCAGCGTTCCGTCTGCACCATCTCCACCCACGACATGCCGCCCTTGCGCCTCTGGTGGGAGGAGAGTCCGGAGCGCACCCAGCGCTACTACGTCACCATGATGCAGAAGCAGGGACGTGCGCCTCAGCAGCTGCCGGCTCATCTGGCCGAGGAAATCATTGCCCGCCACCTGTACTGCCCGTCGGCCCTCTGCATCCTGCAGCTGCAGGACTGGCTGTCCATGGACGCAGAGTTGCGCGGCCGCGACGTGCGCTCCGAGCGCATCAACGTGCCCAGCGACCCTTACAACCGCTGGCAGTGGCGCATGCACCTCACCATTGGCGAGCTGCTCGCCGCCACGCGTTATAATAATAAGGTAAAGACGATGGTCTCCCGCAGCAGGAGATAAACGCGCGAGATTGTCTGGAGGTTTCCCCTCCAGAAGTAAAAAGAGGGTGTGTCAAAATAGGC
>DGTH01000041.1:2917-3099 GCA_002393705.1 Prevotella sp. UBA4341 | reverse complement strand
GACCAGCCCAAGAACAAGGAGCGTGCGCTGTCGCGCCTCTACACCTTTATCTACGACAAGGAGCACCAGAAGTACATGGACGACATTGCCAGCCGCCGCAAGTCGCTCGTCTCTACGGGCGACCGCTCGGCCAAGATTCGTACATACAACTTCCCGCAGGGCCGCGTGACCGACCACCGCAT
>DGTH01000041.1:0-2855 GCA_002393705.1 Prevotella sp. UBA4341 | reverse complement strand
CGCATCGGCTACACCACCCACGACCTGCAGGGGTTCCTGGGAGGCGACATTCAGCCCATGATAGACGCCCTGACGGTGGCAGAGAATGCAGAACGAATGAAAGAAACAGAATTATGAACAGACAAGAACTTGTAGAAGAAATCTACCGGAAACAGAGTTTCCTTTGTGTAGGATTAGACAGCGACCCGCGCAAAATGCCGAAGTTGCCGATATTTGACCTGCACGACCCGATATTTGAGTTTAACCGAGCCATCATCGACGCTACGGCGCCCTACTGCGTGGCCTATAAGCCGAACCTGGCATTCTACGAGGCTTACGGCGTGAAGGGGCTCGCCTCGTTTGAGAGAACCATACATTACCTGAAGGAGAACTACCCCAGGCACTTCATCATTGCTGACGCGAAGCGTGGCGACATAGGCAACACCAGCGCCATGTATGCCCGTACGTTCTTCGAGGAGTACGACGTCGATGCGCTGACCGTAGCGCCTTACATGGGTGAGGACTCGGTGACGCCGTTCCTCAGCTACGAGGACAAGTGGGTCATCCTGCTGGCGCTGACCTCCAACAAGGGTAGCCAGGACTTTCAGTTCATGGAGGACAAGGACGGCGAGCGGCTCTTTGAGAAGGTAATTCGCAGGAGTCAGCAGTGGGCCACGCCCCAGAACATGATGTACGTTGTGGGTGCTACTCAGGGCCGCATGTTCGAGGACATACGCCGTGTGGCTCCTCAGCACTTCCTGCTCGTACCCGGCGTGGGTGCCCAGGGGGGCAGTCTTGAGGAGGTCTGCCAATACGGAATGATTCCGGGCGAGTGCGGACTGCTGGTCAACTCCTCACGCGGAATCATCTATGCCAGCGACGGCGACGACTTCGCCGAAGTGGCAGGCCTTAAGGCTAGGGAGCTTCAGCAGCAGATGGCAGCCTTGCTTCGTTAGGCAAGGCTGCTACGGCATGCTGAAGAAGAAGAACAGCGCAGCGTAGCGCGGCTCCACGCCGTCGGCTTTTCCAATGGTCGAGTTATTGGCGTTACGCACGGTGCCGTCGCGGTCTATCTTGCCAATCCGCGAGTTGTTGCTGTTACGCACGGTGCCGTCGCTCTCCACTTTGCCTATACGCGAGTTGTAACGGTCGCGCACGATGCCGTCGCGTTCCACTTTTCCAATGGTCGAGTTGTTGCGGTCACGCACGGTGCCGTCGCTGTCTATCTTGCCAATCTTCGAGTTGTTACGGTCACGTATGGTGCCGTCGCGCTCAATCTTTCCAACGGTAGAGTTGTTACCGTCTCTCAACGTCTGTGCTGTGCACACCGTCGTTGCTCCAATCATCAGGAGCAGAACAAACAAAATCTTCTTCATACGCTTTTTCTTTTGGGGTGTTGGGTGTTGGGTGTTGGTGTTGGGTGTTGGCTAAATCCTCTCCACCTGCTTCACGCCCTTTACGGTGCGCAGCTTCTTGATGAGCGTCTCCAGGCGCGACGTGTCGTCGAGCATGACCACGAGGTTTCCCCGGAAGAGGCCGTCGTCGGAGTCGATGTTGATGCTGCGCAGCGTCAGACGCTCATCCTTCGAAATGATGCTCGTCAGGTTATTGACAATGCCAATGTCGTCGTTGCCGACCACCCGCAGCGTGATGGTATATTTCGAGGCACCCTTGCCGTCCCAGCAGGCACGGACAATACGGTAGCCGAATCGCTTACGCAGCTCGGGGGCGTTAGGACAGTCCTGGCGGTGAATCTTCACGCCGCCGCCCGCCGTCAAGAACCCGAATACGGGGTCACCGTAAATGGGGTGGCAGCAGTGAGCCAGCTGGAAGTCAATGCCCTTCAGGTGCTCGTCAATGACCAGCACGTCGTTCTCTTTGGCTGCAGGCTGTTGGGTGTTGGGTGTTGGTTCAAACTGGAACTCAGCAGCCGAGCGCGTGGGGTTGTCGCCGGTGGGCAGCTGCTGGCGCTGCTTCTCCTCCAGGTAGCGGTCGGCCACGTCGTTCACGTCGAGTCGCCCGTCGGCTATCTGGCGGTAGAACTCGCTGGTTTCCTTGAAGCCCATGCGCCGAATGACGTGCATCATCACCGGCTCGTCTATCTCTATCTTCCTGTTGCGGAACTTACGCTCCAGCGCCTCTTTGGCAAAGAGGCCGTCAGCCTGCTGTGTCTCCTTCAGCGCCAGGCGTATCTTCGACTTCGCCCTGCTGGTTTTCACTATCTGCAGCCACTCCTGCTTGGGTTTCTGGTTGGTTTGCGTCATCACCTCTACCTGGTCGCCGCTCTGCAGTTCGTGGCGTATGGTGACCACCTTATTATTAATACGCGCGCCTACACACTGGTTGCCGATGCCCGAGTGAATGTGGTAGGCAAAGTCCAGCACCGTGGCCCCCTTGGGAAACTTCAGCAGGTCGCCCTTCGGCGTAAAGACGAACACCTCGTCTTCATACAGATCCATGCGGAACTGGTCCATGGCTTCACGCCCGTCGCTGTTTTCCAACATCTGGCGTACGGAGTTCAGCCACTCGTCCATGCCGCTCTCCGCCTTCACGCCCTTATAGCGCCAGTGGGCCGCCACGCCGCGCTCTGCTATCTGGTCCATGCGTTCGGAGCGTATCTGTATCTCCACCCATTTCTGTTCCGGCCCCAGCACGGTGATGTGCAGGCTCTCGTAGCCGTTCGACTTCGGCACGGAGAGCCAGTCGCGCAGCCGCTTCGGGTTGGGCTGGTACATGTCGGTCACGATGGAGTACGCCTGCCAGCACTGCATCTTCTCCTTGTCTTCCGGACAGTCAATGATGATGCGAATGGCAAAGAGGTCATACACCCCCTCGAAGGGGCAGCGCTGCTTCTTCATCTTCTGCCAGATGGAGTG
>DGTH01000054.1:48137-48649 GCA_002393705.1 Prevotella sp. UBA4341 | reverse complement strand
ACCTTCATGTTGTCACCCAGCTTGAGCGAGCCGCGGTGTCCGTCGCCATCCTCGCTGCCGATGGCCGAGCCGTTCTTCTTCATCGTGGCGGGCAGAATGAGTTTCTGCATTGGAGGCTGGGCTGAGTGGTAGGTTTGCATCTATTTTTCTCGGCGGGGAAGCCGCCGAGCGCTATTGGGGGTGGGGTTACAGGGCTATGCCGTCAATGCGCAGGCGGAGCTGGCCGGCGGGCACCTGTACCTGGACGGTGTCGCCAACGTGGTGGCCTTGCAGAGCCCGGGCTATGGGCGACTTGATGGAGATTTTGCCCTGGCGGAGGTCGGCCTCGTGGGGGCTGACGATGGTGTAGGTGACGGTATGGTTGTTGCCCAGGTTGGTCATTTCTACACGGCTCAGCAGTCCCACGCTGTCGGCCTTGAGACGGCTGGAGTCTATGACGCGGGCGTTCTCCAGAATGAGCTGCTTGTAGCGTATGCGGCTGAGGAGTCGTCCCTGCTCGCGCTTGGCGGCAT
>DGTH01000054.1:0-48077 GCA_002393705.1 Prevotella sp. UBA4341 | reverse complement strand
TGGCGGCATGGTACTCGAAGTTCTCCGAGAGGTCGCCCTTGTCGCGGGCCTCGGCTATGGCGTCGCGCACCTGTGGCAGTTCTACGCTCTCCATGTGGCGTAGTTCGGCTACGAGCTTGTCGTAGCCTTCTTGTGACATGTATTCCATATTGCTTGTGTGATAAGGCTCGGCGGGGAAACCGCCGAGCGCTGTTTGTTTATCCGTAGAACTCTTTATACCACTCGGCGAAGGCGCGTAGGCCCTGTCGCAGCGGGGTGGAGGGTTTGAAGCCATAGTCGCGCTCCAGGGCGGACGTGTCGGCAAAGGTGACGGGCACGTCGCCGGGCTGCATGGGCACGAGGCGCTTGTAGGCCTCGAAGTCGTAGTCCTCGGGCAACACCTTGGCACGTATGAGCTCCTGCTGCAGCGTGTCAACGAAGTTGAGCAGATTCTCGGGCGAGTTGTTGCCTATATTATAGACGGCGTAGGGCGGCAGGGGCAGTCCGTCGTCGCCCTGCTGCTTGGAGGGTGCTCCCTGCATGATGCGCACCACGCCCTCTACGATGTCATCGACATAGGTAAAGTCGCGCATGCAGTTGCCGTAGTTGAAGATTTCGATGGTCTTGCCTTCACGCAGCTTGTTGGTGAAGCCGAAGTAGGCCATGTCGGGGCGGCCGGCAGGACCATAGACGGTAAAGAAGCGCAGGCCCGTGGAGGGTATGTTGTAGAGTTTGGAGTAGGCATGGGCCATGAGCTCGTTGCTCTTCTTGGTGGCAGCGTAGAGGGAGACGGGGTTATCGACCTTGTCGTCGGTCGAGTACGGCACCTTCTTGTTCGAGCCATAGACTGACGATGATGAAGCATAGACCAGGTGCTCGACGCCTCTATATATCTGATGGTTGATGGCTGATGGCTGAGCATTCACATCTTCCTTCTTACATCTTACATCATCCATCGAGTGGCGGCAGGCCTCCAGAATGTTGTAGAAGCCTATGAGGTTCGACTGAATGTAGGCATCGGGGTTGGTAATGCTGTAGCGCACGCCGGCCTGGGCGGCCAGGTTGACCACTACTTGCGGCTTGTACTGCTGGAACAACTGGTCGATAGTGGCACGGTCGGCAATGTCGCCCTTAACAAACACCCAACGGTTTCCGCCGGTTCCGTCGAGGCGGTTCAGCTCGTCGAGCCGATACTCCTTGAGGCGGACGTCGTAATAATCGTTCATGTTGTCAATGCCGACGATGGTGGCACCCTTAGCGTCCTTGAACAAACGCTTCACCAGGTTGCTGCCAATGAAGCCGGATGCACCCGTCACAAAAATGCTTTTATTGTCTAAGTTAATCTTTTCCATATTTTTCTATAGCTTCATAATACGTATCAAGACTGCCTATATCAAAACGGCCGGCAGTCATGGGCCATGCGTGCATCACGGTATGCTCCACCATGTAGTGGGCCAGGTTGCCGGGGGCATCCTTGCCGCAGCCGTTCTCCACCGAGTGGCGCACCAGGTCGAGGTCCTGTTCGAGGTAGATGTAGAAGGGCGGCACGGCCCAGTGGCTCTTCGGCTCCTGCGGTTTCTCCTCCATATTGAGCACGTGCATCTGCTCATCCACCACGATGACGCCCGTGCGCTGCAGCTTCTCTATGCTGGGCTGTTCGTGGCACATAATGCACGACGTGCCTTTCTCCTTGGCAAAATCGATGAACTCCTGGAAGGAGAAGAAGAGCAGGTTGTCGGCAGCGACGACCAAGACCCCCTCTGACTCGGAGCCCCCCTCTAACTCCCCCTGTTTAGGGGGAGGACACTGCTGCTGCTTATCCATATAGTCGATGGCGAGCAGGAGGTCGCAGACGGCACCCAGCCGGGTGTCGTTGGTTTCCGTGCCGTCGTCAATGATGGTGATGGGCTTCTGGTAGTGCTGTTGGCTTTTCCACTCCTCGAAGATGTGTGCAAACTTATGGTTAGTCACTATGATGTGCTCGGTGATGTCCGGTATGCGGTCTATGTCGTCGAGCATGCGTCCGAGTATAGTGTTGCTGCCTATCTTCAGCAGCGGTTTTGGGAAATTTCTGGTCAGTTCCCCTAAGCGGGTAGCGTAGCCCGCAGCAATAACGATATTTTTCATACTTTCATGTCAAAAGTCTAAGGTCAAAGGTCCTTCAGACAAAACGGGCCCCGTCATCGGGCTTGACCCAGAACACCTGGAATGTTTTTTCGTACTCGGGGAACTGCTCCAGATACTTCTTCGTGAGTTCCGTTTCTATCTGCTCCTTGTAGGCCGGGTCAACCAGGGCGATGCAGGCACCCTTGAAGCCGGCTCCCGAGAAGCGTCCGCCATAGACACCGGGTAGAGAACGCATCGTCTCGTAGATGGCGATGAGCTCAGGGCTTCCACACTCGTAGTTGTGGATGCTCGACTCGCAGGAGTCGAACGACAGCTTGCCAAAGAGCTTCAGGTTGCCCGTCTCCCAGGCGGTGACGCCCTGACGCACGCGTCGGTACTCGGAGTAGAAATGCTCTGCACGGCGCGCAAAACGCTGGGGCATGGCTATGCGGGTCTTCTCGAAGGTAGCCTTCGGAATGTCGCGCAGAAAGGTCTTGTCGAACGTCTTGAGGGGCTGGTCGGTATAGGCCAGCATGTTCCATGCCGCCGTCTTACACTCATAGACGCGCAGGTTGTAGTCGCTGTTGACCAACGAGCGAGTAAGGCCAGAGAAGAAGATGCCTATCTCGAAGTCGGCCATGTCGGGGTTGCGCTTAATGATGCGCCAGTCGTTCGAGTCGCAGTCAAGGAAGAGCAGGCCGTCCTTCTTGCCTAAGGCGATGCAGGCCTGGTCGAGCAGGCCATTGTTCAGCCCAATGTATTCACGCTCGGCCTCGGAGGCTATCTGCACCACCTCGAAGGGCTTGAGCGTCATGCCGTTGGCCTTGGCAAAAGCCATGACGTAGGCTATGAGTACGGCGGCACTCGAGCTCAGGCCGCCCACTGGCAGCGAGCCCTGAATAACGCCCTCAATGCCACGCGTCAGCTCGAAGCGCTTGCGCAGGGCATACTTGGCACCACGGGCATAGTCGCCCCAGTGGTGCTCCTTCACCTGCGACGGAGCCTGAATGTCAAACTCAACATCGCCCTCGAAGGTTCTCGACTGGAGCTTCACCACACTGTCGTCCCTGACGTTAAACCAGAGGTCAACACCTTTATTGATAGCAAATCCCGTCACCAGTCCGTGCTGATGGTCCACATGTGCTCCTAACGGACACACACGGTACGGAGAAAAAATATGATACTGATAATCCATCTTTAACACAAATTTGGTGCAAAGGTACAAAAAATTCATAATTCATAATTCATAATTCATAATTATTTTATACTTTTGCACTTCTGATAATCGATAATCGTTAATAAAGTAACCGAAAGTAACATGATGGATATTACCGAAAGATTCTTAAACTACACCAAGTTCGACACGCAGTCGTCAGAAGAGAGCGAGAGCGTGCCCAGTACCGCGAAACAACTCATCTTTGCCCAATACCTGAAGAAGGAACTCGAACAGGAGGGCCTGCAGGACGTGGAGATGGACGAAAAAGGCTACATCTACGCCACGCTGCCGGCGAACGTGAAGGGCAAAGTGCCCGTCATCGGCTTCATCTCCCACTACGACACCAGCCCCGACTGCTCAGGTGCCAATATTCACCCGCAGATTATCCGCAACTACGACGGGTCGGACATCCTTCTCAGCGAAGGCATCATCAGCAGCCCCACCAAGTTCCCCGAACTGCTGCAGCATGTGGGCGAAGACCTCATCGTGACCGACGGCCACACGCTCTTAGGAGCCGACGACAAAGCCGGCATTGCCGAGATAGTACAGGCTATGGTCTGGCTGCAACAGCACCCCGAGGTGAAGCACGGCAAGATTCGCGTAGCCTTCAACCCCGACGAAGAGATAGGCATGGGTGCCCACCACTTCAACGTAGAGAAGTTTGGCTGCCAGTGGGCTTACACCATGGACGGGGGCGATGTGGGCGAGCTGGAGTTCGAGAACTTCAACGCCGCCTCGGCCAAGGTCACCATCAAGGGTGTCAGCGTACACCCGGGCTACGCCAAGGGCAAGATGGTCAACGCCAACGCCCTGGCTGCCGAGTTTGCCAAGATGTTGCCGGAGGACGAAACCCCCGAAACGACCGAGGGCTACCAGGGCTTCTACCACCTGCTGGGCATCCATTCGAACATTGAACAGGCCAAGCTGTCGTACATCATACGCGACCACGACCGCGACCACTTCGAGGACCGTAAGCGCTTCGTTCTGCGCTGTGCAGACCAGATGAACCAAAAGTACGGCGAGGAAACGGTGACAGCCGAAGTGAAGGACCAGTACTACAACATGAAGGAGAAGATAGACCCGCAGATGCACGTCATTGACCTTGTGCTGAAAGCCATGCAGGAGGTGGGCGTGGCTCCGAAGGTGCGCCCCATTCGCGGCGGCACGGACGGTGCACAGCTCTCGTTCAGGGGTCTGCCCTGCCCCAACATCTTTGCCGGCGGCGTCAACTTCCACGGCCCCTACGAGTTTGTCAGCATACAGTCGATGGAGAAAGCCATGCAGGTCATCGTCAAGATATGTGAGCTGACGGCAGCCTACAACGACTAAGACAGAAAAAAACAGTAAAGAAGGCCCTGACTACAGATTGTTCAGGGCGTCAATCGACTCCTGTTCGCCTACCACCCAAAGCACGTCGCCAACTTGGAACCTGCGGGTGGGGCTAACAGGAGTCAGGCTTTCCTTGCCTTCCTCCAAACCTACCACCATACAACTATATACAGAGCGGATGCCCGAATCGATGAGCGTCTTACCCACGAAGGGACTCTTGGCCGTTATCACGAGCTGGCTGAGCTTCATTTCGTGCTGCTCGAAGTTCAGGTCTTCACCAAACACCTCCGTCTTGACGGCGTGGCCGAAAGCAGCCAGCTGTGCGTCGGTACCAATGGCCTGCACCTTGTCGCCCGGGAAGATGAGGTAGTCGCCGTCAGGTATGTTCAGACGGTGGTTAGCCCTGAAAATGCTGCTAATGTGGACGCCATACTTCTTGCCCCACTCCAGCTGGCGCAACGTGTGGCCCATCCAGCGCGTGTCCATAGGAATGTCGAAGTCGGCCATGTGGATATCGCGGTCAAGCAGCCTGCCCTCGTAGAGCGGACGCTTATGGCCGCTGACCTGTGCAGCAATGTCGCGTGACCGCAAGTTGTTCAGGAAGAGTCGCTCCATGCGTATGCTGTTTTTCTTGGCAAGACGCGAGAAGATAACAGCTACTACGACAAGCACGCCCACCGTAATGAGTACAGCCGGCGTGAAGCGGCTCAAGTGGTGGCAGACGTAGAACACGAAGGCTACGGCCAGCATGATGCGCACCAGGACGGTAAACATCAAGGGGAAGCGGTTGCGGCTGTTCTCGTCCCAGAGGGCCTTAAACTCCTCGCTTCGGTTCTTCTTCATAATCATGGCACGCAGGAAGGGTGCCAGTATGGTAATGGTCAGCACGCCGGTCAGCGCATTGGCCCACCAGTAGAGTTCCTTGCCTGGCATGAGCTTATGAATGAGCGGCTCGACGAAGGTGAACATGATGCTGATAATGGCCAGCGAGAGGATGGAATAGACCACGATGTTCAGCCCCATCTGCAACAGCAGGGCGCGCCAAAGGCTCTTGCCCGTAGCGCCCGACTGGTTCGTCGAGAAGTGGTTCAGAATGCGAATGAGCCGCTTGGGCAAACGACGCTCGAGGGCTGCCGAGGCAGGCACCGAGAGCCGAATCATGTAAGGCGTGAGGAACGTGGTAATGACCGATACGGCCACCACAACGGGATAAAGGAAGTTGCTGATGACGCCCAGTGACAAGCCTAAGGAGGCGATGATAAACGAGAACTCGCCTATCTGCGCCATGGAGAAGCCGCAACGCACGGCCGACTTCAGCGACTCGCCACCCAACATAAACGCCAAGGTGCCGAAGATGCTCTGGCCCATCAGGATGGTAAGCACCAGGGCGGCTATGGGCAGGGCGTAGCTGACGATGATGTTAGGATCGACCAGCATACCGACAGAGACGAAGAAGATGGCACCAAAGAGGTTCTTAACTGGCTCAACGAGCTTCTCAATGCGTTCGGCCTCAACGGTTTCTGCCAAGATGCTGCCCATGATGAAGGCTCCGAAAGCTGACGAGAAACCCACCTCGGAAGAAAACACCGCCATGGCACAGCAAAGGCCCAGTGCCACAATGAGCAGCACCTCGTTATTGATGAGCCGGCGAGCCTTTCGCAGCACCAGCGGAATGGCAAAGATGCCCACCACGAGCCAGAGCACGAGGAAGAAACCTATCTTCAGGATGGAGCCCAGCATCTGGCCACCATCAGGATTGTTGCCGCTGGCTAAGGCTGAGAGCATAACCATCATGACAATGGCCAGAATGTCCTCCAGTATGAGGACGCTCATCACCATGCCAGCAAACTTCTGCTGACGAAGGCCCAGGTCGTCGAAAGCCTTATAGATAATGGTTGTCGAAGACATGGCCAGCATACCACCCAGGAAGATGCAGTCCATGCGCGACCAACCAAAGGCGTGACCCACCACGACGCCCAGCATGGACATGGAGAAAATGATGCAGACAGTAGAAATGATGGGCGAGATGCCCATTTTCAGAATCTTCTTGAACGAGAAGTCCAGCCCCAACGAGAAGAGCAGGAACATGACGCCGATGTCGGCCCACAGATGGATGCTCTCCGTATCGACCACCGAGGCCGTGTAGGGCATGTGGGGCGACACGAGGAAACCGGCCACGATGTATCCCAACACTAAGGGCTGCTTGAGTTTCTTAAACAACAGTGTAACGACGCCCGCAACAATGAGCATCAGTGCCAAATCTCGAATCAACGGAGCTAAATCTGCCATATCTCAAAGTCTCATATAACTTCAACCCTCAACCTTCAACCCTCAACTAATACCACTGCACGGCGTTCGAATAGCTGCTGCGCTTGTCGTACTTCAGCACGTCGGTCAGCGTGGCGGCGTTACAGCGGAAGGAGAAGTTGTAGCTGGTGTAGGGAGCCAGCGTTACCTGACACGACATGTTGAAGCAGTGCAGGTCGCGGGAAAGTGAAACAACGGTCTGAGTTATCTTTTTGTGGTCAAAGTCGTAACCCGAGGAGTAGTTGATGTTCCACCCGTCGGCTATCTGTATGTTACCGCTCACGTTGAGCGTCTGCGTAAAGGAGTATGGGTAGCGCATGGTATTGTAGTTGAAACGCCCCTGACGGTTCTCCCTGATGTTGAAGCCATAACTGATGTGCATGGTCCACGGCAGCTTGAAGGCCATGTAGCCGTCCTCGTCCGTCTCAGCCTTGCCGCCACCTTCGTTCTTGCTACGCTTGGCCTTCTCCATGTCGGTGTCGATGTTGGCCTCCAGTCCGTCCAGTTCGTCTTCTTCCTCCTCGTCGCGGCCCTTGGGTTTCTTCTTGTCGTCCTCGTCGGTGCTTTCACCCCTGAGCCACTTGAAGAACTTGCCTATCTTCTCGTTGTTCAGCTCGTAGGCCAGCTGGTGTGAAATGCTTTGGAACCGGCCCCACTTACCTTTCTCCCAGTACGTAGTGCGCTGACTCTCGTAAGGTGTAGCTCCCACGGAGTCAGCCTCATAGACGTAGCTGGCGAACGACGTGGAGAGGTTCAGCGTGTAGCTCTTCGAGAGCTTCAGGCGCAGGCTCATGGAGAGCGGGCTCAGCGGCTGTATGTCGGTGGCAAAGTTATAGCTCATGCCGAGGCGCAGCTCGTCAATGAGGCTTACCTTCTTAAAGCCCGTGGTGTCTTCATCGCTCTTCAGCTTCATCTCGACGTTGTTCGAGAGGTTAATGCTCATGCTACCCGTACGGCTCTTCGAGGTAGGCGGACTGTAGAGCGCCCCCTGGTAGGGTGAGTATTCCACCCACGAGACGTTGCCGTCGGCATCGGTCTTCTGGTAGCTCTCCCAGTAGCCGTACCGCGAGACGCTAAAGTTGGGTGCGTAGTTGAACGAGATGTCGGGCGTCAGTACGTGGCGAATGGCTACAATCTTGTCGCCAAACAACTTACGGCTGGGCACGTACATGCCGTAGAGCTTCGTCGAGAGACTCAGGCTCATGTTCCAGTCATAGACGTTGTAGAAGCCGCTCACCGTGTCGGTAACCTCCTTCTGGTTTGATTCGTCCCACGACTTCTTGCTCTTGCTGAAGTACATGCGGTCGCGGAAGTTGAACTGCGGGGTCACGCTGAGCACGTCGAAAGCGGTAAATGCGGCCGAAATGGGCACTTCGTGCTTGATGCCGTTCTGCCAGTCGCGGTTCAGACGCGAGTGTAGCAGCCTGTCCTCCTTTGTGCGTATGGAGTTCTGCATTTCGCCCTTGTACTGCACGTTGATTTTCTCGTACCACTTTTCGCCACTGCTGCCCCGTTTGCGGAAGGGGTAGAACTTGGCAATGTTGACCGTCAGGTTAGGCAGCGTCAGGGAGATGATGGAGTCGCGCATGTTCTGGTCCAGGTTGATGGTGGTTCCCAGCGTCATGCCGATGCTCGAAAACTGCGTCTGCATGGATACCGACGACGTACGGGTACTCTGGTTCAGCGCCTGCGGGTTATAGAGCGACGAGAGGTTGTTCATCTCGTAATTGGTCGTGGCAAAGTTGACGCGTGCCGACAGCGTGGTGTAGGGGTTGGCCTTAGCGTCCTGCTTGTGGTCCCATATCACCTTGAAGCTGGTGGTGTTCGTGTAGTCAGGCATGTTCTTTTCGCCCGTCACCGTGCTCTGGTAACTAACAAGGAAGTTGCCGCTGTACTTATAGCGCTTGCGGTAGTTGGAGGTTCCCGTCACGCCCCACGAGCCCTTGGTGTATATTTCGCCAATGAGCTTCAGGTCCATCTTGTCGCTGATGGCAAAGTAGTAGCCACCGTCGCGCAAATAGAAGCCACGCGAGGTCTCGTCGCCATAGGTAGGCATGATGAAACCGCTGGAGTAGCTCTTCGTGAAGGGAAAGAAGCCGTAGGGTATGGCAAACGGCAGCGGCACGTCGGCCACGACGAGATAGGCCGGACCGAACACGACGTCCTTGCCCGGTCGTACCTTAGCACGACTCAGGGCCAGATAGAAGTCGGGGTGAGCCTCTTCGCACGTGGTGTAGCGTCCGTGCTGCAGGAACAGTTCGCCCTCAGAACCGCGCTTGGCCAGCTGCGACGTCAGGAAGCCCTCGTCCTGCTTCGTATATACCTCGCTGATGAGTCCCTTCTTCGTCTTGAAGTTAAAGGCCATGGTGTCACTCTCGTAGGTGTCGCTACCCATACTGAACACGGGCGTTCCGTTTATCTTGCCCGTAGAGTCGGCCGTACCCGTAGCGTGTACCAGGTTCGAGTCGAGGCTCATGTATATCTGGTCACTCTCCAGGTTCATGTCCTGATATTTCACCTTGGCATCGCCAAAAAGGTGAGCCCTCTTCGTTGCGGCATCGTAGGTCATGGAGTCCTTCGACGAGTACTCCACCGGTGCCTCAATGCTGTTCTTGTGCTTGCGGTTCAGGCTGTCCATACGAAGCGAGTCATCGACGGCCTTGTTTCTCTTGTAAATGAGGAGCTGCAGGGAGTCCATCTTCGTGGTATCGACGGCTATAGAGTCTATAGTCGCTATAGGTTCTATAGAGTCTATAGTCGCTATAGTTGCTATAGTATCTATAGTTGTCTCTATGGAGTCGCTGTCCTCCGCCACCACGGCAGAACGCCCTTGCACCGCTTGACGGAAGCGCAAAGAAGGCAATCCCGCCATCACGAAAATGAAGGCGAAAAGCAATATAAATATGAGTGTTTTCCTTCTCACGGCTGCAAAGGTACAATATTTTAGTGGAAAGTAAAGAGTGAAGAATGAAGAATTTGCTACCGCCTTTATTTTTTTAACATTCGTTTCTCAACGATGGCAGCAGCAAACTCTCCACTCTTCACTTTTCACTCTCAAACCTCCTCGCCCACTCACGGAGCTTCGCTACGCCTTCTGGGCCGAACTTCTCCAGTGAGCGGCAGGCACCGTCAAGCGTCTTCACCCTGTCAGGCGACGACTTCGAGTAGAACTTGTCCGCATAGCAGATAATCTGCTCTTCGAGTGTCTCTGGCTCCAGTCCAGGAAGTCCGGTCCCCGTGTGTCGTTCGGCAACACGGGCATGTCGGGGGAAGCCTTCCGCCCTCAGCAGCTCACCGCCTATGGGGCCGTGCTTGATGTAGGGCTCCGTGCCCGTGCAATGAATGCCTGGTGCGTCGCAGCGGAAGATGCCCACGTCGTGCAACATGGCCGCCTCCTCCAGGAACTGTCGGTCCAGCCCCAGCTCGGGGTGCCTGTCGGCTATGCTCAGTGCCCTATCAGCCACCTGCCTCGAATGTTTCAGGAGCAGCCGTCTGAGTTCGTTATCCTCAGGGTAGTATTTATGAATAATGTGTAGATAGTCCATCAAATCCTTACGCCTGACGCTCTATCCAGCCGAGGGTGTCGCCACGGCGCACCTTAGCTCCCTGCTTGGCACTGACCTCAACGAGCTTGCCGCCAAGGGCTGCGGGGATGGGCACTATTTCGTTCCACGGGGCCTGGATGTAGCAGAAGGTGTCGCCTTCCTTGTACTTCTGCCCCACGAATGGCTCTAAGCAGGGTTCGCAGGCGCCTTCGCCCGAGAACTCGTAATACACCTGTCCGGCTACGGGAGCCACGAGGGCGTCGGCCTTGGCATGCTTGAAGGCAGCCAGCTCTTCGGGCTTCATGGTAGTGCCGAGCTTGGCGTCCTTGGCCTTCTGGATGTCGGCCAGCAGCTGTTTCTTGGCCTGACCGCTCTTGAAGGGGCGGTACTGCTCGGGGTGCATGGCCAGTTCGAAGAGTTCCTCGTCGTCCTGTCCGTAGTCCCAGCCGTTCTCGTCCATCTCCTTGCGGAAGCCGTCCAGGGCGTTGGGTATGAGCGTGTGGGGGTCAGCATCGGTAAACTCGCGCTTCTGCGTCTTGGCCAGCTCAAGCAGCTCGGGGGCTATCTCGCCGGGCACCTTGCCGCTCTTGCCGAGTATCATGCCCCAGATGGCATCGTCCATCATGACGTAGCGGCCTTTGCCTTGCTCCATGGTGAGCAGGTTCATCAGGGCTATGTTCTTGGTGTATTGCGAGAAGGGAGTAACCAGTGGGGGATAGCCCACGCGCGGCCACACATACTCCACCTCGTTGAACAGCTTGACCAGCATGTCGTCCATGGAAAGTTCGGGATCGCCCTTCTTCTCGCGCAGCTTGTTGATCATCTTCTGTATGGGACCCAGGTCGGCCATCATCGAGCCCATCATGCCGCCAGGCAGTCCGCTGCCCAGCAAGAGCGACGACATGTGCTTGTTGGCGGGGTTGATGAAACAGCCCAGCCAGTCGTCAATGAACTCCTGTGTCAAGGTGCGAGCCTGCATGTAGGCATTCATGTTGATGTCGGCTACCTCGAAGCCCTCGTTCTTCAGCATGGACTGTACGCTGATGATGTCGGGGTGTACTTTACCCCAAGAGAGGGGTTCGATGGCTGTATCGATGATATCGGCACCGTTATTACACACCTCAAGGATGGAGGCCATGGAGAGTCCGGGGCCGGAATGGCCGTGGTACTGAATGATGATGTCGGGGTGTTTCTCCTTGATGCTCTTGGTCAGCGCACCAAGCATGGCGGGCTGGCCTATGCCGGCCATGTCCTTCAGACAAATTTCCTCCGCACCGGCAGCAATCAACTCGTCGGCTATGCTCGAGTAGTACTCAACGGTATGTACGGGGCTGGTCGTGATGCAGAGCGTGGCCTGCGGAATCATGCCTGCCTCCTTGGCCCAGTGGATGGAGGGAATAATGTTGCGCGTATCGTTCAAACCGCAGAAGATACGCGGAATATCCACGCCCTGAGCGTGTTTCACCTTATACATAAGCTGGCGCACATCGTCAGGCACAGGGTACATACGCAAGGCATTGAGGCCTCGGTCGAGCATGTGGGTCTGGATTCCCACCTCGTTAAATGGTTTGCAGAAGGCACGTACAGCCGCATTGGGGTTCTCACCGGCCATGAGGTTAACCTGCTCAAAGGCACCGCCGTTGGTCTCCACGCGGGCGAAGCAGCCCATGTCGATGATGGCCGGAGCCACACGTTCCAGCTGGTCTTTGCGGGGCTGGAATTTACCCGACGACTGCCACATGTCACGATAGACAAGGCTGAACTTGATTTTCTTTTTCATACTATGGTCATTAATTGTTTCAGATAAGTGACTGCAAAAGTAGTGAAAAAGAATTAAAATACAAAATAAATCCAGACTTTTTTCTCAGCGGCCTTGATAATTGCGCAAGCGCTCGGCAGCCATGTCTTCGTACTTCGTGCCCGGGCGACCGTAGTTGGCATAAGGGTAGATGCTAATGCCACCGCGCGGCACAAAGAGGCCAATGACCTCGATGTACTTAGGCTGCATGAGCCTTACCAGGTCTTTCATGATGACGTTGACGCTGTCCTCGTGGAAGTCGCCGTGGTTACGGAAGGAGAAAAGGTAGAGCTTCAGGCTCTTCGACTCGACCATACGCTCGTCGGGGATATACATAATCTTGATTTCTGCAAAGTCGGGCTGGCCCGTTATGGGGCACAAGGTCGTAAACTCAGGGCAGTTGAACTGCACCCAGTAGTCGTTATCCTTATGCATGTTCTCGAAGGTTTCGAGCACTTCGGGGGCGTACTTGTCTAAGTAATGCGTGTCATTACCCAGCTGTTTGAGGTTTTCTTTCTTTCTGTCCACCTTGTTTTATTTACGATTTACGGATTTTCGATTTTCGATTGACGGATTTTCGATTTTCGATTGACGGATTTTCGATTTTCGCATTTTTACGCTTTTCCAACCCTCTCCAGTGCCTGACGCAGGTCGTCGAGAATGTCATCGACATCCTCAATGCCAACGGAGAGCCGGATAAGGTCGGGAGCCACGCCAGCCTCGCGCAGTTGCTCGTCAGAGAGCTGGCGGTGGGTATGGCTGGCAGGATGGAGCACACAGGTGCGGGCATCGGCCACGTGGGTGACAATGGCGATGAGCTTGAGGGAGTCCATAAACTCTACGGCCGTCTGGCGCGTGCCCTTCAGACCGAAGGCAATGACGCCACACGAGCCACCGGGCAGATACTTCCGTCCCAGCGCGTAACACTCGTCGCCGGGCAGCCCGGCATAGTGGACCCAAGCCACGCGGGAGTCCTGCTGCAGAAACTCAGCCACGCGCTGGGCATTCTGACAGTGGCGGGCCATGCGCAGGTGGAGCGTCTCCAGTCCGAGGTTCAGCAGGAACGAGTTTTGCGGGGCAGGTATGCTGCCCAGGTCGCGCATGAGCTGTGCCACGAGTTTCGTGGTATAGGCCATGCGGCCAAAACGCTTGGTGTAGGTCAGTCCGTGGTACGACTCGTCGGGCGTGCAGAGTCCGGGGAACTTGTCGGCATGAGCGTCCCAGTCGAAGTTGCCGCTATCGACCACGCAACCGCCCACCTGCGTAGCATGGCCGTCCATGTACTTCGTGGTAGAATGGGTGACGATGTCGGCTCCCCACTCAAAGGGCCGGCAGTTAATGGGCGTGGGGAAGGTGTTATCGACAATGAGGGGCACATCGTGGCTGTGGGCTATGTGTGCAAACTTCTCAATGTCGAGCACCTTGCCGCCCGGGTTCGAGATGGTCTCGCCGAAGAGTGCCTTGGTGTTAGGGCGGAAGGCAGCAGAGATTTCTTCCTCGCTGGCCTCCTGACTGACGAAGGTACACTCAATGCCGAGCTTCTTGAGCGTCACGCCAAAGAGGTTGTACGTGCCGCCATAAATCTCGTTCGAGGTGACGAAGTGGTCGCCCGCCTCGCAGATGTTGAACAGGGCATAGAAGTTTGCAGCCTGTCCGCTACTGGTCAGCACAGCCCCAACTCCACCCTCCAAGGCAGCTATCTTGCTGGCTACGGCGTCGTTGGTGGGGTTCTGCAAACGGGTATAGAAGTAGCCGTCCTTCTTCAGGTCGAAGAGGTCGGCCATTTCCTCGGTGTTGTCATACTTAAATGTTGTGCTTTGTACGATGGGCAAAACACGCGGGTCGCCGTTCTTCGGCTTCCACCCGGCTTGTACGCAGAGCGTTGCTCTTTTGAGTTTCTTTTCCATAATTGGGTGCAAAGGTACGAAAAAATCGTCATTCATCATTCACAATTCACAATTATTTTGTAACTTTGACTTCGTCGAACTTACCTTTCGTTCGGAAATACAAAGAAAAACACGTGTTTTTCTTTGTATTTCTCTCACTTATTTCGTAACTTTGCACCATGCTATCCATATAACAAGTTGAAGTACATGAAAAGAATCACTTTCGCCCTGGTTTTGGCCACCCTGACGCTCGTGGCCCAGGCACAGACCATACAGCTGCAGGTTAGCGGAGCCGCACCGGCCGAAATGAAGACCATCTACCTCATCGACCTCCAGACAGGCCTACCCGTTGACAGCATGCAGCCTACGGGCAACCGCTTCCGCTTTGAACGCACTACTGAGCAGGGACTCTTCTTCCGTGTGGGCTCACGCGACATCATGTTCGCACTGATGAGCGACGCCACGCCTGTCAGCATCAACTTCAACCGGGGAACGCTCGTCGGGTCGCCGCTCAACGAGAAGCTGCACCGCTACGACCTGCAGACCCAGCAACTGGAGATGGCCATGCAGTATGCCTACATGGGCGGCCAGAACGAGCGGCTCGACTCCTTGCGCCAAGCTTGGCGAGGCGTCATGACCAGCGCCGTAGAGGAGAACCAGGACAACCTGCTGCCAGCTTACTACATCAACGAACTAGCTTACTTCACACCCTACGACAAGATGAAAAGCCTGCTCTCGCCCGACAAGCCTTACTCGCAGCACCCCATGGCCCAGCAGGCCCGAACCATGTTGCACGACTACGAACTGAAGATGGCTGGCGGGCCCTACATCGACCTCAGCATGGCCGACAGCTTTGGCCGTCAACGAAGCCTGAGTGAATGGTGCGCTCGGGGGAAGTACGTGCTGCTGCACTTCTGGAGCAGCGACTGCGGCGGCTATCTGCAGGAGATGCGCCGGCTGGCCTACTGCTACGGCGAGTTTCACCCGAAGGGGCTGGAGGTGGTGAGCATCTCGCTCGACACAAACAAGCAACAGTGGCTGCGCGCCATCAACGAGCTGCACATGGTGTGGCCTCAGCTCTGCGACCTGCGTAAGCCCAGCGCGGCCGTAGAGGTCTGGGGCATTCACCAGTTGCCACAGAACGTGCTCGTCGGTCCTGACGGACGCATCCTGGCTTCTAACCTCTATAAAGGAGCCTTAGAAGACAAGTTGGAGGAAATCTTTGGGGAGTAGCCGTAATCCTAAGCTTGTTTCCCACGGAGGGAAAGCAAAGCGAGCCGCTGGCTCTCAAGGGGTTCCCACGGTGGGAAACACTTAAGAGCCGGCGGCTTGCTTTCAGACATTACTGAGCAACCAGCCTACGTAGGCCAAATAACCCACGGTGAGGGCAGCACCCTCCCAGCGCTCAACGGTATAGCGAGTAAAACAGAAGAGCCACACCAGCGTGATGGAACCCAGCATGACGCCAATGTCGAGAAGCGTCACTCCTTGTATCTGCAGGGGCGTAATGGCAGAAGTAACACCCAGGATGAGCAGGATGTTGAAGACGTTGGAGCCGATGACGTTGCCGATAGCAATGGCCGACTGGCCCTTTCGGGCAGCCACTACGCTGGTGGCCAGTTCGGGCAGCGACGTGCCGCCAGCCACGATGGTCAGGCCGATGATACCCTCGCTCACGCCTAAGGACGATGCCACATTGGAAGCAGAACCCACGAACAGGTTGCTGCCGAAGACCAAGCCGGCGAGCCCAAGGATAATCCAGCCGGCTGAAAGCCAGGCGTTCTGCTGTTTCACCTCCGTGGACTCCGGCTTTGCACCCTTTACCTGCCTTAACGTATAAGCCATGAAGAATATAAAACCGAGGATTAAAATAATGCCGTCAAGACGCGAAATGACGGAATCGTAGGCCAGCAAAATGAGGGCCAGCGAGGCACCTACCGAAAAAGGAATGTCTTTCTTGACCGTAGAGTGGCTGATGACCATTGGAGCCACCATGGCGGCACAGCCCACAATGAGCATGGCATTCATCGTGTTAGACCCCACGACGTTGCCCACAGCCATGTCGGGCGTACCGTTCAGGGCCGACATGAGCGAAACGAAAAACTCAGGGGCCGACGTACCGCAGGCCACGATAGTCAGGCCGATGACAATCTCCGGCACGCCAAAGCGACGCGCCAGCGCACTGGCTCCTTCCGTCAGGCGGTCGGCACCTACAAGGACCAGTGTTATGCCTACTATGATCAGTAAAATATCAAGTATCATGATATTCTTGTTGTATTGTTGTTAATCTTCCCAGTCAAAATCGTCGAAGTCCTCAACTACCGGTCCTATAAACTCGTCAAGCGCACGACGCTCCTTCTTCGTAGGACGGCCGGTGCCCCGGGCTCTGTTGACAAAGCCGCTGATACGGTTCATCTCTAACAGCTCGTACTGGTCGGCCGGGGTTACATTCTCATAAATCTCGGGCAGCAACTTGGCGCCCACCCGCTGCTCTATGGACTTGAGAATCTTAAACGAATACGTCACGGGCGGCTTGCGCACGCTGACCGTTTCGCCGGCCTTCACCATGCGCGACGGCTTGACATTCACGCCGCCCATGGTGACGCGCCCGTTCTTAATGGCATCGGCCGCAATGCTACGGGTCTTGAAGATGCGCGCTGCCCAGAGCCACTTGTCTATGCGGGCAAGACTCTGCGGACTCTCCCCCTGCCCCTCTCTGTGAGAGAGGGGAGAAGATACCTTGTGCGTTGTTGGCTTTTCCTTCATATTAAATGATGAGGTAATTCCTCCCCTCCATTCAGGGAGGGGTTGGGGGTGGGTCTCTTACCTAATTTATTATACTGATTCATCGTCACGTCAATGCCAGACAGCACGAAGCTCTTGATGATTTCTACGCCCAGATTGACTGCCGGCTGCAGCTGCTGCAGCTCCTCGGCCGAGAAGCGGCCGAGCACGTAGTCTATCTGCATGCCCTGCGGGTAGTCGTTGCCGATGCCCATGCGCAGGCGGGCATACTGCTGGCCAATGAGTTGCTGAATGTGGCCCAAGCCGTTATGACCGCCATTGGAACCACTGGCCTTCAGCCGGAACTGGCCTAAGGGCAGGGCCACGTCGTCGCTGATGACGAGCAGCCGGCTCTGGTCAATGTTCTCCTTGCCCAGCCAGTAGCGCACGGCATTGCCGCTCAGATTCATGAAGGTAGAAGGTTTGAGCAGAAAGACCTTGCGGCCCTTGAGCGACGTTTCGGCCAGGAAACCGTAGCGACGGTCGTCAAAAACAATATTGGACGCCTTAGCAAAAGCGTCCAATACTATAAATCCAGTATTGTGGCGGGTCATGTCGTACTCAGCGCCGACGTTGCCCAAACCTACAATCAAGTATTTGTCCATTCCTCTGTCGGATTAAGCCTCCTCGGCAGCAGCAGCAGAACGAGAAGCACGAGTAGCCTTCACAGAGCATACTACCACCTCGGGAGAGGTAGCAATGTCGAGACCCTCGAAGCTCAGCTCACCCACCTTGATGCTCTTGCCGAGCTGCAGGTTGGTCACGTCGATGTCAAGCACCTCAGGAATGTTCTTGTAGGGAGCGGTCACATTAATCTTACGGATTGACAGGTTGATACGACCACCATCGCGCACACCCTGAGCCAGACCATTCAGCTTTACGGGAATACCCACGGTGATGGGCTTCGTCTCGTTGACCTCATAGAAGTCGGCGTGCAGCAGTGCATCCGTCGTGGGGTGGAACTGCAGCTCCTTGACGATGGCTACATGAAGCTTACCATCGATGGTAATGTTCATGACATATACGTGGGGAGTGTAGATAGCTTTGCGTAGCTCAGACATGGGGATAGCAAATGCCAAAGCCTCGGGCAGACCATTCTCACCCTTCTTTTCTCCATACAGGTTGCAGGGCACGAGACCCTCCTTGCGAAGCAGCTTGCTGGCCTTCTTGCCAGTGTCGGTGCGCTTCTGACCGTTCAATGCGATTTCTCTCATTTTTGTGTTACTCTAAATTAAGTTGTTAATACTGTTGTCTTTTGCTTAATTCACCATCACACGGTTTCTAAAAAGCGGGTGCAAAGGTACGCAATTTTCCGCAATTACGCAAGAATTTTGAAAAAAAACTCAATATTTTGCCCGATTATTTGCAACTTAGCGCATTTTTACGTACTTTTGCAAATGTTTAATACAAACAAGTCGAAATAAACATAAATGATCTTAGAGAATGATCAACCGAGAAATTATAAGGATTAAGATAGTTCAGTTAACCTACGCGTACTATCAGAACGGAAAGAACAACATGGACTCAGCTGAGAAGGAACTCTTCTTCAGCCTCTCAAAAGCGTACGACCTTTACAACTACCTGCTGGCGCTCATCGTGGCCGTGACCAAGGAGGCACGCAGACATCTGGAAGTGGCCCAGGCCCGCGCCCAGCGCGAAAACAAGCCTGAGCCGTCAAGCAAGTTTGCCTTCAACCGCTTTGCCCTGCAGCTGGAGGAGAACCACATGCTCAACGACTTCATGGAGGTGCAGAAGAAGACGTGGGACAACGATGCCGACTTCGTGCACGCCCTGTATAACCAGATTGTCAGCAGCAGCATCTATCAGGAGTACATGGACGACAGCAACGACTCGTATGCTGCCGACCGCGAGCTGTGGCGCAAGCTCTACCGCACGTTCATTCAGGATAACAACGATCTGGACAGCCTACTCGAGGAGCAGAGCCTCTACTGGAACGACGACAAGGAAATCGTCGATACCTTCGTGCTGAAGACCATCAAGCGCTTCGAGGAGACCAACAAGGCCAGCCAGGAACTGCTGCCCGAATACGACAGCGAGGAAGACAAGGAGTATGCCCGCAAGCTGTACCGTGCCACCATCCTGAACGCCAACGAGTATCAAGGCTACATGAGCGAGGCCTCGCAGAACTGGGACTTCTCGCGCCTGGCCTACATGGACGTGGTCATCATGCAGATAGCCATTGCCGAAATGATGACCTTCCCCTCCATTCCCATCAGCGTGACCATCAACGAGTTTGTCGATATTGCCAAGCTCTACTCCACCCCACGCAGCAGCGGCTACATCAACGGCATGCTTGACAGCATAGCCCGCCACCTTATTGCGACGGGCCGGCTAATCAAGCACATCGACGAGCCAAGGAAATTAAAGATTAAAGATTAAAACATTATTAAATAATAAGAAATGAATCCGAATACGCAAATGCTCATCATGATGGTGGCCATCTTCGCCATCTTTTATTTCTTTATGATTCGTCCGCAACAGAAGAAGCAAAAAGAAATACAAAAGTTTCAGAACTCACTCACCGAAGGCACCAACGTCTTTACCAGCGGCGGCATCTACGGCACGGTCAAGAAGATTGATCTGGCCAACAACATCGTTGAGGTGGAGATAGCCAAAGGAACCGTCATCCGCGTCAACAAGAACTACGTTTTCCAGGATGACGCCAGCGTTCCCACGAACAAATAAAAGAAAGCGGTAAAGCGTGGACATCACGGGATTATTTCGCATGGTCAGGAACTTCTTGTTCAGCAATCTCAACAAGCAGTTTCTGATATTCATGGGCTTTCTTATGCTTTCAGCCATTTTCTGGACCATCATCACACTGAACGAGTCGTACGAGAAGGAGCTGAAGATTCCCGTTCGCATCACCCAGGTGCCCAAGGACGTGGTGCTTACCTCCGACGAGATAGACACCATCCGCATTACCGTACGCGACCGAGGCTGGATGATCATGTCGTACCTCTACGGCAACCAGCTCAACACGCTGAGCGCAAACTTCCGCAGCTACAACCGTGGCAACGGCTACGGTGCCATCAGCAATGCCGAGATGCAGAAGCTCATTCATGCACAGAACCCCACGATGACGTCGAAGATTACCGCCATCAAGCCTGACAGGCTGGAGTTCTTCTACAACGACGGAGCCCACAAGCGCATTCCCGTCAGGTGGAGCGGACGCGTCATTCCCGAACATCTGTACTTCATCTCCCACACCCAGTACTGGCCCGACAGCGTCGATGTATATGCCTCACAGGAGAAACTCGACAGCATCAGGGTGGTCTATACCGAGACGCTGAACTACGCCAACTTCCGCGATACGCTCCTCGTTGACTGCCAACTGGCCAAGATGAAGGGCGTGAAGTACGTGCCTGAGCGCATAAAGGTGGGGTTCTACACCGACGTGCTGACCGAGGAGAGCATGGACGATGTGCCCATCACGGCCATCAACATGCCCCAGGGCAAGGTACTGCGCACGTTCCCTGCCAAAGTGAAGGTCAACTTCGTAACGGGTGTCAGCCAGTTCCGCAACCTCAGGCCCGACATGTTTGTCGTCATTGCCGACTACAAGGAAATCATGGCTAAGCCGGCCGACAAGTGTAACATTTACCTGAAGACCGTGCCACGTGGCATCAGCCGTGCCACGCTGGACGTGAAACAGGTAGATTACCTCATCGAAGAAAGCGAATGAAGACGGGCATCACTGGCGGCATAGGCAGCGGCAAGAGCTTCGTGTGCAAGCTTCTCGGGGTCCGTGGCTTCACAGTCTATGACTGCGACGCTGCCGCTAAGCGTCTCATTCGCACCTCGCCCAACATTCGCCGCCAGCTCACTGAGCTTATTGGGCCTGAGGCCTATGAACCCCGTAAGCCCCACGAGCCCTACACCCTCAACAAAGCCGCTGTGGCAGCCTTCCTACTGAAGAGTGAAGACAACGCACGGGCCATCGACGCCATTGTCCACCCCGCCGTGTTCCGCGACTTCGAGGCGAGCGGATTTGAGTGGATGGAGAGTGCCATCATGTACGAGTCGGGCATCGACCAGCTGGTTGACCGTGTCATCATTGTCACGGCACCGCTGGAAGTCCGCATTCAGCGCGTCATGCAGCGCGATGGCATCAGCCGCGAGAAGGTGCTCGAGTGGATGGCCCGACAGTTGCCTCAGCAGGAGGTCATGAAGCGCGCCGACTTCGAAATCGTCAACGACGGCGAGGCCGACCTCGACAAACAGTTAGACAGAATATTAAAAATATTAAAAGTAATAAAATAGTAAATCGAAAATTATCATTATGTCACAGACTATCTTAGCAATCTCGGGCAAACCGGGACTCTACAAACTCGTATCACGTGCAAAGAACAGCTTCATCGTTGAGACCCTCGACGAGACGCACAAGCGCATACCGGCCTTCGCCACCGACCGCATTACGTCGCTGGCCGACATTGCCATGTTTACCGAGAGCGAGGACATTGCCCTCTACAAGGTGTTCAACGCCATCAAGGAGCTGGAGGGCGGCAAGCCTGCCAGCATCGACTACAAGAAGGCCAGCCCCCAGGAGCTGCACGACTACTTCACCCGCGTGCTGCCCGAGTGGGACCGCGACCGCGTACACAACAGCGACATCAAGAAACTGCTGCAGTGGTACAACATTCTGGTGAAAGCCGGCATCGACTTCGACGAACTGAAGCCCACCGATGGCGACAACGTCGATGACCGAAAGGACGAAGAAGCAGAAGCCGAATAAGTACAAAAAGAAAGAAACAGAAAGAAAGAGGGCTTGCGCAACAGAACCGCAAGCCCTTTTTCTATGTCTTAGAAGTGACGACCACCACCGAAGCCGCCGCCAGGACGTCCGCCACCGAAGCCGCCGCCGCGTCCACCACGACCGCCAGGACCGCCGAAGCCACCACCGTCACGCGGACCGCCGGGCCTGCCGCCAAAGATGTTCAGACGGTAGATGACGTGCAGCATGGCATACTGGTTAATGGCGTTATACTCCGTGTCGTTGCGCATCATTTCGTTGATGCTGCGAGTAATGTTCGACTGCTGGTTCAGCAGGTCGAAGAACTGCAGGCTGACGGTAAGGGCCCCGCCCTTCAGGAAGCTGTGTGACACTTGTGCATTCCATATCAGCTCGTTGGTGTTCATGGCATCATCGCTGAAACCGCGCCGGCTGTTCATGTTCAGGTCGGTGGCAATGCGCGTGCCCCACGGCAGGGTGATGTTGGTGTTGAAACCGTAAGAAAAGTTCCACGTGTCGAGGTTGGCCGACGTCTGCACGCTGTTGGTAGAGTGCGTATAGCTGAGCGAGCCGTTGGGCTCAAACTCTATCCATCCGTTGCGGTAGCTGGCTGCAATGCGCTCGCCGATGGTGAAGGTGTGGGTATTGCTCTTAGTGGCCGTTGCACTGCGGTCCAGGTTGACGAAGCCCACACGACGTGCATAGCTCAGGTTGGTCGAGGTGTTCACATTGTAGTAGCCCGTAGAGTCGATGGCCGTATTGAACATGAAGAAGCCGTTGGTGTTCCAGTTGCCGTTGATGTTCTGCGGCTGCGAGGTGCGTCCTCCGGTAGTGGGGTCGTAGGTCACCATGTTGGCAATGGAGTTGCGCGTAGTGCTCAGCGTAACGTGAGCCATGATGGCGCGCATGTGGCGGGGTATGTAGTTATTGTAGAACAGCCGAAAGTTGTTGGTAAACGAGGGTTTCAGTCCCGGGTTACCCTTGGTGATGTTCAGCGGGTTGCTGTTGTCGGTAATGTCGAGCAGGTCGCTCATTGAGGGCTGGCTGGTCTGTCCGCGATAGGTAATGCGCAACTGGCTGACGTCAGAAATCTTCCAGCGGAAGTCGGCCGTCGGTGTAAAGTTGAAGACTGTCCGCGTGGTGTCGGTCTCCAAGCCCTGGTAACGCTGCACGAAGTGCGATTTCTGGGGAATAAACTGAAGGCCGACGTTGAGGTTGTAGGCGTCGCGTACGACGCGCAACATGACTTCGCCCGTATGAATGTAGTTCTTGTACTCCGAATATCGGCTCAGCGGCACGTCGAGGTAGCTGTCGAGTGGCTGTCGGAGTTGACTCAGGTAGTCGTCCCATCCCCGGTAGAAGGGTTCCACGCCGCTGAAGTCGTAGCCCTGGCTGAAGTCGTAGGTAGAGCGGTCGCTCTTTTGGTAGAGGTACTGGTACTCGTAGCTGAACTGCAGGTAGGTTCTGCGCAGCAGGGGCTCGCTGTAGGTGGCCCTGAGGCTGTAGTTCCAGTTCTTGTTGGGCGTCACGCTGTAGCGGTTGGTCTGGTAGGTGGAGTCGTTGCCCAGCTGGTCAAGTATCTGGTAGAGGTGAACCACGTTCGACTGTATTTGCTGTCCTTTCGTGTCGCCGTAGCCTCCGCCAAGAACGAGCGTCACGTTACGGCCGTTGTTGCTGAGTTTGCGGTTCAGCTGTAAGGTTCCGTTCAGGCTGTTCTGCCGGTTGTAGCTGATAGAGGCGTTGGTGTTGCTGTTGATGACCGACGTGTCGTTGGCCGCCAGCATGGCGTTGATGTTGGCCGCCAGCAGCGGGTCGTCGGTGTAGCGGTAGGGATTGACGCTGAAGACGGCCGTCGAGCTGGTGTTGACGCCGTCGTTGGTATTGAAGCTTGCCCTTGGGCGGAACATGATGTTGGTCATCGTGTCGGGCTGCCACTCCAGTCGCATCTGCATGTTCCAGCGGTTGGCACGCGTGTCGTTCTGCGTCAGGCTGTTCTGGAAGGAGCCCCTGCTGGTGTAGAAGTTCTGCGTGGCCGTGCGCGACGTGGCGTCGCTATTGCTGTGGTTCCAGCGCACACTGCCGTCCCACTTGAACGTCCGGTTAGGCTCGTAGTTAATGTTCAGTCCCACCATTTTATTGGCTACGAGGCCGTTGCGCGTCATGCCACCGCCACGGAAGCCTCCGCCACCTCCGGGGAACCCCTGGTCGTTGGTATTGTTGGCATTGGCAAAGAACATCACCTTCAGCTTCGAGTCGAAGCGCGCGCCCATCAGTCGCTCAGCATAGCGCTTGTGGGTAGCGAGGGCCAGGTCGGCGTTGGCAAACATGCCCTTGTTCATGCCGGGCTTCACCGTGAAGTCGAGCACCGTCTCCTCGTTGCCGTCGTCAATGCCGCTGACGCGGGCCAGGTCGCTCTTCTCGTCGTAGGACTTTATCTGGTTGACGATGCTGGTGGGCAGGTTCTTCAGGGCCGTCTGCGTGTCGCCGGTCATAAACTCCTTGCCGTCAATCTTGATTTTCTTCACCTGCTTGCCGTTGATGGTGATGGTTCCGTCGTCGCTGACCTCGGCACCCGGCAGTTTCTTGACCAGCTCCTCGATGGTGGAGCCTTCGGGCGTGCGGAAGGCGCTGGCGTTATAGACGAAGGTGTCCTTCCTCAGCGTCACCTTGGCGGCCTGCGCCGTCACCACGGCCTCTTCGAGGGCAATGGCGTCGGCCTTCATGCTGAGGGTGCCCATGCTGACGTCCTTGCCACTGACGGTGACGCTCTTAGCGTACGTCTCGTAGCCCACGTTGGTCACCTGGACGATGTACTTGCCGGCAGCGGGTGCCTCCAGGCGGAAGAGTCCGTCGGCATCGGTCAGCACGCCTTTCACCATGGTGGAGTCAGTCTTCAGCAGCTTCACGGTGGCGGCGGGCAGCGTCTCGCCGCTCTGGCTATCTACTACGGTTCCCGTAATGTGCTGTGCTCTCAGACTGGCGGTCAGCAGCAGGAGCAGTAGCGAAAGAAGTATTCTGTTCATTCTGAATGTAAGATTTATGACAATTTGACGCACAAAGGCTTTGAAGGTTTAAAATTTCTTCGTACTTTTGCAGCAAACTTTTCGGATGGTCGAAAGCAACATGAGTAATAATAATACTGAACATGAACCCACAGAAAGTCATCATCAGCGAGGATATCAGCCAGTCGCTCCCCGCAGCCCTGAACGACGTGAAGTATGACCGTCTCTTCGTGCTCTGCGACGAGACGACCCGCCGGCTCTGCCTGCCCGTTATCAACGACATGGTCAACCTCCTGCCTTCGGGGGAGGTAGCAGGGGGCATCACCATTGGTGCCAGCGATACGAATAAGACACTTGAGTCAGTCAGCCATGTATGGCAGGAGCTGCAACGGGGCGGTGCCACACGCCACTCACTCATGATTAACCTGGGCGGCGGCATGGTGACCGACCTGGGCGGCTTTGCAGCCTCTACCTTCAAGCGCGGTCTGCACTTCATCAACATTCCCACCACGCTGCTGGCTATGGTCGATGCCTCGGTGGGCGGCAAGACGGGCATCAACTTCGGCGGACTGAAGAACGAGGTGGGCGTTTTTAGCAATGCCGACAGCGTCATACTGGACACCACGTTTCTCCGTACGCTTGACCAGGAGAACATCCTGTCCGGCTATGCCGAAATGCTGAAGCACGGCCTCATCAGCGACGAGGCGCACTGGGCGGAGCTCATGAATTATCCTATAGAGACTATAGCAACTAAAGAATCTATAGAGGCTATAGACATTAGCCGCCTGCTCGCCAAGAGCGTAGCCATCAAGCAGCGCATCGTACTGGAAGACCCCACGGAGCAGGGCCTGCGCAAGGCGCTGAACCTGGGCCATACGGCGGGCCACGCCTTCGAGTCGTTTGCCATGAGACGCCAGCCCGTGCTCCACGGCTATGCCGTAGCCTGGGGGCTCATCGTCGAGCTGTACCTCAGCTCGGTGAAGACGGGCTTCCCCGCCGAACGCCTGCGCCAGACGGTCAGCTTCATCCGCGAACATTACGGCACCTTGTCCTTCACGTGCAAGGACTACGCCGAGCTGCTTGAGCTGATGCACCACGACAAGAAGAATCTGGGCACCGACATCAACTTTACGCTGCTTGGCGGCATTGGCGACATACGCATCAACCAGACGGCCACCGAGGAGGAGATAAAAGAAGCCCTCGACTTCTACCGCGAAGGCTGAGGCAACAGGGCTTCGGCCATGCGCTGGGCCTCGGCCCGGGCGGGTTTGCCAGTAGCCGTCATGGGCAACTGTCGGACCTGGAGTACGTGGCGCGGCTGCCAGTACTTGGGCAGCACACGGCGACAAACGTCCAAAGCTCTAGCCCCCCCTACGGCCTCCGAGGAGGCTTCACTACTTTGCTGACAGACATCTGTATCCCCCTCGGGGAACGAAGGGGGGGACACGGGGGCAGCAGCTTCAACCAGCAGCACGACCACTTCACCAAACTTTTCGTCTCGCGCACGCGTAATAATATAAGGTATATCGAGGTGGGGCCGTAAAGCGCGCTCCACCTCTTCTATTTGTATCTTCAGTCCCCCCGAACAAATCACATTGTCCTTCCGCCCAACAATCTTAAATAATACTCCTCTCTCCTTGGGAGAGGGGCAGGGGGAGAGGCTTCCCCTCTCCAAACGGAGAGGGGGCTGAAGCAATGCTATATCATTGGTCTCGAGTATGCCGTCGTGCACCATCGGTGCATCGATGACCAGGCAGCCCTCCTCGTTCTGCCACACCTTTACACCCTCGAACGGGGTGTAGAAGTCGCTGCGCCCGGGGCCGTTAAGCCGTCTGAGGGCGATGTGAGAGAGGGTTTCCGTCATGCCGTAGGTGCTCCATACGTGATTGGGAAAACCAATCAGCGCTGTGGCCAGGGTGTCGTCGATGGGGCCGCCGCCAATGATGAGGTGGTCTATCTGGCTGAGCCGCTGGCGTCCCTGCTCGTCGTGCAGCAGGTTCCACACCTGCAGGGGCACCATAGCGGCAAAGTTGACGTGGCCGTCCCACACGGGCAGACCGGTCGGTTCAATGCTCAGGAGCTTCAAGCCGCAGGTCAAGGCCCTGACTGCCATCATCTTACCGGCTATGTAGTCCAAGGGCAGACAGAGCAGAGCCACGTCGCCAGGCTGCAAACCGAGGAAGCTGCACGTCATGCGGGCCGATGCCTCCATGCGCCGTTTCTCCACAAGCATGGGCTTGGGCTTCCCCGTCGAGCCGCTGGTGTGTACCAGCAGCGTGGGGCTGTCGTCGTGCCACTGGGTTAAGAATTCTTCAAGGTCCATAGCTCGTCGCCACGTATCTCTAACGGCATGGGAATGTTATCGGTAAAAAGCTGTCCGGTGCCCAAGCCTTGGGGCGTGGTGATGCGGTCGCCATAAATGTCGGCACACAGTCCGGCCACGGCTCTCAGCCCCACGTTGCTCTCAAGGGCAGAGGTTATCCAAGAGCCTATCTGCATGTCGCGGGCCAGGACTACCCACTCGCGGGTCCCCATCATGCCACCGTGCAGCGAGGGTTTCAGCACGATGTATTGCGGCTTGATAATGTTCAGCAGCTGGCGCTTCAGGTCGGGGTCGTTCACGCCGATAAGCTCCTCGTCGAGGGCTATGGGCAGCGGCGACTCGCGGCACAGCTCGGCCATCAGCGCCCACTGGCCCTGGCGAATGGGCTGCTCGATGCTGTGAATGTTGTACTGTGAGAGCAGTTCGAGCTTGTAGAGTGCCTCGTCAAAGGGGAAAGCACCGTTAGCGTCGAGGCGCAGCTCCACCTCATGGTGGGAGAAGCGCTGGCGTATGCGTCTGACGAGGTCCAGCTCGCGGTCGAAGTCGATGGCCCCTATCTTCAGTTTCACGCAGCGGAAGCCCTGCTCCAGTTTCTGCTCCATGCGGGCGAGCATTTCCTCGTAACTGCCCATCCAGACCAGTCCGTTGATGGGTATGCCCACCTCTCCGCGACTGAAGGCACTGTCGGGCAGCGACAGCAGGGCGGTCTCCAGGCCGAAGAGCATGGAGGGGTAGTCGCGCAAGGCGTCAAAGGGTATCTGGCCCGATAGCTCCACCTCGTCGCAGAAGCGGCGCAACACCTGGCCGTAGTCCGCCCGTGCGTCGCAGCTCAGGTCCGGCAGAGGGGCACATTCGCCCACGCCCCCGACCATGGCGGCGCCCGTACCTGCGGCGCCTCCGGGTTCGCTTGCCCTTACCATCCACGAGCGTCGCTCGTGATAGACACCCCGGCTCGTTCCGGCCGGCTGGCGAAAATGGAATACGCGTTCTTCTATCTCCAGCTTCATGGTATCTGCGGATATTGGTCAAAGTCGGGCTTGCGCTTCTCCAGGAAGGCCCGACCGCCCTCCTGCGCCTCGTCTAAGAAGTAGTACAGCATGGTGGCGTCGCCAGCCAACTGCTGAATGCCGGCCTGGCCGTCCAGTTCGGCATTGAGCCCCGCCTTAATCATGCGTAGCGCAATGGGCGAGCGTTGCATCATCTCCTCGGCCCAGCTGACGCACTCGTCCTCCAGCTCAGCCAGGGGCACCACCTTGTTGACCAGCCCCATCTGCAGAGCCTCTTGGGCGGAGTACTGGCGACAGAGGAACCATATTTCGCGGGCTTTCTTCTGACCCACGATGCGGGCCAGGTAGCTTGACCCGAAGCCTGCATCGAAGGAACCGACCTTCGGTCCCGTCTGGCCGAAAATGGCATTCTCGGAGGCTATGGTGAGGTCGCACACCAGGTGCAACACGTGGCCGCCGCCGATGGCGTAGCCGTTGACCATGGCAATGACGGGCTTCGGCAGACGACGTATCTGCATCTGCACGTCGAGCACCGAGAGGCGGGGCACGCCCTCGTCGTCAATGTAGCCGCCGCGTCCCTTTACGTGCATGTCGCCGCCTGAGCAGAAGGCGTGCTTCACGTCCTCCGGCCGCTGGCCTTCAGCCACTTCCGACATAGCGCCCGTCAGCAGCACGACGCGAATGCGCTGCAACTCGCGCACCTCACTGAAGGCCCGACTGAGCTCCAGCGTCGTCTTCGGTGTGAAGGCGTTGCGGTAGCGTGGCCGGTTAATCGTTATCTTGGCTATGCCGTTGTACTCTTCGAAGCGTATCTCCTCGAACTTCCGAATCTCTTTCCACTCTCTTTGTTCCATTGTATGTTGTTTTGGTTTTACTGCTTGCAAAGGTAATAAAAAAACAGCAAACGCCAAAACTTTCGGCGGCTATTACGGCCGGACTGCGGGGAGCGAACTGACAGTCGCGGAGAGAAACGGCACTTCTCTCATAGAGAAACGGCACTTCTCTGGTGGAGAAACGGCACTTCTCTCATAGAGAAATGGCACTTCTCTCTTGTTAACGTCAGTTCTCACTTATTCGTACCTTTGGCCAAAAGACCGAAGGTACTTCCGTATTCCCGAGCAGAGCTCGCCTACCCGTAGCCTTTCGACAATAAAAATAAAAACAAGAGCTTTTATTTTGTATTGTTCTCACTTATTCGTACCTTTGGTCAAAAGACCGAAGGTACTTCCGTTCGACAATAAAAATAAAAACAAGAGCTTTTATTTTGTATTGTTCTCACTTATTCGTACCTTTGCACACATAAACCTAAAGACTATGCTACAAATTCGCTGCAAGAACAACAACACCACCAAGAGCTTCGCCGAAGGAACGTCGCTTTTGGAAGTCTATCAGGAGTTTGCCGACGAGATCAAGCTGCCCTACCCCGTGGTGTCGGCCAAGGTGAACAACGTGTCGCAGGGACTGAAGTTCCGGCTCTACCAGAACCGCGACGTGGAGTTTCTCGACGCCCGCGAAGGCTCGGGTCACCGCGCTTACGTCAGGAGCCTGAGCTTCGTGCTCTACAAGGCCACGCAGGACCTCTTTCCTGGCTCCAAGCTCTTCATAGAGCACTCATTGAGTCGAGGCTACTACTGCAACTTCAAGAAGCGACAGCAGGAGGCACTGACCGACGACGACGTGGAGCGCATCAAGGAGCGCATGCAGGAAATCATCCGGCTGGACATGCCCTTCCGCCGCACCCAGGTGCCCACGGAGGAAGCCATCCGCGTATTTACCGACCGAGGCTTCTCTGACAAGGTCAAACTGCTGGAAACCAGCGGACTGGCCTACACCGACTACTACACGCTGGGCGACACCGTAGATTACTACTACGGCCCCTTGGTGCCTTCGGCCGGCTACATCAAGGTGTGGGGGCTGGAGCGCTACGAGCAGGGACTGCTGCTGCGCGTGCCCGACTGGAACAAGCCCGACGTACTGGCCGAGAAGGTCGATATGCCCAAGACGTTCGGCATGTTTGCCGAGAAGACCAGGTGGGACATCATCATGCGGCTGTCGAACGCCGGCGACGTCAACCGCGCCATACAGAAAGGCCACGCCTCCGAGCTCATTCAGGTCAGCGAGGCACTGCAGGAGAAGAAGATTGTGCAGATAGCCGAGGAGATAGACCGCCGCTTCCACCAGAAGGAGGCTCCCGTCAGGATTGTCCTCATAACGGGTCCCTCGTCGTCGGGCAAGACCACCTTCTGCAAGCGACTCTGCGTGCAACTGCTGGCTTGCGGACTAAGGCCCTACTCCTTCTCGACCGACGACTACTTCGTGAACCGCGTCGATACGCCCAAACTACCCAACGGCGACTACGACTTCGACAACGTGAAGACCGTGGAGTACGAACTCCTGGAGGACCACCTGCTGCGCCTCTTGCAGGGTGAGCGCGTAGAGGTGCCGGAGTACAACTTCGTGACCGGCAAGCGCGAGTGGAACGGCAAGAAGATGAAGCTGTCGAACGACTCCGTACTCATACTGGAGGGCATACACGCACTGAACCCGCTGCTGACCAGCAAGATACCCGACTCGGCCAAGTTCAAGATCTACATATCGGCCCTGACCAGCATCTCGCTCGACGACCATAACTGGATACCCGTGCGCGACAACCGACTGCTGCGCCGCATCATACGCGACTACAACAAGGGTGCCTTTACGGCCCGCGAAACCATCAGCCAGTGGAAAAACGTCTGCGAAGCGGAAGACCAATGGATCTTCCCGTTCCAGGAGACGGCCGACGTCATGTTCAACTCGGCCCTGAACATTGAGTTTGCCGTGCTGCGTACCCACGCCGAGATTATCCTCGCCTCGGTGCCCCGCAACTGTCCCGAATATGCCGAGGCTCACCGGCTGCTGAAGTTCATCCATTACTTCCTGCCCGTGAGCGACAAAGAGATACCGCCCACGTCGATTATGCGCGAGTTCGTAGGCGGTAGCTCCTTTAAATACTAAGTGAACGGTAATAGGCTTTCAAGACGCGTTCGTCGTCAGCCGCACTGGTGAGCACTTCCAGCAACAGGGGGTGCTCACTTTCCGTTTCGACCAGCCAGCCGATGCCCTCGTGCATCGACTGCAGGTCAGTGGCCTGCCGAAAGTCCAGCCCATTCTGCTGACAGATGCCAGCTGCAGTAGTATGGTGTTCAGCAGCAACAAGACGGTCGCGGGCCGGGCTCTGCTCCAGACCGGGCAACATGTTGAAGATGCCACCCTTGCCGTTGTTGAGCAGCAGAATGCGCAAGTTGCCACGCAGGTTCTGGTTCCACAGCGCGTTCTGGTCGTAGAAGAAGCTCAGGTCGCCCAAGACGCAGAACACCAAGTCGCCAGTCATGCACGAGAAACCGGCCGCCGTAGAGAGTGAGCCCTCAATGCCATTCACCCCACGGTTACAAAAGACCGAGTGATGCGCGTAGATGTTAGCCAGCCTGATGGCCGAGCTGTTGCCATAGTGAAACATGTTGAACCCGCTCCTGCCGGCGCGTTGCTCCAGCGCCCTGACCGCCGCCATCTGCGAGTAATCGGGCTCGAAGCTGTCGCGCTGCTGCTGCACATGCTTCAGCAGCGCTGCCCACAGTTCGACAAAGGGGTGCGGCTGCTGCTCTACGTGGAAACGCACCAAGTCGGCCACCACGTCACCGTCGCCCTGAACGACGCGCGTCAAGTTCTGGAACGTGTCGGTCACCTCGCCCCAGCGGTTTACCACCCAGGTCTCCTTCGCCTTACGCAGGAAGTGCTTTACCCGCTTGCTCACCATGCTGCCGCCGGTGTAGAGCACAAGGTCGGGCACGTAGCGTTCGTCGTCACCAACCAGATAGACGGCTTCGTCAAGGTTGGCATTCAGGGGTTGTCCGCTGATGAGCATAGGTCGCTTGGCCAGCAGGAACATACGCACCAGATGGCTCAGCGTACGGTCGGTGAGTTCGGCCGTGGTGAGGGTTATCTTCCGTTCAAGCGGCAATGACTCGGTGTTGAAGTCGAACAGCGGCTCGCTGATGGGCACGTTGATGTGTACAGGGCCGTGCTGCACCAGCAGGGCCTCGTTGACCAGCCGGTTACAGTACCAGCGCTCTTCAACGTCGTGCGGTTCGGGCAGCGTGACAGCCTTGCGCACAAAACGGCCAAGGGCGTCAGGCTGCGGCAGCGTCTGACCGTCAAGCTGGTCTATCCACTGCGGCGGACGGTCGGCACTGATGACGATGAGCGGCCGCTCCTGATAGTAAGCCTCAGCCACGGCAGGTGCCAGATTGAGCAGTGCCGTGCCGCTCGTTACGCAAACGGCAACGGGCGACTCGAGCGCCTGCACCATGCCCAGCGCGTAGAACCCCGCCGACCGCTCGTCGGTAACAGGGTAGCACGTTATGTCGGGACACTCATTGAGGTTATGGACAATGGGAGCATTCCGGCTACCAGGACACACCACGGCAGCTCGCACGCCGTGACTCTGAAGCAACGACGTGAGTATGTTGACGTTCGTTTTACTACTATACATTATTATATATATAAGAGAGTTCGCATGGTTTCCATCTTGGCCTCGGTCTCCAGCCACTCTTGCTCCTCGGTACTGTCGGGCAAGAGGCCGCCTCCGGCATAAAGCCTGTAGCCGTCAGCCAGCAGCTGCATGCAACGCAGGGAGACAAAGAGATGGGTGCCCTGAAGCAGCAGCGGACCCATGAAACCGCTGTAGTAGTGGCGCGGCGAGTGCTCGTTCTTCAGAATGAAGTCGAAGGCGGCCCGCTTGGGCAGGCCGCATACGGCAGGCGTGGGGTGCAGGGTCTGCAGCACGTCGCCTAACCTATCGTTGTCAGGCAGCGTGAAGGTAAAGTCGCTTCGCAGGTGGACCAGATGGCCGGCGCGTGCCGTGTAGGGGCCGCGCTCGGTGAAGTCTGTCGTAAACTGTTCCAGACACTCGGTGATGTAGGTCGCCACGTAGCGCTGTTCCTGAATGTTCTTGGTTGTCCACGTTACGTGCTCGCCCTCGCCTTGCAGTTCGTCGCCCTCCAGCTTCATTGTGCCTGCCAGCGCGATGGTCTGCCAGCGGTCGGCCCTGCACTCCAGCAGGATCTCGGGTGTAGCCGTCAGCCACGTACCACTCTGGGGTGTAGAAACGAGGCAGATGAACATGCGAGGATAAAGCCTACAGGCATCCAGAAACAACTCTCTCCCATTTCGCACCGTGTTGGTCTTGAGGGTGGTGCTCCGCGCCAGGACTATTTTCTGAAACGTCCCCTCCTGCAGCTGAGCGTGGTAGTTAGCAAAGTCGATGTGGTAGTCGGACGACGGGTGGGGGGTAATGGGTGACGGGCGGTGGGGGCCGACGGGGATATCGTCGGGCACTATGGTCTCTACACGGTCGGGCCGAATAAGCAGAAGGGGGTCGGCAGCCGACACGGCAAAAGGAGCCACCACGAAACCACTGCGCCCATTGAGCTGAGAGAGCGAACGCAGCCGTTCTGGTTCGCCGTCGGTCTGCTCAATCAGCGTATAGCTATCACCGTGAGGCAAACGGTAAAGGGCAAATGCACTCATGAGGACTTCTTAGGGTTGACAACATAATTGGTGACACGCACCGTCGAGATAAGCTCGCCAAGGCTGTTGCATATCTCCACGTTCCACACGTGGAGCGTGCTGCCCTTATGCTGCAAGCGGGCCGTGGCCGTAACGGTATCGCCCTCACTGACGGCCTGCACATGACTGCCACTAACCTCTATGCCTACACACATCTGGCCCGGACACAACGAGCAAGAGCCCACCCCGGCCACGTTCTCGGCCAAGGCTAACGACGCGCCACCGCTCAAGAAGCCAAAAGGCTGACGGTTGCGCTCGTCAACCTTCATGCGGGCCATACAAACATCGTCCTCGGGAGTGGAGAGAAATTCCATCCCGAGGGCGGTAGAAAGGTTGGGCTTTGCAGCTATGATTTCCTTAATTCTATCTACGTTCATTATTTAAAGAGTGAATATTCCTTGACGTCCCAAGCCAGCGCACTGGCACCGAGCAGCGTGCGGTTCTCGTCGTCCAGTATAGACGAGAGCAGCCTTACCTTGCCGCGCAGGTTGTGGAACACGTTTTCTTCTATGGTCTGGCGCACCATCGGCATGAGCCACTGCCGAACCTGCAGAATGTCGCCCGTTATGATGATGGCCTCAGAATTAAGCATCGAGGCATAGTTGGCCAACGCCCTGCCCAGTATAACACCTGTGCGGCGCACAGCCTCGAGGGCTAAAGCGTCACCTTTCTGACAGCAGAGCACAAGTGAACGAATGTTCAGGCCGTCAACACTGCGCAGGAGCGACGGCTCGCCGCTTTCGGCCATCAGGTCGCGGGCGGTCTGCACAATACCCAAAATGGAGACGTAAGTCTCAAGACAACCCTTGTGGCCACAGCCACACTGCCTGCCGTTCTCGACAATGCACGTATGGCCTATCTCGCCAGCAAAGCCGTCAGCCCCCAAGTGGGGCTGTCCGTTAGCAAAAATACAGCTGCCCACGCCACCCTGGCTGAAGGTCATAACGATGAAGTCCTTCATGCCGTGGGCACTGCCAAAAGCATGCTCGCCCAATGCCGTCACATGACCGTCGTTAGCCACAGCCACGGCCAGTCCGAGCCTGTCGCGCAACATGGCGGCCAGGGGCACCACGCCTTTCCACGGCAGATTGGAGGCATTCTCAATGCAGCCTGTCTTGAAGTTGGCACTCGGTGCGCTGATGCCTACGGAGCGTATTTTCTCCAAGCCGCCGTTGGCTTCGGCCATTTGCACAATCTTTTCGTACAGCACAGCCACGAAATGGCTTATATCAGGATAGTCCGTCGTAGCAAAAGAGTCTTTTGCAATAACAGTACCGCGAATATCTACAATTGCATAAGTCGTGAAGTCCAAAGCAAGATCTACGCCAAACACTCTGGTCTTGATTTTCATTTCTTCCATGATACTTCTTTTTGTGCTAAAGATCTTTTTACTTATTTGAATAACGAATACTCTTTGACATCCCAGGCAAGTACCGAGGCACCTAAGAGTTCACAAACCTTGGTGTCGAGCGAGGAAAGGATGAAACGTACCTTGCCGTTAATGTTGTGGAACACTTTTTCGTTGAACGTGGCCTCGGCAGGATCCAGCAGCCACTTGCCGGCCTTGGGTATGCCGCCGGTAAAGATAAAGGCTTCGGGGTTCATGACCGAAGCCAGGTTAGCCAACGACCAACCCAACCAAATGCCGGTACGCCGCATGGTTTCAATGGCCAGTTCGTCGCCCTGCTCACAGAAATCGGCAATGTTCTTCGGCTTCAGGTTTTCGAAGCCACGCATCAGGCTGGCCTTGCTGCTTTCTGCCATCACCTCCTTGGCTGTCGTCAGGATGCCCTTCTCTGCCACGTAGGCCTCAACGCATCCATGCTTGCCACAGCCACAAGGGCGTCCGCCAATGTCGCAACACGTGTGGCCCACCTCGCCGGCGAAACCATCGGTGCCACAATAAGGCTTACCATTGGAGTAAATAAAACTACCGAAGCCATGGCCTAAACTCAACAGCACAAAGTCCTTCAGACCGTGGGCAGCCCCAAACTCATACTCGCCAAGTGCGCGGGTATGAGGCTTGTTGGCCACGGCTACGGCCAAGCCCAGGCGGTCGCGTATCATGGCACCAATGGGAACAATGCCCTTCCAGGGCAGATTGACGGCATTTTCAATACACCCCGTCATGGGATTGCCGTTCGGCGCACTGACACCTACCGAACGAATAGCTCCAAAGGCATCGTTGGCAAGCATCATTTCGACCAACCGCTCACACAAGGCGGACACGAAATCGTTCACGTTGTCATGGTCAGTGGTGGCAAAATCATCTTTGGCAAGTATATTACCACGAATGTCAATAATGGCATACGATGTGCGCTCTATAGTCATTTGCACAGCGAACACCTTGTCTTTCATTGAGGTTTCAATCATAGCGATCCGATTATTTATCGAGGCAAATGTAGTAATAATTTATCATGTAGCCAAATGATTTGCCATTTTTTTTGCATTAAATAAAAAATATTTGTACCTTTGCATGCAAACTTTCAGTAAAAACAATATGAACATCTTAGAATTAAGTGAACAAGAAATAGGCAGACGACAGAGTCTGCAAGAGTTGCGGGCCATGGGTATCAACCCCTACCCTGCCGCAGAATATCCTACCAACGCCTTCTCAACCGACATACGCGACACGTTTCAGGACGACGCCCCACAGCGTGAGGTATGCATAGCCGGCCGCATGATGAGCCGACGCGTCATGGGGAAGGCATCGTTCGTAGAACTGCAGGACTCCAAAGGCCGCATTCAGGTCTATATCACCCGCGACGACATTTGCCCAGACGAAAACAAAGAACTCTATAACACCGTATTCAAGAAACTGATGGACATTGGCGACTTTATCGGCATTCGCGGTTTCGTCTTCCGCACGCAGACGGGCGAAATCAGCGTCCATGCCAAGGAGCTGGTGCTGCTCTCGAAAGCCCTGAAGCCCCTGCCCATCGTCAAGTATAAGGACGGCGTGGCCTACGACAAGTTTGACGACCCGGAACTGCGTTACCGACAGCGCTATGTCGATTTGGTAGTCAACGAGGGCGTAAAGGACACCTTCCTGCAACGTGCTACAGTCATTCGCACCATCAGACAGGTGCTGGACGAGGCTGGATATACCGAAGTAGAGACGCCGACGCTGCAAATGATAGCCGGCGGCGCAAGCGCACGCCCGTTCATCACGCACTTCAATGCGCTTGACCAGGACATGTATATGCGCATTGCCACCGAGCTCTACCTGAAACGACTCATCGTAGGCGGTTTCGAGGGTGTCTATGAGATTGGGAAGAATTTCCGCAACGAAGGCATGGACCGCAACCACAATCCCGAATTTACGTGTATGGAGCTCTATGTGCAGTATAAGGACTACAACTGGATGATGTCGTTCACCGAGAAACTGCTGGAAACGGTCTGCATTGCCGTAAACGGTAAGCCGGAACGCGAGATTGACGGCAACATCGTGTCGTTCAAGGCTCCCTACCGCCGACTGCCCATACTGGATGCTATCAAAGAGAAGACAGGCTTCGACTGCGACGGCAAGACCGAGGAGGAGATTCGTGCCTTCTGCCTGAGCAAGGGCATGGAGGTTGATGAAACCATGGGTAAGGGAAAACTCATCGACGAGCTGTTTGGTGAGTTCTGCGAAGGCACGTTCATTCAGCCGACCTTCATCACCGACTACCCTGTCGAGATGTCACCCCTTACCAAGATGCACCGTTCGAAACCCGGACTGACCGAGCGCTTCGAGCTTATGGTGAACGGCAAGGAGCTGGCTAATGCCTACTCGGAGCTGAACGACCCCATAGACCAAGAGGAGCGTTTCGTTGAGCAGATGCGACTGGCCGACAAGGGCGACGACGAAGCTATGATTATCGACCAGGACTTCCTGCGCGCCCTACAGTACGGCATGCCTCCTACCAGCGGCATCGGCATTGGTATAGACCGTCTGGTCATGCTCATGACGGGTAAGACGTTCATTCAGGAAGTACTGTTTTTCCCACAAATGAAACCCGAGAAAAAGATTCCGCAGTCGAGCGTGCAGGAGTGGGCAGCCGTCGGTGTTGCCGAAGAGTGGGTTCCCGTACTGCGTAAGGCAGGCTTCAACCTCGTACAGAACATCAGCGGCGAGAAAGCCCAAGGTTTGCAACAGAAGATTGGCGACATTGTCAAGAAGTATAAGCTCGACATGCAGAAACCGTCTGTTGATGAAATTGCCAAGTGGATTGAGAATAGTAAGTAGGTAATCATAATTACTAATTCTTCATTACTAATTCCTCATTACCAATTCCTCATTAGAGATTTATGTACGACTGCGGAAAGATAGCAATCATTGGAGGCGGTAGTTGGGCTACAGCCATTGCCAAGATTGTGGTGGGTCACACCCACCACATAGGCTGGTACATGCGACGCGACGACCGCATCGAGGACTTCCGCCGTCTGGGTCACAACCCTGCCTACCTCATGGGGGTTCACTTTGACGTCAACGAAATCAACTTCTCGAGCGACATTAACCGCATTGTTGAGCAATACGACACGTTGGTTTTCGTCACGCCGTCGCCCTACCTGAAGAGCCACTTGAAGAAGCTCAAGACGCGCATACGCGACAAGTTTATCGTGACGGCCATCAAAGGCATAGTGCCCGACGAGAACCTGGTCTGCTCGGAGTATTTCCACCAAGTGTATGACGTACCCTATGAGAATCTGGCCTGCCTGGGCGGTCCCAGCCACGCCGAGGAGGTGGCACTGGAACGACTCTCATACCTGACCATAGGCTGTAGCGACCTTGAGAAGGCGCAGGCTTTTGCCGACGTGCTGACCTCCGACTACATCAAGACCAAGACTTCGAGCGACGTCATTGGCATCGAATACTCGTCGGTGCTGAAGAACGTCTATGCTATTGCGGCCGGCATCTGCTCGGGTCTGAAATTCGGCGATAACTTCCAGGCGGTACTCATTTCGAACGCCGTTCAGGAAATGACGCGTTTCCTCAACAGCGTTCACCCGCAAGAGCGCAACATGTACGACTCGGTCTATTTGGGCGACCTGTTGGTAACAGGCTACAGCAACTTCTCGCGCAACCGCGTATTCGGCACCATGATTGGCAAAGGCTACTCTGTCAAGTCGGCTCAGATTGAGATGGAGATGATTGCAGAAGGATTCTTCGGCACCAAGTGTATGAAGGAAATCAACCGCCACCAGCACGTCAACATGCCCATCCTCGATGCCGTCTATAACATTCTCTACGAACGAATCTCGCCACAGATTGAGATTAAACTGCTCACCGATTCATTCCGTTAGAAACTAAATAAAAGTCAAAATATGAAACTAAACGAGAAATACGTGATTTCGATTAACCGCGAACTGGGTTCCGGTGGTCGCACCGTAGGCGAAAAGCTGGCCCAGCGGCTTGGTGTGGTGTTTTACGACAAGGCACTTATTAAAGCACTGACAAAGCAGTATAACCTCACGGTTGAAGAGATAGAACGGCTTAAAGGAAAGAAAAACAGTTGGTGGACTGACCTTGCACGTCATGTCATTCCATTCTACGATGCTACTAAGTCGGAATACTATAGCGTAAAGAGCGAAGACAAGACTGACAAGCCTAGCACGACTGAGGAGATGTTTAAGGTCGAGACACGTATCCTGATGGATATTGCCAACAACGAATCGTGTGTCGTTGCGGGACGAAGTGGCTTCTTCATCTTCCGCAATATTCCCAACCACCTCAGTGTCCTCATTCAGGCTCCCATGAAAGATCGTATTGAGCGCGTAATGAGAAAGCAGGAAAAGGATGCCGCCGAAGCTCAGAAGCTTATTGAGCAGATTGACCGTATGCGCGAGAACTACATTAAACGCTATACGGGCACATCGCGGTACGACACCCGCAACTACGACCTTGTCATCAATATGGTTGACCTGACTGAAGACGAAGCCGTCGATATCATCATGGACTATATAGAGAAACAACAATAAATATTATTTTAACTTAACAAAACATGAGTAACATCAAACTTGACATCACAAAGGCCGCCTGCTTCCTCGAGGCAGGCGCAGTAAAGGCTTTTGAACCAAAGGTAAAGGCAGCTCAGCAGGCACTGGAAAACGGCACCTGCCCCGGTAACGACTTCTTAGGCTGGCTGCACCTGCCCAGCAGCATCACGCCAGAATTCCTTGACGAGGTTCAGGCCGTTGCTAACACGCTCAGAGAGAAATGCGAAGTGGTGGTCGTAGCCGGCATCGGCGGCAGCTATCTCGGTGCACGTGCCGTCATTGAAGCCCTTGGCAACTCGTTCGCATGGCTTATTCAGGACAAGAAGAACCCTGTCATCCTCTTCGCCGGCAACAACATCGGCGAGGACTATCTTTCAGAAATGACCGAATATCTGAAGGATAAGAAGTTCGGCGTCATCAATATTTCAAAATCAGGCACAACCACCGAAACGGCCCTGACCTTCCGCCTGCTGAAGAAGCAGTGTGAGGCACAGATGGGCAAGGACGAGGCCAAGAACGTCATTGTAGCCGTAACCGATGCCAAGCGCGGTGCAGCCCGCACCTGTGCTGACAAAGAAGGTTATAAGTCGTTCATCATTCCCGACAACGTAGGCGGTCGCTTCTCCGTGCTCACACCGGTAGGTCTGCTGCCCATTGCCTGTGCCGGATTCGACATTAAAGCCCTCGTTCAGGGTGCTGCCGACATGGAGAAACAGTGTAGCGAAAACGTCCCGTTCGAGGAGAACATCGCCGCCCAATACGCTGCCGTACGTAATGGTTTGTATGGTGCAGGCAAGAAGATTGAAATCATGGTCAACTACCAGCCAAAGCTCCACTTCATCAGCGAGTGGTGGAAACAGCTCTACGGAGAATCGGAGGGTAAGGACAAGAAGGGTATCTTCCCCGCCAGTTGTGACTTCACGACCGACCTGCACAGCATGGGACAGTGGATTCAGGACGGCGAGCGCACCATCTTCGAGACCGTCATCTCGATAGAGAAGCCTAACCGCAGCCTGCTCTTCCCCAGCGACGAGGAGAACCTGGACGGTCTGAACTTCCTGGCAGGCAAGCGTGTGGATGAAGTAAACAAGATGGCTGAACTTGGTACACGCCTGGCTCACGTTGACGGCGGCGTGCCCAATATCCGCATCAGCGTACCCGAACTCAATGAGTACTACATCGGACAGCTCATCTACTTCTTCGAAGTTGCCTGTGGCATCAGCGGCAACGTTCTGGGTGTCAACCCGTTCAACCAGCCTGGAGTAGAAGCATACAAGAAGAACATGTTTGCCCTGCTAGACAAACCGGGTTACGAGGCTGACTCAAAAGCCATCAAGGAGCGTCTGGCAAAGGAGTCATAAAGAAAGGTCATTTCTTATGATTCCTACTAACCCGATTAATAATTACCTTAAAAAGCACGGCTTTAAGGCTTTCCACCCTAAAGCCGCGCTTTTCGACATGGACGGCGTGCTCTTCAACTCCATGCCCAGTCATGCAGAATCATGGTATTTGGCCATGAAGGAGTGCGGACTGCGCATGACCCGCCATCAGGCCTATCTCTATGAAGGCATGCGCGGTGTAGAAACCATCAAGATGAAAGCGCACGAACAGTGGGGGCGCGAAATCAGCGACGCTGAAGCCAAGATTATATATGCTGTCAAGACACAGTATTTCTCAAAGTACCAGCCTATACCAAAGATGGACGGTGTAGAGGATATCATGAAAAGCCTGAAAAAACAGAATATTAAGATAGGCGTAGTGACTGGTAGCGGACAAACATCTTTGCTCAATCGGCTTGTAGAAGCATTCCCAGGACTCATTGAAAGAAAGAACGTAACCACCAGCTTCGATGTAACCCGAGGCAAGCCACAGCCAGACCCCTACCTGACCGGGCTAAAGAAACTACACATGAAGCCCTGGCAGGCCATTGTCATTGAGAATGCACCTCTGGGTGTGCAGTCGGCAGCAGCAGCAGGCATCTTCTGTATTGCCGTCAACACGGGTCCCTTGGGCGACTATCTGCTCTGGAAAGCCGGTGCCAACATTGTTGTTCACTCCATGTTCGAAGCTAAGGCACTACTTGACAACTTGACTAAGGTAGAAGTTACAAAACAATTCGGTAAGCCCCAAACAGAAACAGAGGTTCTACCCATCCACATGACACGGGACGAACGCTGGAACCACCAACTTGAGCGCATCAAGGACTACATCAAAAAGAACAAGCACAATCCTTCAAAGCATAAGCGGGAAGATGCTGCCATGATTTCCTGGCTAAAATACAACAAAAAGGTTTATACAAGGGGACTGATGCTGGCCTCCCGCAGGAAAAAGTTTGAAAGTCTCCTGAAGCTTATGAAAAAAGCGTATCGAGTCAACCAGTGGTCGCCAACTGTGATACCATAAGAGGGTTCAGACTCCTGAGCCCTCTTCTTCATACTCTGCCTCATCCTCTTCTGTAGAGACGGGCGAATCTTCCAACTCCGCATCTAACCGCATGTCGCGCTGAATGGCAATATCGCCCATGCGTGTCACGGCCAGTATCAGAGGTATGAATTCGTCACTCTGAGGACGGCTGACACTACAGGCAAAGCGCACCTCGCCAGCCTCAACCTTATCAAAGACGAAACCTTCCAAGATGCCATACTGACGATACTCGTCGGTAATATAGGAAGAAAACGTTGCCTTGGTAAACTCCCGATTGAAGAACACACTGCCATCGGCACGGCTGATGACGACCTTCACGCGGTTGTCAACAAACTTCTGTCCGTTCTCGTCCTGGACCATAGCCAGCGAGTCGTCGGCTATTCGCTCCACAGTACACACATAGCTACGGTCCAGCCACTTAAACTCCTTGACATCTTTGTAGTTATCAGTGCGAATGGGGCCCTGAGGAGCCGGCTTTTCGTATTTCGTAGTAATAATGTCATTACGTTTTTTCTTGCTGCTGCACGAAGAGACCAGTATGCCGGCCAGCAGTGCAAACACGATAAGAGGTAGCTGTCGTTTCATTGTCTTGTTTCTTGGTTTTGAATGACAAAGGTAATCATTATTTATGAAAGCGCCAAATAATCGGCCACTTTTGTAACAAAAACGGTCTGCCGCTCGCTGCGGCAGACCGGACAACCAGTACAATTCAAGTTAAACCTAATTCAATCAACCATTATCAAAACTATCTATTGTACTTCCAAAAAATCATTTCTTCTTACAACACTTCTTGTCACAACAGCCTTCGTCGCAACACTTCTTGGCGCAACAGCCTTCGTCATGTCCACGGCGAGGACGCTTTTTATGATCTGCCTTCTTGTACTCCGCAAACTGTTCGGCAGTCATGATGGTTTGCAATTCCGTGTCGTAAGCTTCCATCACTTTCCGCTGGTCATCGTCAGGTCTTACGCCTTCGCCATCCAGATGACGACCATGATGACGGTGTCCGGGACGCAGCTTGCCGGCATACTTCGTGTTCAACACGAGTAGCTTTTCTGCCTGCTCATCGTTCAATCCATATTTCTTCACCATTTTCTCCGTGCGGTGCTTGGCCATCTTCACCGGGTCATGTTTTCCCCGCATTGTTTCGGCCGGCTGTTGTGCCATGGCCATGGTGCTTATTGCAATCGTGGCTACGAGAGCCATTAAAAATCTTTTAATCTTCATACTTTTTATGTTTTATTGTTGCTTACTATGATGTTAAGTTACGTAACTGTCAATTCGACGGCTGCGAGGGCAGAAAGTTTAAGGGGAAACCAAAAAATCAACTATTTTTTAAGCAATCTGACATTTTTTTACTATCTTTGCCGAAAAATTACGCATCGATGACGAAAAGACTAATATGGATATTGGCTGTTGGGGGTTGGGTGTTGGCAGTCAGCTGCTCGTCACGTTCGGGCGAGACGGAGCGGGCAGTCGATACCCTTCAGGTACTCGTTACGCAAATACAGCAATGCTCAAGGCTTTACACGGCCGAATACCAAATACACAAAATAGTTACCCACGACGACGTTTTGCGCCTGCAAGGCCAACTGACAGGACAAGACTACGACGTCAGCTTGCCCCTGTTGGGCGACCGCAAGATAGCCATTCCCATTGACGCTACGCTGAAGGCCTACATTGACTTCGACGGTTTTTCGGCCGAGAACGTGGAGCGCGACGGCACTAAGATTACCATCACGCTGCCCGACCCCAAAGTAAAACTGACCAGCACCAAGGTTGACCACCGCAACGTGAAGAAATACGTGGCGCTGCTGCGTTCAGACTTCACCGACCAGGAACTCACCTCCTACGAACGTCAGGGCCGTGCGGCCATCATAGCCGCCGTACCTGAAACAGGCATCGTGGAGTCAGCCCGCCAGAACGCTGCCCGCACACTGATTCCCATGATGATGCAGATGGGGTTCAGCGAGCAAGACATTACCATCACCTTCCGCAAGAACATGGACATGCAACACATTATTGAAAGGACCACGGAATGAAGGATACAAAGAAGAAATCTGTTGGCTTTTGGCTTTTGGCCATTGGCTCTTGTCTGCTGATTGCCATCGGCTTTATCGCGTACCTATTATATAATAAGGCAACAACCAACAGCATAGCCCTCGTAACAGATGACACCATCGACGTTACGCCACAGCAAATACGCTCCATGCGCGCCATAGGGCAGTGGGAGTTTCTCTCCATCACCGACGAGGAAATGGTCGACACCGTACGCAGAGGCATTTTCTTCGACGACCAACTCGTACGTATCTATTACGGCACGCTACGTCTCGGCATTGACATGGAGCAGCTACGCGACGATGCTTTCCGTGCCGAGAATGACACGCTCAACGTCACGCTGCCGCCTATTGGACTGCTCGACAGTAACTTCATTGACGAAGCCCATACCCGATCGTTCATTTCTAACGGCACATGGAGCAGTTCCGACCGTGAAGCCCTCTACCAGCGGGCACGCCAGAAGATGCTCCGCCAGTGTCTGACCAAGCAGAACATTACCCGTGCCCAAGAGAATGCCGAGCAACAAATAGGCAACATGCTACGCTCTATGGGGTTTGCACACGTGAAGATTTACTTCTCAAACACAACAGCACAATGACTCAACTCAACGACGTCCTGTCGCAAATCAGTGATTTTCTTTGGGGCTGGCCTATGATTATCCTGCTCTTAGGCACCCACCTCTTCCTTACCCTCCGCTTACGGTTTCCTCAGCTGCGCATCTTCACCGCCATTCGCCTTTCGGTCAAGAAGGACAGCGACGGCCATGGCGAAGTATCGCAGTTTGCCTCGTTAGCCACAGCCCTCGCCGCCACCATCGGTACCGGCAACATCATCGGCGTGGCAACGGCCATTGCCTTGGGCGGCCCCGGAGCCGTGCTGTGGTGCTGGCTGACGGGAGTTTTTGGCATTGCCACCAAGTATGCCGAGGGTCTGCTGGCCATCAAGTACCGCGTAAAGACCGATGACGGGCGCATGCTCGGCGGCCCCATGTATGCCCTGGAGCGCGGTCTGGGCTGGAAGTGGCTCGCCGTTCTCTTTGCCGTTTTCACTGCCTGTGCCTCGTTCGGCATCGGTAACACCGTTCAGGCTAATGCCATTGCCGTGCTGGCCAACGAGTCGTACGGCATTTCACCCTACCTCACCGGAGCCGTAGTCTGTGCCATGACGGCTGCCGTCGTCTTGGGTGGTGTCAAGAGCATTGCCCGCGTCTGCTCCATGCTGGTGCCCTTCATGGCTTTCTTTTATGTCTTGGGGTGCCTGGTCATTCTCGGCATCAACTGGCATTTCCTCTGGCCAGCACTGAAACTCATCGTCGTTTCAGCCTTCTCACCCGAAGCTGCCGGAGGCGGTTTCATTGGCTCAACGGTCATGATGGCGGCTCGTTTCGGCATTGCCCGCGGACTCTTCTCTAACGAGTCAGGCCTTGGTTCGGCCCCCATCGTGGCTGCCGCCGCCAAGACGCGTAACCCCGTGCGACAAGCCCTTGTCTCGTCGAGCGGCACGTTCTGGGACACCGTCGTCATCTGTGCCATTACGGGTCTGGTTATTGTCAGCAGTGTCTTGGCCTACAGCGACATTGACTTCTCCAATGGTGCCGTGCTCACCAAGGCCGCCTTCTCCAAGATTCCCTATCTCGGCACGCCGCTGCTTACCTTCGGTTTGCTTACCTTTGCCTTCAGCACCATTCTCGGTTGGTGCTACTATGGCGAACGAGCCGTCGAGTACCTTGGAGGTAAACGTATAGTAACGGTATTTCGTGTATTTTACATCGTTGCCGTCTTCCTTGGAAGCATCGTCCAACTTGACACAGTCTGGTCGTTTGCCGACTGTGCCAACGCCCTCATGGCCATTCCCAACCTGTTGTCGCTTCTTCTGCTCAACGGCATCATTGTCCACGAGACGCGCAAGTACCTATGGCGCGACCGGCTCGACGAGTATGAAGAATAATTTACAATTTACTGATTTTCGATTTACTGTTTATTACCTGCACCACCTCTAACTTTAGCCCTTCTACGCGGAAGCGGACGTCTCGGCCGCCAAAGGGCATACCGTATATGCGCTGCGGGTCATCGTGGTACTGCGGGCGCGGGTCTTGCTCTAACGTGGCGAGCAGGGCCCTCAGTTCGCCGACAGCAAACTGCGCCTTAAGTTCGTCGGGCATAACCACCTCCAGGCGTTTCCACTCCCGCTCATCTACGAAACCGCTGCGCACCCCCGGGTGGCTATCCACATACTCCAGATAAGGCTTGAGGTCATAAATGGGGGTTCCGGCCATGAGGTCGGCCCCCATGACGTGTATGACGCCCTGCTCAATACGCTCAATGCGAACTGACGACAACCCCAGGTTGTTCGGACGGAAGGGCGAGCGCGTAGCCCACACGCCGCGTCGCTCATTACCGCCCAGCAACGGTGGCCTCACAGTAGGATGGAAGTTCATAGCACCATTCTCCTTCCTCCCTCCTCCTTCCTCCTTCCTCGAAAAAGCCTTCCTCGAAGAAAATCCCCAGATGATCCAGAGGTAGTCAAACTGCTCCAGTCCCCGCAGGGCCTCAGGGTTGCTATACTGTGGTTCAAAGACTATCTGTCCGCGCAGTTCCGGTACGATGCCGGCCTGTCGCGGTATGCCGAACTTTGAGGTAAAAGGCGACCGGAAATGGGCAATGGGTTCTATGTTCATGCCGCAAAGTTACGAATAAGCGAAGAGAAAACCAAAAGAATTTTTGGTTTTCTTGAGCGGGAGTAACTTCGATGCTATGTATCAAAGTTACGAATAAGCGAAGAGAAAACCAAAAGAATTTTTGGTTTTCTTGAGCGGGAGTAACTTCGATGCTATGCATCAAAGTTACGAAAAAATAGTCATATAGCTTGGAGGTTCGAGAGAAAAGTGTTACCTTTGCCCCGAAATATTAAAAAAACTGAAACATGAAGAAACTCTTTATTTCATTATTAGCCATGTTTACCATTACTGCCGCCCAGGCACAACGCAAGACTGACACCTTCCTGACCCAATCAGGCAAAACGGTCACCATTACGTGCATCAAGCACGCCAGCCTGGAAATCAACTTCGACGGCACGGAGATTCAAGTCGATCCTGTCACCGACGCCGTGAAGCCCATGACCAACTACTACGACTTTCCCAAGGCCAACATCATCCTGATTACCCACCAGCACAAAGACCACTTCGACCGTGAGGCCATTGCGGCCCTGCGCTCTTCAATGACCATCATCTATGAGCCACAGAGTGTCTATAACCTCTGGACGAACGGACTGGCCATCAATAACGGCGACTCCGTAAATGTAACTGACGACATACAGCTGAAGGCCGTACCGGCCTATAACACCACGGCAGGCCGCGAGCAGTTTCACCCCAAGGGCCGCGACAATGGCTACATCCTGACGCTCGACGGGCTACGCATCTACATTGCCGGCGATACGGAGGACATACCCGAAATGGCCGAACTGGGGCCCATCGACGTTGCCTTCCTGCCCTGCAACCAGCCCTACACCATGACACCTGAACAACTGGTCAAGGCCGCAAAGACCATACGGCCTAAAGTGCTCTTCCCCTACCACTACTCCGACACCCCCATTGGCAAGGTTTCGCTGCTGTTGGGAGGTTCGGGTATTGACGTGAGAATACGCGACTACAAATAGATTAAACATTAAAAACGCAGAAATGACAACAAGACTTTTTCGACGTGCCACACTGGCTGTGGCACTGGCCGCCATGAGCAGCACAGCTGCCATGGGCCAAGCAACAACGTCCGGTGCTTCCCCCACTGAAAACAGAATGCACTGCGCTTCCCCCGCCGAGGGGGCATCCAGCTGGCTCAAGAACCTGACAAGCCGCATTACGCTGAACGGTTACGCCCAGGCTGGCTGGGCTTACCAAGACCTTAACGGCAAGAAGCAGAACACGTACAACCTGAAGCGTACGCTGCTCTGGGCAAAGGCCAAGATTACCGACCGCTGGTCGT
>DGTH01000057.1 GCA_002393705.1 Prevotella sp. UBA4341 | reverse complement strand
CACGCCTTTTCTTATTCTCCAGCTTCAAATTAATGAAACGACAAGTAAAAATGATTACCTTAGTGGTGTGTATGTTGGCTCTGATGGGAGTCGGTAGCATGTCGGCACAGACACTTGTGCTTCACCACGCCAACGGCACCACCACCGACGTGCAGCTCTACACGCTGCCGAAGGTGACGTTTCAGGGCGACAACGTGGTCATCGCTTCGACAGTGCTCAACATGGAGTACCCCAAGAGCGACATTCTCCGTTTTACCTACAAGGGCAGCTTTACCGGCATCAGTAGCCCAACGGCCAAGGCCAACTACGCCGAGCGTGACGGCCAGCTCGTCTTCAACGGCATCAGCCAGCAGGACAAGATTGCTGTCTATACCGCGAGCGGCATCCGCGTGCCCGTCAACGTTCAGCGTACGGGCAACACGGCCGTGCTTCCTCTCTCAGCCATCCCCTCGGGGGTCTATCTCTTAAACGTCAATGGTCGAACCTCTAAATTCACGAAGCCATGAAGCGCCGCCTATACCTTATTCTTCTGTTGGCAGCCGTAACGTTCAGCACCTTGGCGCAGAATGTCGGCGAGGCATTTTACATTTACCGCAACGACGGAGAGTTCAATGCCTTCTTCCGTGACGAGGTTCAGAGCATCGACTACTCTTACGAGGATGCCGACGGCAACACCTACGACGAGATAGTGACCCAGATAGTGACTACCGCCGACAGCGTCTATCGTATTCCCATCGCCGCCATTGACAGCCTGAGCTTTGTGCAGCCGGAAACTGTTTTTCAATCCAACGTCATCCAGATGGAGCAGAAGGGACTTTCTGCCTACCTGCAGGCTGTTAATGGCATGACGCTCCTGTTCAACGCCTCCATCCCGCAAAGCTTGCAACCAAAAATAGGCGACATACTTCTGAGCACAGACTTCGGAAGCAGTCTGCTGCCTGATGGTTTTGTCGGAAAAGTGGTAAGTACTCAGATACAGGCAGGTACTTTCAGGGTTGAATGTGAAATGGTCAGTGATATATTTGCCATATTCGAACAGCTCGTTTCTATTGAGCAGATACGCGATAGAAACAACTCTGCGCCAGGCTTACATAGGATAAGCGATGAGTGGATTTCAAGCCGTAATCCTATTAATTTCAACTTAGGCTATTCCCATCCGCTGTCTGATGGACAAGCGTCGTTATCGGGTTCTATAGATGGTTCATACATAGCTACCGTAGCCTACAACATTACCCGTAAGGAACAGCACATTACGCTTCGTTTCAATCACGACTGGCAGTACGGGGCTCACCTGAACTTTAAGTCTGACGCTGGTTTCGGGACTTTAAAAGGACCGGTAGCCTCCTTGCCTGCCATCCGCTTTCCTGCTGTTGCTCCAGTCTTTAAGTTCCAAGTATCCGGCGTGCCGTTTGCCAAAGGTGAGGGGAACTTGGAGCTTGATTTCTCACTGAACAGTCCCGTCCATTCGTATCTTACTGAGGTGGCCTATCATAACGGGCATTTCAGTGGCGGTACAAACGAACTTCCTGTTCAAGGAGCTAATAATCCAAGCATTGATGCTGCTTTCTCCCTGAATGGCAGTCTTCAGATAGGCTATATGGTTGACTTCTGGCTGGGCATTGACATCTTTGGCAGTCTCTTCAAACTTGGCACTGGACTTGACTTCTATATAGGTCCGAAACTCACGGGCGATTTCTCCATGAAGCTGGGCACTGGCAGTCCCGTCAATTATTATTCTACCTATAAGGACAGCAAACTTGGCCTTTCCCTTGTAACTATCGACTATGAGTTCTTTGGCGAGGCGGCTTTAGCTGGACACACCACACCAAGAGGTATGTTCTGCGACGGAACGATACAAACGCCGCTCTACCATGAATGGTACATATTGCCAGAATTCTCCGAGCTTTCAGTAGAAAAGGATGCAGACAATAAAAAGGCAACTATCAGTACGACACCAACCCGCGACATTCTTGTTCCTCTTAATGTAGGTATGGGACTCTATGATAAGGATGGAAACCTGATTTCCACAAAATATGAAACGCAGAAATATAAGCGAGAGAACGAAGGTTACAGGATTAGTCAGACCTTTACATCATTGGAAACCAATAAAGACTATACGGCCAAGCCCATGATAAAGATTCTTGGCGGTGAAGTGCCGGCGTTACCCACAGAAACATTCAAGCTTGAGGGCGAGACCACCTGTCCCGACGCGAACCATCCGCACATGATAGACCTCGGCCTGCCCTCTGGCACGAAGTGGGCCTGCTGCAACGTGGGGGCTTCTGCTCCTGAGGGTTACGGCAACTATTATGCCTGGGGTGAGACGCAGCCGAAGAGTGTGTATAATTGGGATACTTACCAGTGGGGATATTATGACTATGATGGTGACTATAGCCATTTAGTAAACATCGGCTCCGACATCGCCGGCACTCAGTACGATGCCGCCACCGCCAACTGGGGTGCTCCTTGGCGCATGCCTTCTTCAACTCAGATTCAGGAGCTGCTGAACAGCTGCACTTCTACATGGACGACTCTGAACGGCGTGAACGGTTGTAAATTCACCGGACCTAATGGTGGTACGATATTCCTTCCCGCTGCGGGCTACCGTGGGTTTGTCGGATTGAGCGACCTTGGCTCTTGGGGCTTCTATTGGTTCTCGTCGCTCAACGAGAGTGCCCCGGACTACGCCTACTGCCTGGGCTTCATTTCGGGCTACGCAAACTTGGGCAACGACAACCGCTACTGCGGGCTATCTGTACGCCCCGTGCGTTAGAACAGTGAGTGCATCCTTGACGCAACGCGAAAAACAAACCTCGCCGAAATCAAATGCCTTGCCCTGCGGCGGGGCCGTGCCCCCAAGGGCACGTTGAGGCGCCGCTGCGGGGCAAGGCATTTGATTTCGGTAACGTATAACTAAAGAATACAGAAACTACTATGTCAGTAACTATAGAACTTATAGAAAACGAACGGCAGCAGGTCCAGGCTGGCCAGACACGAGATGTTCACCTGTACAAGGAGGGCACCTTCCTGCGCGCCTACGACTGGAGTGCGTGGCTTTGTTGCCGCTACCTGCACGACTTTAAGGTAAACAAGCGCACGTTCAAGGGCATTGACGAGCCTGTAGCCTACATCGGGTTTTCTGAGACAGGTCATATTTGTGTTGTGATAAACTAATCTGCACAATCAGCAAGAACAGATCTATGACGTGGTAATCGCTGGGCGGTTCTGTAGATTCATTCCCCAAAGACCAGCGTCATATTGTCATCCGCTCGTTTAAATGAAGTTTTGTTCTTTTTGTTTGGTTATTTAATCATAATATTATAACTTTGCAGGCATAAAAATCATTAATCATGCCAACGAGGAGTGAATACATTGATACGATTAGGGCACATAAGGCAGAATTGCAGCAGCAATCCGGCATTACCTCAATGCAGATGTTTGGCTCTGTTGCTCGACAAGCCATCCTTTGCAGCAATCAGACCAAAACGTAATTCACTATGGAAATAACAAAAGGTAAATGGATGAGGGCTGCCTTGATGGGGGCGGCTGTCAGCTGGAGCTTTTCTGCCCAGGCTCAGCAAATGGCTGTCACGAAGTACAACATTGACAAGGTGGCAGTGAAGTGGAACAACATGGAGGCTCGGCTGACCGTCGATGCTGACTGGCCTGAAGGCCAGTCGCCTCAGGCAAGAACGCTGCAGCGGTGGCTCTGCGAACTGATGGCGCCTACAGCTCAGGTCTCCACGGGCAGGCAACTCATGGAGCACGTGGAGGCCGACTTCGTCAACGCTAATTCCGTCGAGGCGATGAAGAGCATGGCCGAAGACGGAGCAAGGGAGGGCAGATGGTTTTACAACCGCCGTGCGAAGAAGGAGTATGAGGGCAAGCACATCGTCAGCTACACCTACAGCTGGGATGCCTACCAGGTGGGTAATGCCACGTCGGGAGCTAACATTGTTGACATAACGGTCAGCAAGACCGACGGCCGCATTCTGGGCTGGGAAATGTTCAGCTCTGTACGGCAGTTGAAGAAGCTCATAGACAGACAGCTGATAGAGAAGTTCGGCGAGGAGGGTGCCGACATATACCTACGAGGCACGCCACCCATGCCGGGGGCTCCGCTGTTCCTGAAGGACGGCGTGCGCTTTGACTTCGGCGATTATTCGGTTGTGACGGCCCACGTGTATGAAGAGACGGGCGAGTATCCGTTCGTCTTCTTACGGTATGCTGATGTAGTACAGCTGCTCACCGGCGAGGCAAAGGCCTTGTTAGGGCTGTCGGCCGTGGCTCCTGCGGTGAGCGAACCGGAGCCTGCTTCTTCGGCTGGTGTGAATGTGCAACGGTTCCGCAACTGCCTGAAGCGCTGGGACGACCAGCACAACCTCAGGCAGACGGACGACATGGAGTACGAATACGCCCCAGGCGTGGATTACTACGGCACGAAGTTTTC
>DGTH01000051.1:5807-6033 GCA_002393705.1 Prevotella sp. UBA4341 | reverse complement strand
CAGCATCGGCTATCGAGCGGTCCAGCCGTGTACCGTTGTCCATGACGTCAATCATCTTTGCATAGATGCTGGCCGGCAGGTAGCGGTACATCTTTTCACGGTTAAACACGTATTTACCAAAGTATTCTGAAGGGCGCTCCTTCGGAGTCTCTATGTTGACGGGCTTCTTCTTGAAGGCCTCCTCAACGACGCGGAATCTTAAGTCTGACATATTGGGTGATGGGTG
>DGTH01000051.1:0-5628 GCA_002393705.1 Prevotella sp. UBA4341 | reverse complement strand
GTTGGGTGATGGGTGATGGGTGTTGGGTGATTTCAGTCTATGTATCGTTTTGTAATGTCTGAATATTCTTCTATGCGACGGTCCCTGAGGAACGGCCACCAGCGGCGTACCTGCTCGCTGCGTCCTAAGTCGATGTCGATGACTGTGCTCTCTTCCTCCGTCGTTGAGGCTTCGTAGAGCAGCTCGCCTTGTGGCCCTGCAACGAACGACGTGCCCCAGAAGGGAACCCCGTCCTCCAGGCCTACGCGGTTTACCGTCACCACGTGAAGGCCGTTGGCCACGGCATGGCCGCGCTGTACCGTCTGCCATGCCATGCGCTGGCGTTCCTGTTCTTCCGGCGTGTCGTGCGGGTCAAAGCCAATGGCTGTGGGGTAGATGAGTAGTTCGGCACCCCTTAGTGCCATGAGGCGTGCTGCCTCGGGGTACCACTGGTCCCAGCATACCAGCACGCCCAGTCGGCCAACGCTGGTCTCTATGGGGTGGAAGCCCAAATCGCCCGGTGTGAAGTAGAACTTCTCGTAGTATCCGGGGTCATCGGGAATGTGCATCTTGCGGTACTTTCCTGCTATGCTGCCGTCGCGCTCCAGCACCACGGCCGTATTGTGATAGAGTCCTGGTGCACGACGCTCGAAAAGCGACGTGACGATGACCACGCCGTAGCGTTTGGCCAGCTCGCCATAGTAGGCCGTAGAAGGTCCCGGTATGGGTTCTGCCAAGTCGAAGCATTCTACGTTCTCCGTCTGGCAGAAGTAGGTCGTGTTATGCAGTTCTTGCAGCACGATGAGCTCTGCTCCACGCTGAGCCAGACTGCCTATGCCTTCAGCCAGCCGCTGCATGTTCCGGCGGGTGTCGTCAGTGTTGTGCTGTTGCAGGATTCCAATTCTCATAAAGTTGTCGTCGTTACACAATTACGGCGCAAAAGTACTACATTTTTTCCGTTCCACAAAGTTTTTTTGCCGAAATGTAGCTTAACTATCCATACAGTTGCATGGTGCAGCAGTGCAGACTGCCGTGCTGACGAATGACGGGCCGACAGTCTATTGCCACCATTTCACGCTCCGGATAGGCCTGGCTGATTGTGTTCAGTGCCTCTTGGTCAAGGTCCTCCTGACCATAAGTAGGTACGAGTACGGCACCGTTGATAACCAGATAGTTAGCGTATGTTGCGGGCAGACGCTGGCCTTCGTCATAGATGGGGCGGGGTAGTGGCAGTCGCAGCAGCCTGTAGGGGAGGCCTTCAAGTGTTCTAAGCTCCTGCAGCTCACGTTCCAGGAGTTCAAGGTCGGGGTGTTCCTCGTCGCCGCCTGTATATAATAAGGTGTTGTCGGGGCAGATGCGCACCAGCGTGTCGATGTGGCCGTCGGTGTCGTCGCCGATGAGTGCCCCGTGTTGCAGCCACACCACGCGCTTGGCTCCTAACCAGCACTTCAGCCGTTCTTCTATCTGTTGTTTTGCCAGCGGCTGGTTGCGGTGGGCAGCCATCAGACAGCACTCCGTGGTAAAGATGGTGCCTTGGCCGTCGCTCTCAATGCTTCCGCCCTCCAGTACGAAGTCTAAGTGCGGCTCGTAAGTCCCTCTGACGAGCCCTTTATCCCAGAGTTGCCTGTTGATGGCATTGTCTAACTGAGCAGGGAATTTCTCGCCCCAGCCATTGAACTTGAAGTCCAGCAGGATGAACTCTCCTCTCTCCTCTTCAACGACCGTGATGAACCCGTGGTCGCGTGCCCAGGTGTCGTTGGTCGGGATGGTGGCAATAGAGTGGGGAACCGGTGGAAAAACCGTCGAGCCTGGTGCCGACACGATGAGCAAGTCCTCACGCTTGCCGATTTCTCGGGCCATTTCTTCATAGACGCGGGTGATGTCGCTGAGCATGGGTGCCCAGTCGGTATCCTTATGTGGCCACGTCAGTTGTACTGCGCTTTGTCTTTCCCATTCGGCAGGCATGCGGCGCTTTGGGGGCGTTTGCAGTGTGTTCATTGTCAGAATTCGATGTTTACTCCGCCCATGAAGGTGGCGCGGGGCATGGGGTATCCCAGGTTGATTTCATAACGCTGTGCCAGCAGGTTTTCACCGCGTAGCCAGAGGCTGACGGGTTTGGCCACTTGGTAGCTCACTGAGGCGTTCAGCAGTGCGAAACTCTCCTTTGTCTCGTTGTCGCCTACGGCGGTGTAGAGGTTCTCTATGCGCTGTGCACCCACGATGGCAGTCCACTTCTGTAGGTGGAAGTTAAGACCTAAAAAGTACTTCATCTCCGGTGCTGCTATGATTTTGTTCTTCATGTGCAGATAGGCAAAGTTACCGATGAAGCTGAGGTGTTTGTCAATGAGGTAGTTCCATTCAAACTCCACGCCCCAGTTCTTGATTTCGCCAGTGTTCACGTTCTGGCGGTTCACCGTCTGTATCATGTTGTCGCCATTGATGTAGAAGAGGTTGATGCCGTAGCTGATGCTGCTCAGGCGGTGTCGCCAGGACAGTTCGTAGTTCCACAGACGCTCAGGCTCCAGTTCCGTGTTGGAGGGCGGGTAGAGGTACATCTCGCGCATGGTGGGGTTGCGGAATCCCTTGCTGACCATGGCTTTCACCTCTCCCCGCCTGACGGGGCGCACCACGATGCCAGCCTGTGGCACCCATTCGGTGCCTGTTATGCTGTGGTGGTCCACGCGCAGTCCTGCATCGATGGTCAGCCACTCTGTCAGGTCCTGGCGGAAATCAGCGTATCCGGCTATCTCGTTGCGGTAGGACTTGCCGCTCTGCTTGTTGGGCGTGTCCAGCACTTCGCCGCTTTCCTTCGACGTGTAGTAGGCGTTACCGTAAATGTGCTGATAGTCTATGCCTACCGTCAGGCGGTTACCTTCGAAGAGGCGTGCACTCTCATACCAGGAAATGCCGGTCAGCGCGTCCTTTGAGCGGAAGTAGCGCCCAGTGGGCTTCGCGGGGTCGGCCGTTCCGTCGTCTATCTTGTGGCGTCCGAAGTTCGTATAGACACTGATCGTACCGCTCAGGTTGTCGAAGTGGTACTCTACGGCTGCCGATACCATGCCGCGTGTTATCCACTGGTCGGCATCGTAGAGCGGACTCGACGTTGCGCCGGGATAGCTGCTGTTAAAGTGGGTAATGTCTGCATCGACGCAGGCTCTCCAGTGGTCGCTCAGGTCGTAGCCAACCTTCAGGTAGCCCCCATACTGCTCGAAGCCCATGCGTGGCCGGTGGTTGTCAGTGCGGTTGTATTCTGCTGCCACCGTGCTGCTGAAGCGTCCGCTGCGCACCTGGTTGCTCAGCGACGTCTGCACGGTGCCGTAGCTGCCGGCTCCCAGGTTGATGTTGGTCTTTACGCCGTCTTCACGCATGGAGCGCGTCACGATGTTCAGCACGCCGCCCATGGCGTTGCTGCCGTAGAGCACCGAGGCTGGTCCGCGCAGCACTTCTACGCGTTCGGCCATCAGCGTCTGGTAGCTGTCTGCGATGGGGTGACCGTATATGCCTTGATATTGCGGGTGGCCGTCAATGAGCACCAGCAGCTGACCGGCTCCTCCCGTCGTGCCACGCAGGTTGATGCCGCCTGCTGCCCCGCCCGATACGCCGTAGCCCATCATCGAGCGACTGGTTACGAAGAGTCCCGGCACTTGCTGCATCAAGGTGGGCAGCAAGCTGGTTTGCTGCTGTTCCGTCAGCGTCTTGCGGTCTATGATGTTCACCGTCATGGGCAGGTGGCGCACATCCACGGCATGGCGGCTGCCGGTTACTACAACTTCGGGTATTGACAGCGTGTCACTTTGTCCGATGGCCTGCATACTGACCATGGTCAGTGTCAGGCAGCCAAAGGCGGTCTTCATGTTTTCTGTAAATTTCATTCTCCTTTTACCTTAATATCCGTATTGGGCTGCAAAGTTACGATTAAGTGAGAACAAAACAAAGAAAAATCTTTCTTTTTTTTGTCGAACGTGAGAACAAAACAAAGAAAAACCGGGCGAGGTACGCCATTTCGTCACCTTCGCCCGGAACAAAAGAGAAGCGATGTTATTACATGCGTGCTTTCTGCCTGTCGCCTGCACCGGAGCCGCGATACTTCGAGCGAGCCTCGTTGAACTTCCATGTCAGGTCGAGGATGAAGGTGCGGCGGGCGGGATTGCTGACGGTCAGTTCACGATAGCCGTAAATGATGGCGTTGGTCTTGTTGGAATTGAAAAGGTCAATGCAGCGCAGGTCGGCTGTCAGCTGTCCGAGTCGGCGCAGGTTGAAGTCCCTTTGTATGCCGAGGCTGCCTACTATGCGGGGTTTCGTGATGTAGAAATTGTTGTACTCTCCCTTCGTGGCCCACTCCAGGTCAGCATTGATGCGGAAGGCCTTGGGCAGCTCGATGGTGTTGCGCCAGGAGCCGTTGAACCAAGGCCGGCTGAGCTTGACGACCTCGCCGGTGGCAGTTGGCGACTTGTAGTTCTGCAGCATGGCCACAACCGCCCACGTGGGGTGCCACTTCAATTGAGAATTGAAAATTGAGAATTGAAAATTAGGGCGGGCGGAGGCTATGACCGTGAGGCGGTCATAATCCTCCTGGCTGTTGATGGGGCGCACAAGACTGATAAGAGGGTCCGTGGCACCGGGATAGGGCTCGGTTGACATGGTGATGGCATCTTTCATTCGGCCATAGTTCAGCGTCAGGTTTACCCACTTGTAGGCGGTATTCAGCACAACGCTGTGAGTGTAGGTCGGTTTCAGGTAGGGGTTTCCGCTCTGGTAGGTGTAGCGATTGATGTAGATGGTAGAGCTGGTCAGGTTGGTGTATGGCGGACGCTCAATGTCGCGGCGGTATGACAGCGAAAACTGCACCTTGCCGAGGGGGGCGGAGATGACCGCCGTGGGGAACCAGTCGCCGTCATTTCGGCAAACCTCGTCCTCCTTCTTGCCGAAGTTGAAGTAGTCGTTCTTCAGATGTTCGTAGCGCAGCCCCAACTGTGCAAAGACCTTTCCGAATTGGCGGCCAAACTCCAGGAAGACGGCAGAAGACTTCTCGTTAATCTCCGTGTCGGTAGCCTTCACGGGGACGGCATCGGTGGCGTGGAAGTCGTAAGCATCTGTGCGGTGGTTGTAGCTGTATTCGCCACCCAGCGAGAGGTTACCCTTCCAGACGGGATAGCCCAGAATGAGTTTCGAGGCCCAGAAGTTGTTTGAACTGACGGTCTTGCTCTCCATGCTGCGCCTTGATGGTTGCTCTGGTACAGCAGCCGACGGGACGAGGGCGGCAGTTACTTCCTTCGTAATGCCGGACGACTGGGTGTCGTCGAACAGTCCGTCAATGTTCAGGTCGATGCTTAACGGGCCCACCTTTCCGTTGTAGTATGCATTGAAGATATGCTTCTTGAATTCGTCCTCCTGGGAGATGTCGCTCTCTGAATGCTCCACATAATTGCCGTTCTCGTAGTTGTCGGTATAGTACATGCGGTTATACTTGCCCTTCGGGTGACGGTCGTATTTGTAGAAGGCACCAAAGCTGTGGTTCTCGTTCAGCATGTAGTTCAACTGCAACTGTGGCGACCAGCCTTTCCAGACGTTCTTCGACTCCTGCCAGCTGATACCCTCTATCTTGTCAGGTCCGGCATAGTAGTTTAGCGTGTTGTCCTGCAGCGACTT
>DGTH01000085.1:18252-37241 GCA_002393705.1 Prevotella sp. UBA4341 | reverse complement strand
GGTTATAAGGACGAGCTAAAACCCATGTTCAAATCAACTCCAACCCAATTCCAGACCATCATCTTCGCCTCTTCCGACACTCCGAATGTCGGAGACCATGACGGAGACGTGTCGGAGATGAAACTCACTGAGCGTCAACGGAGAATTCTCAATCTCATCAAAGAGTCTCCGACAATCACCGGCAAGAAAATGTCGGAGACTTTGTCGGTGAGCCAACGTACAATAGAACGTGACCTTTCCGCCTTACAGAAGAGCGGAATCTTGAAGCATGAAGGCAAGGATAATGACGGAGTGTGGATAATACAAAAGATGTCTTGGCATTAGAAGAAATACGTTCAAAGATATAGATTGAAATCTCTGGATGGACAGCAAGAGCTGGTACACACATTGCAGGAACAATCATTCCTAACAATTATATTTTCTTGGGTGCTGGCGATAACAAGTTCTATTACAGTACTGGCGAAAACACTATCAAGGGATTCCGTGGTTACTTCTATGTGAAGGACTTTGATGCCTCTGCAAGCGCTCCTCAACTGAGTCTTGTTATTGATGGTGAAACGACAAGCAAACGAGAGAGAGAAAGCGCATTGCCGCTTCCTCTCTCTCGTTTTTCGTGTCGTGCATTACAAATGCACACGCCAAATGAAGCCGCATTCTTGCGTCCCGTTGGTAGCAAGCGTCTCCTTCGTCGCCGAGCGACAAATGCGGCTGAACGGAGATGCTGTCTGCAATTCTCTGAGAATAAGTGCAAAATTCCAAGAAAACTGACGCAAAGTTTATAATTTACTGATTCAAATAGGTTTAGGCCGCGTCAGTTTGTATTTTTGAAAGAAACAAACTGACGCGCACTGATTTTTCTTGTCGTGCATTACAAATGCACACGCCAAATGCAGCCGCATTCTTGCGTCCCGTTGGTAGCAAGCGTCTCCTTCGTCGCCGAGCGGCAAATGCGGCAGAACGGACTCCGAATTTGGACGAAAAAAGCAAGAATAGGAATTTCCCTACCAGAAAATAGGAGAAGACTCTTGCTCCTGTGGAATTTTCTGCTTATCTTTGCACCGACAAAAAAAACAGAGTTATTCACTTCTAAAGAAAACATTTACCGTTATGAAGAAGCTATACACCAACATCGTCTTAGTGCTCATGGCAGCACTCACGATGACCACATTCACCTCGTGCGACAAGGACAGCGACCTGGCCTACGACCTGGACGGCATCTGGCAGGGAACCATCGTCGGCGACTACTACTCCGACCGTTACGGCGTTACCCGCACCGACTACGACACCGAAATCTGCTTCCACCAGGACGGTGCTTTCTCACGTGGCGGCACGGGTTACGAGATAGACCGCGAGTCATGGTCGGGCATCACCCAGCGCTTCAACTTCGTCTGGCGAGTCAACAACGGGCGCATCTACATTGAGTACGACGACGGCTACCGCGTCATCATCCGTGACTTCGAGACCTACTACATGGGCGGCAACATGCGCTTCCGTGGCTACTTCGACGACTACGACACGGGGCAGCCCATGGCTTCCTTCAACCTCGTCAAGGTGGCTCAGCGCTACTCCTACGCTAACGACCTGGTCTCTAACGACTCCATCACTGTGACTAAAGATTAAAGAGGAGAGAGGAGAGAGGAGAGAGGAGAGAGGAAAGAGCGAGGAGAGAAATGCGAAGGTTGAATCATGTCCGAATAAAAAGCCGATACAGGCAATTCAGGCAGTGGGAGCAACAGCCCCACCAGGTGGCTCCACTCTCTGAGGAAACTCACGAGTGTGCCACCTGCGGCACCCGCTTCGAGGGCAACTACTGCCCCCGTTGCGGTCAGTCGGCAAGGATTGGCCGCTACTCCTTCAAGAAGGCGTTTCTGCTGTTTCTCGACGTCTGGGGCATCGGCAACCGGGGCATGTTCCGCACCATCCGCGACCTCATGCTTCGCCCGGGCTACATGATACGCGACTACCTGCTGGGCATGCAGATGGCCTATTTTCCGCCCTTCAAGATGTTCTTCCTGCTCTTCACCCTGTCGCTCTTGGTAGAGTCAGGCTTAAACATACAGCTCACCAACCTTTACGAGCAACGGCAGCAAGAAGAGCAAGAAGCGAAAGAAGTCGTACAGAAAATAGCCCATAACATCGTGGATGACGACGAGCCCCCCGAAGCCAAGAAGAAGGACAGTAAGTTCGAACGGCTGCATGCTGAGGTGAACCGATTAACAGATGTGATAGGAGAATGGGGCGACAGTCACATTTCATTTTTTACCCTCATCATGCTGCTGTTCTACACCTTGCCGCTCTGGCTCTTAATACGCCACTGTCCGGCCATGCCCGACCTGCACCTGTCTGAGTGTTTCGTGGCCATGGTCTATATCAGCAACATGTTGAGCATTTACATGCTCGTACCTTCGTTTCTGTGTTTCGGCATAAAGGCTTCGTTGTATTACTCCCTGCTGGCCATGCCACTCATCGTCATTCCCGTCAAGCAGCTGTCAGGCTACAGCTACTGGAACACCATCTGGCGCATGCTCGTGGCCCTCATCCCCTTCTCTATCTTAGCCCTGCTGGTGGTCATGGTCGAAGTCACTGTGCTTTACATCTACGTATTCGCCAAGTTCGGATGAAGTCCGTAAAGGCCAGATGCAGATGCATTGCAAATGCACTTGCCAACAGCATCGGCATTACAAATGCCGATGAACGAAAAGTCCGTGAAGGCCCTCCTCCCCTTTGGGGAGGCCGGGAGGGGTATCAAATGCCCAGACCTCCGCTGAAGCTGGCATCGACGGCCTTGCTCTGCAGGATGCGCGAGAAGGGGGGCACGTCGTGCGTCAGCCAGATGTTACCACCAATGACGGAGTCATGGCCTATGGTGATGCGACCCAGTACGGACGCATTGGAGTAAATGGTCACGTTGTCTTCGATGATGGGGTGGCGCGGCACGTTGAGCATGTTGCCCTCGGCATCGTACTTAAAGCTCTTTGCGCCTAAGGTTACGCCCTGGTAGAGCGCCACGTGGTTGCCAATGATGCTGGTCTCGCCGATGACGACACCCGTGCCGTGGTCAATGGAGAAGTACTCGCCTATCTGCGCCCCCGGGTGAATGTCTATACCCGTACGCTGGTGAGCCTGCTCGGTGATGATGCGCGGAATGACCGGCACCTGCATCGAGTGCAGCTCGTGGGCTATGCGGTAGTGCGTCATGGCAATGAGCGAGGGGTACGAGTAGATGACCTCGCCGTAGTTCGTGGCCGCCGGGTCGTTGTTGAACATGGCCTCCACGTCGGTATATAGCAGGCGCTTCACCTCCGGCAGCCGCTCTATCAGGTCCAGCGCCAGCTGCTCAGCCTTCTGCATGGCCTCCTCCTCGCTCATGCAGCTGCAGAAGAGCAGCCCCCTTGACAGCTGCGCCCTGAGCAGAGCGTAGAGTTCCTCCATCTTCACGCCGATGTGGTAGGCCCTGAGCCGCTCGTCGGGCTGCCGGCGGTGGAAGTAGTCGCTGAAGAGCATGTCCCTTATCAGCAGGACCATGCGCTCCACCAGTTCCACGTTGGGCATGGGTGCCGAGCCTTCCGGCATCATGCTGTCTTCACGCTGCGAGTGGCGTGCCAGCACCTCGACGTTCCTCATCAGTACCTCGTTTACCTCTTTCATAAGTCTTTTTTCTTTTTTAAATGGTTGCAAAGTTACGAATAATCGGGAACAAAACAAAAGAAAAGAAGGACTTTCTTTTCAGAAAACGGCGCTTTTTATGCTGCTAATAACGCCACTTTAGAAGTATTCCATGGGGTGGAACAATTTATTCCATGGGGTGGAACAACTTGTTCCATGGGGTGGAACAAATAGAGATACGCCACTTCTTCGGGGTTAAGTCGGCATTCCTGTTGTCAGAAGCAGCACGGTTTTGAGTTAAAAACAGGGCATGTTTTGTCATAACAAACGTTAAATAGTTAGTTTTCTTGCCACACTTGCCACCATAATGCCACGCATAACCGACTGACAATCAGCCGGTGTTGCAAGTGTGGCATTTTTGCAAGAAAAATAAAAAACACAGGGAAGGGGTAAGTCATCCTCGAGAAAAGAGGAGGTCGGAGGGGGCTGGGGGCTTTCTCTAATAGCTGAACTCCTCAACGCCGCCCCACTCGGTATCGACGAGGATGGAGCTGGAGGAGGTATCGGGCTGGTCAGGATCAGGGTCGGGGTCGGTGATGGGGTCGGAGGAGGAGAAGAAGTTGCCGGAATACTGGGTGATGATGTTGGGCTCCATGGTGGCCTGGAGTTCGCGGGTGAAGAGTGTTTCGCCCGTGGAGGTCTGAGCCTCAATTTTGAACTTGACGGGCTGGCCGTCGGCGTGGGGGAAGGTGTAGAGCTCGAACTGCTGGGGCTGCAGGCCGGGGGTGACGGGCAGCGTCACCTTCTGCTGGGAGTTGGCACTGCCATATCCGGTGGTGACGTCGAGCTGGCCGCTGCCGCCGGTGTAGTAGAAGTAGAACTGGCTGACCTGTGAGGGCACGGCGTCTCTGACGATGAGGCGCAGCATGGCGCTGGCGCGCTCCAGGGTGTAGCGCTGTTGGGGTGTGGAGCCAGTGACCTCAAGCTGGCCGTAGTAGTAGAAGGTGTCGGTATAGCCAGTGCCGCCAGAGGCGGTGAGGTTGGTAAACTTCACCTGCTCGGGCTTCGTGGTGGCGGGGTTGGCCTGGCCGCTATGGCCGAGGATGAGCAGCTGGTAGGTGCCGGCATCGAGGGTGAACGTGGCGGTGCCGAAGTCGGCATCGCCGAGCTTCTGGTTGTCGTACTTCAGGCGTGTGCCGCCCTGATAGACGGCGAAGCAGAGGCGCGTGCAGACCTCCTCGACGGGCAGGCTGCTGCGTGTCTCGAAGCCCGCGTAGCTGGTGTTAGCGCCGTCAACGCTGATGGTAACCTGTCCGTCGGCCGCGTCGGGCTGAACACCGTCGGCGCCGTCGAGCACTATTTTCTCGCAGCCCGTCAGTAGGAGCAGCAGTAGGAGTGGGAGGATGATTAAGGTAAGTTTCTTCATGGGGTATGGTTTTAGGATTGGAGAGTTGTAGCGGTCAGAACTTTTTTCCGAAAACGATGTTGATAAAAGTCTTGAAGAGGATGGTGGCGTCGAACCACCAGGAGCGGTGCTCCAGGTAGTAGAGGTCTATCTCTAAGCGGCGGAGCATTTTCTCCATGGTGTCGGTATAGCCGTTGTAGAGCGTGGCATAGGAGGTGACGCCGGGCCTGATCTGGTAGAGATAGACGTAGCGTGGGTCGTGCTGCATGATTTGGTCGATGTAGAACTTACGCTCGGGCCTGGGGCCTATGAAGGCCATGTCGCCCTTGAAAACGTTCCAGAGTTGTGGCAGTTCGTCGAGATGGTGGTCGCGCAGGAAGCGTCCGACGTGGGTCATACGGGTCTCGTTTTCATGCTGAAAGAGTGCAGGGCCGTTCTTCTCGGCATCGACCACCATGCTGCGGAACTTGTAGATGGTGAAGGGCCGGCCGAAGCGCCCGATGCGTTCCTGACGGAAGATGGCGGGGCCGCCGTCCTCGCGCTTGATGGCGATGTAGCAGATGAGGAAGAGGGGGGAGAAGGCGACGAGGCAGAAGGCAGCGAGCAGCAGGTCGCCAATGCGCTTCACGTTGCGCTCAAATTCGTTCATGCCGTCGGCAATGAACCGTGGGTCGTCTTTATCAGTGTTGAGTTTATATTTTGGTGTAGAATTCTTCTCCATAAGCGATATGCCTTTGCTTACTAAACGCATAAGAGTGCTATTTATTGCGCACGGCATTCATAAAATCTGAATAATCTTCAATTTTTGTTAAGTTCCAGCTTCTTCATGTACTCCCTGCTGTCGTGTCTGCGCTTCAGGACCTTGAAGGTGTAGGTGGGTAGGAAACGCAGGAAGAAGTACAGGTAGGACTTGAGCCAGGTGTAGCCGAAGACGGTCTCATAGACGTTGACGTTGTACTTGACTAAGGAAAGCTTATTGCTGGAGACCGACTGGGGACGCTGGCGGTAGTAGGCCAGTGGCTCGGTGAGGCAGAAGCAGATTTGGCACTCCTTCAGGATGTTCAGGAAGAGGGCCCAGTCCTGACGCTTGCGAATGGCGGGCATGTAGAACTTGTGGCCTAGGCGCTCAATGTCGTAGATGGCCGTGAGACAGCCTATCTTGTTGTCGCGCTTGAGCATGCCGAGGGTGATGTGCTTGGGCGAAATGTTGATGCCGGTCACCTGGTTCTGCTCGTCGCAGATGAGGTAGGAGGAACTGCAGAGGGCGCAGTCCTTGCGCGTCATGTGGGCTATCTGCTTCTCGAGCTTGTCGGGAAACCAGCGGTCGTCGCAGTCGCAGAAGGCGATGTAGCGGCCCTTGGCGCGCTCTATCGACTTGTTGCGGGCAATGCCGGGGCCGCTGTTCTTGTCGAGATAGAGTACTTTGACGCGTTTGTCCTTCTTGGAGTAAGACTCCAGAATGTCTCGTGTGTTGTCGGTCGAGCAGTCGTCGGTAATGAGCAGTTCGAGGTTGGAGTGGGTTTGGCTGAGCACGCTCTCTATGCTGTCGGCAAGATACTTGCCGGCGTTGTAGGTGGGCATGATGACCGATACTAACTTCTCTCTCATATACTGCTTTTTGAAAATTGCGGCTGCAAAGGTAAGCATAAATTCTGGGATACGCAAGTTTTTGAAGTGTAAAGATTTGGTAATTCTATTAGAATGTATTACCTTTGCCGAAAATTTTTGCGTAACGATATGAATGCTTTAGAGTCCTTTGTATATAATCACGTCAAGAATAATTACATCGTCAAGACCATGCTGAGGAACGCCTATCAGGGTTTCTTTGACCTGCTGCCTAACTACGAGTCGAGATTTGAAAAAGACATCGTGGTCAGGGAGGACAGTTTCTTCGGTTTCCACGACTCGGACCCCTTCAGCCGCGACTGCTCGAAGACGCTGGCGTACAGGCTGCACATACCGCTGCGCATGCCAGGGAAGAGCGACTTGCTGGATGTAGGCTACTGGACGGGAGCGGACTTCTCAGAGTGGGTGAAGGTGGGCGAGAGCGGAGCCTGGAACTACCACAAGGGCTGTCGCCTGCAATGGGTAGATGAGGCGCACTGCATCTACAACACGCAGCACGACGGCACACTCGTGGCGGAGGTGGCCAACGTAGAGACGGGGCAGAAAAGAACCGTCAGCTGGCCCATTGACACTGTGAGCTACGACGGCTGTTATGCTACCACCTTCAGCTACGAACGGCTGCAGCACGAAATGCCGGGCTACGGCTACCTCTACGGCGACGAGGATGCCTACATGAAGGAGAGCGTGAGCGAGAAGACGGGACTCTTCCTGATAGACCTGAAGGGGAACCGGCGCGAGCTGCTGCTGAGCCTGAAACAGATAGCCGACTTCAGGCACGAGCCGGACATGGACACGTGCTTTCACTTCGTGACACATACAGAGTTTTCGTACGACAACCGCTACATTGCCTTTCTGCACCGGTGGTACAGGGGAACGTCGAGAAACACGAGGCTCTTGGTCTTTGACCGCGTAAGCCGACAGCTCTACGCCTCGCCGACGTCGGGCATGGTGTCGCACTACGCATGGAACCGGCTGGGGGGCATCGTGGCCTACTGCCGCATGGAGGGTAAGGATTCGCACGTGTATTTCGCACAGCCGGAGATGAAGGAGTGGAAACGGTGTGCCTACCCACGGATAAACTGTGACGGGCACCAGCACTTCGTGGACGACGACTGGTTTCTGGTGGACACGTATCCGGACAAGTGGCGCCACTGCAAGCTATACAAGGTAAACCGGAAGACGGACGAAGTGGTGCTGCTGGCCGACGTGAAGAGTCCGAAGCAGTTTGTGCCGAAAGACCAGGACCACTGGTGGAAGTGCGACCTGCACCCCCGCGTGAGCGCTGACGGCAGGTGGGTGTCGTTCGACTCTGTGCACACCGGCAAGCGCAGTCTGTGCCTGATGGCGCTGGATTAGGCCTTCCTGATGGCGTAACTAATCTTGTTGTTCAGTTTTTTGCCCAGTACTCTCAGCTTGATGCGGTAGAGTTCGTTGTTGCCCCACGCATTCCGTATGGCGGGGTCCTGATGGACTATCTTCTCTATGCTGGCAGAGAGTTGGCGACGGTCAAAGATGATGCGGCAGGAACTGCTGCCTCTGTCGATAAGGATTTCGTTTCCACTTCTCAGTGAGGGTTTCCCACAGCAGACGATGACGAGGTCGGTGGGCTGAAGATACCTGCTTAGGGTAAAATCTTCCGTAATGGTCACTCCGTTGTCTTGCTCCAGCAGTATGGTTCTTTCCCATTTTCTGACGGCCGTTTCCGGCGGATAGGCTTCAGAAAGGTCAAGGCTGAACGTAGTCTGTTGCCCACTGGTGGAGTAGTTGACACGTTTTGCCCGGTACTGTCTGCCTTCGTGCTGCTCGCAGCCGTTGATGAGGGGCACGTTGTGATAGGCAGAGCGACAGTACAGCAGCCCGTAACGTCCCTGACTGAACGTCTGGCTGGTATAGGTGCCCATGCCAATATCAATGATGACAGGTTCGCCGTCGGCATAGACGATGAAGTTGCCCACGTCGTTATGGTTGTGGCTCTCGTCGTTATGGCCTCCCTTGGCGGCAAGGAACAGCCCACGGGTGGTGCGGGCGGTCAACACTTCCGTATCGGGTAGCCACGAAGAGACGGGGTGGGCTTCTTCGGCCTTTTCCCGCTGAAAAGCAGGAATAAAGCGGAGGAAGCACAGCTCGCGGCTCAGCGAGGGGAAGACCCCGCTGGGGTTGAACAGCGTCCAGGGATGGGCGAAGTATTCATTCTTTTGGGCTATGAAGGCGGCATGGTGCTTCAGGGCTTCGTCGCCAAGGGCTGCCCCTAAAGGGTAGAGAATGTTGACGTTGGGGGTGAGCCGGCTGTTGCAGTCGGCAAAGTTGACGTAGTAACCGTTGCCTATATACATCTTATAGATATAGCTGGCCATGGCCTTTATCTTGTCGGTAGGGGGCAGCGCTACCTTGCCGCCGGAGGCTAACGACAGTAGCTGCATGCTCTCGAAGAGGGAGCCGGTAGCACGGTCCCAGTAGTTGGGGCCTTCGTCACAGCCGCCGTCAGCAGGGTAGCCGTCGATGAAGACGTCAAGGCTCTTGAGCACCTGAAGGATGTCGCTGATTTGCTGTTGGCGGTCTTCCTCGCAAAAGAGAATACAGGAGAGCCAGTTGGCGCAGGTCCAGGTATTGTGATTCCAGGAGTGGCGCTTCCAGAAATAGTCGGTGGTGCGGGCGGGAATGAGAATGCGACGCCTGATTTCGCTCCTGATGTTCTGACACAGGTGGCGGTCTTTCTGCCGGATGCGGTCTTCCAGCATGTAGCACGTCCAGGCCAGGAGGTTGGCCGTCTCGGCATTGAAGAGATCGACCTCCTGCAGCTGAGGGTCGGGCAAGGGCTTTGGGTAGTGAGCCGGCACGCCCCACCACACTTCCTGCTGAAAGAAACGGAGACCCTTGACGATGTCGTCGATGAAGTGGCCGCTGTCCTGCATAATTTCGGCCATGACCATGCAGGCCAGCTGCTTGCGTAGGGCGAAGGAGCGGCTCTCGTAATTGGTACGATTGCCATTGAGGCTATACTCTCTGAACACGCTTGGGGGAATGGGCGTCCATGGTTTTCCTAAATAGCCCCGTCCGTTGTTGATGTAGCTGTGGCGCATATAGACGCTGACCGTCTGCCGCCAGAAGGGGGACGCGGCCCGTGGTACAGGCGCAAACTGCTGCGGCTGCACGATGGAGGCTTCAAGCACCTGGCGCGTATAGAGCGACGTGAGCAGGCGGTCGGCCCGAACGCCCAAAGCCGACAATGTCAGGATGCATAGCAGAAGGAGTTTTTTCTTCATACCCGGAGGGGTTAGGCGTAGTAGGTTTCAAGAATGTAGGTGACGGCCTCCAGGTTGTGGCGGCAATACTTGCTCCGCTTGAAGGTCCCGGTGGAGGCATGCTCGGCGTCGGCCACACGCAGCGTCGGTTCGTAGCGTACCTTCAGCCCATGGCTACGACATTGTTCGCCGAGATAAATCTCCTCGCAGAAGAGGAACACGGGGTAGTCGATGATGCCACACTCGCGGAAGAAACGTCGGGTAAGTATGATGAACGACCCGTGGCCGGCATAGATTTCTCCAGCCGAGTGACGAGCGAGCTTCTTCGACTTGTAAGCCGTGTGGGTGTAGAGGTTGTAGAGCGGAGGGAAGCGGAAGAGCGTCTGGAGCACCTGAAGCTTGCGCTTGGGGTAGCGCTGCATAATCTTGGGGTTGCGGTCGCGCTCCTCCAAGTTGGAATAGATTTGCGGGGCTATCCAGCCAAGGTCGGCACTGGCCTCATAGTGCACAAGACGCAGGAAGAAGTCCTCGTCAAGCAGCACATCGACGTTGCTGATGATGGCGTAGTCAAACTCGAGAGGCGAAACCTGCTCCATCATTTTGTGGATGGCACCAAAGTAGCCCAGGTTCTCATGGAAGGGAAACACCCGGATGCTGACCGTAGGGCTGTCAGCCACTATGGGCTGGAAACCGTCGTCAGTATTGTCGGCTACATAGACGTTGACGGCGAGAGACTCTTGAGAGTGGCTCACGGCATGCTCCAGAGAGCGAAGGTAATTGTGGAGGGCGTCGTACGACTTGTAATTGACGCAGTATATGGCAATCTTTTTCATTTGGCGATGTTGTTTCTTATTCCATCCTTAATACCCCGCCACATGTACTTCCAGCACTCTCTGCCATTATCGATAAAGAGGGGGAAGTAAAAGAAACGGGCAAAAAACTTGACTCCGTAGCTGAGCTTCCATTGCAGTGGAACGTAGCTTCGGCGTGACAGCAGCAGGTAGTTACGATACAGGTAGTAGTACCTGAAGGGTGCAGAGAGGATGATGACGTATTTCCCAATGTGCAGCTCCTTCTGCCCTATCTTATGGTCGATGGACACCTGGGGCGTGATGCCGCAGACGTAGCCTTTGGTCTTGGCCCGCCAGCACCACTCGTCGTCAACGAAGTCAATAAAGAGGTCGTCCTCGAACGTGCCAACCTCAAGGAACAGTTCCTTACGGATGCAGCATCCGGAGGCAATGATGTGGGGACGAAGAATAAAGTCGTCGGTGACAAACTGTTTCTTGTGAATGACGGACTGGTACTCTTCGCCCCCTTCGCGCCGAAGGACCGTCGGTCCCAAGGCCGACAGGCGAATGCCTTTCTGAAGGAGCGAGGCGTATGTCTGGGTGATGCGTTCTACGTAGTCGTCCTGCCAGCGGCTGTCTTGGTCCATGAAGACGATGTAGTCTGACTCGAAATGCTTCATGGCATGCTGAATGCCAACGTTCTGGGCGTGGGCAATACCGGCATTCTTATGCAGTGGAATATAGTGCATAAGACCAACCTCTTCCTCGTCAAAAGAGCGTGTTTCGGAATTATCGACTATCACGCCTTCATAGCGTTGCGAGACGCGGCGCAGCTGGCGCAGGTCGTCGGCGGTGGGGTGGAAAAGTACTATGACCAGGGCTGTCTTCATGTTAGTAATGTCCTCTTTTTATGCGCTGCTTATACTTAATCTTGCCGTAAAAATACTTGAGGATGGAGCCGTAGCCAAGCGACCGGAGCATGAGGTAGTAATTGCGGTTGCTCTCATAGACCTGGTCTAAATGGCGTAGTCTGAACAGAAGGGTGACGTCGGCTGCCTGGGTGGCTCCTGAGCCTAAGCAGTTGTTTTCGTGCTGACGGTAGAGTACGGTAGGCTGGTGAATGCCACGAACGATGCCCCCACACCTCAGCGTGCATAGACAGAGCCAGCAGTCGTGCATGATGGCCTTCGTTGCTACGGTTTTGCAGCACTCCTTGGCCTTGTGGTTGAAGAGCATGGTGCATCCCGTGGCGACCGAAGTGTGGCCGCCGGTATCGGCGAAGGTCTTGATGTACTGCGGGTAGAGTCCGCAATGCTTCCACATGGAGTCGTAGGTGACCGTGAGCTGCTCGTCAACAATGTGCAGGTCGGTATGTACGACGATGGACTGACCAGGAGCTGCTGCCTCCTGACGTGTCATCTCTTGGAAGGACAATTCAATCTTCTCTGGTAGCCAGACGTCGTCCTGGTCGCAGAACATGTAGTAAGGGGCCTCCACCTTCTCCAGCATGCTGAGGAAATTACGGCAGGGGCCACCCTGGGGCGGGTAGTCTAACAAGCTAATGCGGCCGGGGTACTGCTCCTGGTAGTGCTTCACCACGCTGACGGTACCGTCCTTCGAGCCGTCGTCGTGTACGTAGAGGTGCCAGTCCTCGTAGGTCTGGCGGAGCAGGGAGTCTATCTGCTGGTCCAGGTATCGCTCTCCGTTATAGGTGGCCATGAGTATGGCGATGGTCTTATTTGTTTTCATTCGGGTCTTTTTCTTTGTTGGCGAGGAAATACCTGGTAATACTTCCAGGCGTTGGCGATGAGTCCGGGAGTATTGACCAGACACATGGCGCAGACTAAGGCGGACACCGTACCGAAGCTTTCGCAAACCCACCAGGCTAAGGGCAGGAAGACAATGGTGGCGGGGACGATGCAGAGCAGCTGAATGCGCAGCTGGCCGATGCCGTTGAGAATGTAGGAGTAGCGCTGGCTGAGACAGAGGATGAAGATGTAGAGGGCCGTGGCTGCTGAGAGGTCGAAGGGCACCTGCACCTCGGAGCCTATCCAGACGCTATAGACGAATCCGCTGACCAGCAGCATCACGAGCAGCAGTAGGAAAATGGCCAGCATGAGCAGGTTCAGCTTGCGGCCTACGCTGTATATCCACTGAAAGTCCTGACGGGCGTAGGCATCGGTGGTGGCATTCCAGAAAGGCATGCAGATAGTGCTGAACAGTACGAAGGCTATGTTGAAGTAGCGGTAGGCCACTTGGTAAGGTGTCACCTCGGCTGGCGAGAAGAGCCTGCTGATGATGATGTTGGTGGTCATGAACAGTACCACGCCACATATCTGAATGACGAAGAACTTAAGGCCTGTGGAGCAGAGGCTGCGAGCCTGGCGCATGTTGATGTGCCGTATGGAGGGCTGGTACTGCGGGTAGCGCTTCAGGAAAGTGTAGGGTATGGTGACGGCCCAGGTCAGGAAGGGGGCTGCCGTGTTGACGATGACCACGAAGAGCAGCGAGTGGCTGCCGGCCAGATAGAGCACATACGTCAGCAGCAGGGCCAGCGTGTGGCCCAGACAGAGTATGAGGTTGTTGACAGCCGGAAGCTGCAGCCCCATGTAGAAATTGCCCACTATCTTCAGTACAAAGTTGCCTGAGGCTATGGCGATGGCCACCAGGAGGATGGTGTCAAGGTGGGGCGTCAGCTGCGGGTCAATGCCCAAGGCTCCGTAAATGTCGAAGAACCGGATGGCGAGGTAGGCCAGCAGAAGGAAGGGAACGACAATAACCACGAGCATGAAGAACGTGGAGCTGACGGCCTCACGTACCTTCTGGCTGTCACCCCGAGCCACGTAGTTGGCCACGGCGTTGCGCAGTCCGTTGCCCAGCCCGATGTCCATAAGGTCTATCCATATCAGAATGCTGCTCAGCGTGAGCCAGACACCGTTGTTATAGACACCGAGAATTTTCAGCGTCAGCGGAACCATCAGCAGCACGATGAGGGCTGACCACCCCTTGATGAGGAAGGAGGCTGCCACGTTTTTCAGGATCAGCGCCGACCGTTGGCTGGTCTTGTCGCCCAGGAGTGCACGAAGGTTCTGTTTCATCGTCATTTCATGTGGTTGCCGTACCAGCCCAGCGTATAGACAAACACGTTGGCCAGACATTGTACGAAGATTACAGCGTTGATGAATATTTTACCGTAGTTCAGCGGGTGGAAAGCGTAGGCAGCTGCCGTCCAGAGGAAAATGCTTACAATAGCAAAGTATTCGTAAAGTCGGCTGGCCAGCACACCGCTCAGCGTGCTCAGCGTCAGCATGCAGAAGAAGGCAAAGGCCAGCGTCTTGAGCATGATGGACATGTACTTGTACTTCTTTGCCAGCAAGTCGTAGTAGAACAGGCAGCCGTAGTAGAGTGCTACGTTGAGCAGGAAGACAGGGTGCTGGTAGAACACCCACGTCATGGCATCCTCCTTGCCCTTGTCCTTCAGTTCCCGGTAGGCAGCCAGACGGTCGCCGCCCAGCTCGTCGGGTATGAAGTACGAGTAGTCGAAGCCGAAGAAGTAGAACAGCAGGCACAGCGGCACAGCGGCTGCCAGCAGGTAACGCTCCCACCAGCGGAGTTCCTTGTTGCTGAAGAAGAGAATGACCAGTCCGGCAAAAGCCGAGTAGTGAAACAATATACCAACGAGAATGAGCAGCACGGCGCGCCACCACTTCTTCTCCGCCCGATAGTAAATGGCAAAGAGAAAGAGTGCTGAGGCCACGGCACAGCGTATCTGCATCAGGTCGTGTAACTGGTAGAAGTAGGAAATGTAAATGGCCAGCGTCAGTATGGGCAGCGGCGAGAGCTTCAGGATAGCTCCCAGCCGGAGGGGTATCGACATGAGGGCGTAGGCAAAGAAGAGCGCATTAACCCCCAGGCCGAGCTGGTTCAGGTAGTACGACAGATAGACCATGGAAGGCTCGCGGATGTCGTCTTCCGTAGAGTTGATGCTGTAGTACATGATTTCGTAGTTGTCCGAGTCGGGAGTGTCATAGATGCTTCTCGTACCGGCCACGATAATCATGACGATGCCGGTCAAGCCAATCACCGCCAACACGTCACTCCTCTTCATGTCTTCTTCTATCAGAGAAAAAGCCATACAGATGAGTATCATTGTCAGAATAGCGATGACCATTCGTTAGCGGCTGCCAATAAAAAAGAAGGCTCTTATTTTTTGATGTATATATACAGTGACGTCAGCAAGGTGGCAAAGACCAGCATGCCGGCTACAAAGAACATGCGCTTGGGGCCTGTTGGCTTGATGGGGACGGTGGCGCCCTTGATCATGGTGAAGGCGGGCGTACGCTCCTGCACCTTGGCCTGTGCTGCTTGGTACTGTGCCGTCATCGTGGTGTAGCTGTTGTACTTCAGCTGCATGTCGTTCTCCAGGTCGTTACGCTTGGCTCTGTAGCTCTCCAGCACAATGTCGGTGTTGGCGTCGGCATAGCTGCCGTAGAGCTGGCGGGCCTTCTCGTAGTTAGCTTTCGACTCCTCCATGAGCTGGCGGTAGTGGTCGCTGTCTATGCGGGCTTTCTTTGTGCGGTAGTCGGTAATGAAGGACTGCAGGTGAGCACACATGCTGTCAGCCAGCGTCTTGCATATCAAGGCGTCTTGAGCTTTCGTGGCTATGGTGATGATGCCGGTCTTCTTATCTACCCGCAGCGTGATGTTGCCCCTGACGGCTTCCAGCAGCTGGTCTTCATCCATGGTGAGCAGGTAGGGGCTCTTTTCCAGTCCGCTGGCCTTTATGGGGTCTTCCTCCTCACCCTTCGGCAGGAAACTCTTGATCCAGTCAATGACGTCGCCCCACCAGGGTTTCTTTTGGTGTTCCTTGAGGTAGTCGCCGTAGCTGCACTTGATGGTTCCGTCAAGGCTTCCTACCTGGAAGTCCAATATGTCACTCACAAACTTGTTGTCGTCCATCAGGTCGGGGTAGAGCAGAGGGGTGATAGCATCGCTGGTCTGCATGTCTGAAAGGTTGAAACCCAGCGACGAGGCTATGTCGCCCAGCGTACCGCCGCCCATGGAGTTGTCCATCTCGGGAGCCAGCTTGATGTCGCTGCTATAGGTTCGTGGAATACATATTATATATAGGCACGACACGACGAAGACCACTGGCAGCACTTTGGCATACAGCATCTTCTGTTTCCAGAGCTTCTCTACGATGTGCTGCAGGTCTATGCCCTTCTGCTCTGCGTTCTCGCTATGTTCGTTCTTCTTCGTTTCTTCCATACTTTGCTTTACTTAATCAGGTTCGCTATCGAGGCTATCATCGTGGCCAGCGAGGCGGTGCTGGTACCGATGGACATGATTTCGGGCAGTGTCAGGCGGGAGTTGGCGGGCTTGCTGGGCACCACGATTTCGCAGCCCGGCGTTATCTTCGTGCCGTAGCCTACGCGGGCCACCGTACCGTTCATGTAGATGATGTAGGTGTGGCTCTTCTTGGCTCGGTTACCCCATCCGCCTGCCTGGTTGATGTAGTACTTCACGCTCTTTCCCTCGCGGTAGGCCACGGTGTTGGGGTACATCACGTCGCCGCTTATCTTCACCGTGCCCGAGTATTGCGGCACGATGATGCGGTCGTTCTCTCGGAGCACGATGTCCTCGTCGCCGCCCGGGTTGGCCAGTGCCTGGTCCAGGTGTATGCCCACCCAGTAGGTGGTGCCCAGGTCCAGTTTCGAGATGTCCAGCGTGTCGCGGTCGCCACTCTGTGCCTTTACCATCTTCAGCACGGTCTGCATTCTGAGACGCTCGTCCTCGGTGATGCGGCGCTCCAGTCGGGCACCCTCGGGGTAGGCTGTCGATGTCAGTCCGCCCGTCTGGCGTATCACCTCCGAGAGTCGCTGGTTCTTCTTGCTGAGCGTGTAGGTGCCCTCAAAGTTCACCTCACCCTCCACTCTGACGTTCTGCTGCTTGATGTATCCGGGGCTGGTTCTTACATAGACCTCGTCGTAGGGTTGTAGCTTGAAACCCGCCTCGCCGTCAATGACGAAACCGTCCTTCAGCCCGAAGCTGAAGGTGTGGGCTATGGTGTCCGAGGCCGTGGTGGCCAGCGGGTCTTTCAGTCGGCGGGCCACATCGACCTTCACGATGGAGGCAGCATCGGTCAGTCCACCGGCCTGCAGTACGAAGTCTTCAAGCGTTTCGTTGTCAGCATATTTATACACGCCAGGATTCCTTACCTCGCCGTGTATGGTCAGTGTTTTCTCCTCCTGCATGTCCTGCTTGCTCGGTACGAAGAGCACGTCCTCGTTCTTCAGCGCAATGTCGGGCTTCGTGCCGTCCATGATGCCCTGCAAATCGACCGACACGACCTCCAGCGTCCTGTCGGGCTTCATGCGGTGCAGAATGGCGTGCGGCGTAAAGGCCTCCTCGGTCACGCCGTCGGCGGTCTCCACCAGTTGGCGCACGCTCTGTATGTCGCCGCCCACCTGGTACATGCCCGGGCGGAACACGGCACCCTTCACCTCGACCATGTTCGAGTAGCGCGGCAGTATGGAATCGACACTCACCGAGTCTTCGTCGCTTACGGGGAACCGGGCCATGTCAAACTCGCTGACGTTAAACACCGAGTACTGCGTGCCGGCCTTTCTCACCACGCGCACCGACTTGCGGTAGGCATCGCCCGTAAATCCGCCGGCGTAGTTCAGCAGGGCTCCCACGCTTTCCGTCTTCTTCATCTCGTAGTACATGGGGCGCTTCACCTTACCCGTCACGTTGACCAGGCTCTCGTAGGGTCCCACGATGATGACGTCGTTGTCGGCCAGCCTTACGTTGCCGCTTTGGTTGCCGTTCAGTATGTAGTCATATACATCGACGGTCGATATCTGCCGGTTGTTGCGGAACACCTTGATGTTACGCAGCGTACCGATGTCGCTGATGCCCCCAGCCATGTAGAGCGCGTTGAACACGGTGGCAAAGGCCGACAGCGTGTAGGTGCCGGGCACGTTTACCTCGCCCATCACGTTGACGATGATGGTCTTGGTCTGTCCCACGGTGAGGCGTATCTGCGAGCTCTGGTAGCGTGAGCCCAACTGTGAGCGGAGCCTGCTGTTGGCCTGCGCTACGGTCAGACCTGCCACGCTGATGGGGCCGAAGCCCTCTATCTGTATGGTGCCGTCGGGCGACACGGTGCTTTGGAACGACTTTTGGCTTGCCCCCCATACGTCAATGTTCACTGCGTCGCCGGGGCCTAAAGTGTAGTTCTGCGGCGTGGCAATGTTCATGGTGGGTTCGAAGGTCAGGTTCTTGTTGTTGAAGATGTCGCGTCCGAAGACCCTCTTGTAGTTTCTCATGAGCACTTCTTCCTCAATGCGCATGCGCTCCATCTCGGCCGAGTCGGGCAGGAAGGTGCCCATTTCGCGGCTCATCTGCATGTACTCCGGGTCGTTCTCGTCGTACGTGTTCGGCACTCTGACGGTGGGGTCGCCGGCCCGGCGGAAGCTGGTGTTGTTCGGGGCGTCCTTCTGCTGTCCGTTGTTCTGGCGCAGCCGGCTGTTGGCAGCGTTCGGGTCGGTGGTAATGTTCACCACGCCCAGTCCGTCGCCGTTCATCTGCGACTCGTATTTCTTCCTGAGTCTCTGCAGCTGGTCTATCTTCACGCCCCGCTGCATGAGCTTCGTTACTATTTGTTGCTGGCTCACGCCCTGCTGGCGTTGCTCCATGACAAACTGTATAATCTGCTGGTCGGTCATGGTCTGTGCCGTTGCTCCCGTGGCCAGCGTCAGCAGCATCCCCAGAATAAGTAGATATTTCTTCATACTTCAATATTTTTCATTCTTCGTACCTCGTACCTTGAATATATAATAATCCTAACATATAAACCCCTTTTTAGCGGAATTATTGTAGTGTGGGAGATATTTTTTTCAAAAACCCTTTGGCGTTTCCGTTTTTTCTTCGTACTTTTGCAGCCACGTTACGACCGTTTTTCTTGGGGATGACTGGATTAGACGGCAAGCCGAGATGGTACGTAAGCACGCGGAGCCTCGTTGGCTAGCTCCTTAAACTGAGTGAACAGAAAATTAATTGGCAACAACAAGTATGCTCTCGCTGCTTGATCGAAGTACAGTAGATCATTCGCTTAATTTCCTTACAAGGTGAGGAAACGAGACGTCGCTCCGAGGATGTTGTTCCGAATCCGGAGATTCAGCGGCGCAGGTTAAATCGGAAATAGCCCTTTCAGGCCTTGCTGTCTGGGTGAAGTCTTTAGAGGATAAGGTGCCGGTTGGTGGTCCAGGTCTTGCCGTCACACGAAAACAGAAGTCTGGAATAAGCGTGTAGAAA
>DGTH01000085.1:1936-18201 GCA_002393705.1 Prevotella sp. UBA4341 | reverse complement strand
ATAAGCGTGTAGAAAGCGTATGGTTTCCTTGTGCGGACGAGGGTTCGAACCCCTCCATCTCCACCTGATTCCAAATGATAAGTGACAAGTCCTACTACTACTTGTCACTTATTTTTTTCCTGTCCGTGAAGGCGCTCCTCCCCTTTGGGGAGGCCGGGAGGGGGCTAAACTGAACTGAAAGCGCAGCCCGTGGGGGGCTACCAGACTCACGCTGATGGTGCCGCCGTGAAACTGTACGGCGTTCTTCACAATGCTTAGTCCCAGGCCCGTTCCGCCCAGGTCGCGGCTGCGTCCCTTGTCCGTGCGGTAGAAGCGCTCGAAGAGTCGCGGCAGGTGTTCCTCAGCCACGCCCACTCCGTTGTCTTCGAAGCAGAAGTGCCAACCGTCCTCTTGTCTTGTAGCCGTCAGGCTGATGGTAGAGCCCTTCCCGGCGTAGTTGATGGCGTTGTCCGTCAGGTTCCTGAAGATGCTGTACGTCATCTGCCAGTTGCCCTCTATGCAGATGTCTTGCGGCAGACAGTTGCGGAAGGTCATCTCCTTGGCTTCCAGTGCTCTTTCCGACTCTTGCACCACGTCGGCCACCAGTTCGGCCACGTCAATGCGCTCTCTTTGCAGCATGTCGGCAGCGTAGTCCAGCTTGTTCAGCACCGCTATGTCCTGCATCAGGTGCGTCAGCCGCCGGGCCTGTGCGTTGGTGCGTTCAATGAATCGCTGTCTGGTCTTTTCGTCCATTTGCGGCGTGTCCAGTATGGTGTCGGTATAGGCCAGTATGCTGGCCACGGGTGTCTTCAGCTCGTGGGCTATGTTTTGTGTCAGCTCCCGCCTCATCTGGTTCTGTTTCTCCTGCTGTTCGCGGGTTATGCGTTCGTCCATGCGCTTGGAGTATCCGTGCAGCAGCCATCCCAGCCCGGCCATTACCACTACCGAGAACAGTAGCAGGTGCCAGTCGCTGGCCTCTTCAAAGGGTTCTATGTAGCGGCGGTCGTAGTCCTCGAAGAGAATGAAGATGATGGCGTACAGAACGAACACTACCATCACGCTTAGAAACATTTTTCTTCCTTCAGTCATTGGGTGTTGGGTGATGGGTGTTGGGTGTTGGGTGTTTTTGACTTTGAGCTTCCTTAGACCTTGAAGACGTACCCGAAACCGTGCTTCGACACGATGTGTTGGGCGTAGCCGTTCAGTTTCTTCCTCAGTCGCGTAATGTTCACATCCACGGCTCTGTCGGTCACGATGACGCCCTCCGGCCAGGCTCCCTCCAGCAGCTGTTGCCGCGTCTGCACTTCGCCTTGGTGGCCCAGCAGCAGCTTGAGCAACTCGTACTCCGTGCGTGTCAGCTGCACCTCCTGGCCGTCGGCCGTCACGTGCTTCTTCTCCAGGTCCATCACCAGGTCTTCATATCTCAGCACGCCTTCCTCCTGCTCCTCGGTCTTTGCCCTGGTCAGTACGGCGTTGATGCGTGCCACCACCTCGCGTATGGAGAAAGGTTTTCTGATGTAGTCGTCAGCACCGTGGCTGAAGCCCTGCAGTGCGTCTTCTACCGAGTCTTTGGCTGTCAGGAAAATGATGGGTATATTCTTCGTCTTGATGTTGTACTTCAGGTGTTCTGCCAGTTCAAAACCCGACAGCCCGGGCATCATCACGTCCAGTAGCAGCAGGTCGTAGTGGGTCTTGCCGTCGCCTATCATTTCCAGTGCCCTCTCGGCCGAGAAGGCCGCTTCGGCTTGAAATCCGGCCATGTTCAGGTTGTACTGTAGCACATCCACCAAGTCGTGCTCATCGTCAACCACCAGTATTTTCTTCTTTTCCATCGATATTATTTCTATTAATAACGTTGAAATCGCCAAATTATTTTATCACCCTGGCCTGAACCACGTTCACCACGTAGTCGCCCAGCTTCTCGCACTCCGTCACCAGGTCGGTAAACATGGTGCCCACGGCGTAGCTATATTCCCGGTTGTTCACGGCCTGTATGTTCTGCGCCTTCAGCCGGTTCCTCATCAAGTTCATGTTGTTCTCTATGCGGTAGGTCTCGCTGATGTCTTTCTCCCTGGCGTGACCCGTCATGACGCTGTTCATCTGCGTCAGCGACTCCGCCGTCAGCTCCATCATGTCTTTCAGCTTCTCTTCCAGCTCGGGCGTAAACTCGTCGCCGCTGTCCTGCTTGCGCTTCAGCGTACGGGCCATGTTGTAGCAGGCGTCGCCTATTGACTCCAGCTCGCTAATCTCCCTCATCATCTGTCTCACCTTCATCTTCGTCAGGTCGCTCAGGTGTCCCTCGCCCACCTGTTCCAGGTAGCGGGCTATCTCCATCTCCATCCGGTCCGTGCGGTCTTCCTCACGTTCTATTTGGGTAAACAGCTCGCCGAAGGCTGAATCCTTTTTCTCCTCGGTGAGTTTTCTCACCATGCCGAACATCTTTTCCACCCTCACGCCGAAGTAGGCCGTCTCCTTCTGAGCCTGCAGCACGGCAATTTCCGGTGTCTCTATCAGGTTCGACTGTATGTATTGCAGTCGGAACTCCTCGTCCGTCCCTTCACCCTCCTCCTTGGTCCTTGCTCCATCTTTCATCAGCCAGCATACCGCGCGCTCTATCTGCGGAATGAAGCCAATGAGAATCGCCGTGTTCGTCACGTTGAAGCACGTGTGGAACATGGCCAGCACCACGGGCAGCAGCGCCGTCTGACCGCCCTGCGTGGGGTCGTAGCCTACCAGCCGGCATACCAAATCGACAAAGGGGTAGAACACCAGCAGCACCCACATCACGCCGAACACGTTGAACAGCAGGTGGGCCAGTGCCGCTCTCCGTGCCTGCAGGTTGGCCCCCAGGGCTGCCAGGTTGGCCGTGGCCGTCGTGCCGATGTTCTCGCCCATCACCAGTGCTATGCCTAAGTAGATGGGCAGCACGCCCGTCGAGCAGAGCAGGATGGTGATGGCCATGACCGCTGCCGACGACTGTACCACGCAGGTTATCAGCGTTCCTATGGCCAGGAAGGCCAGAATGGTCCAGTAGCTCCCCGTGTCGAACGAGGCAAAGAAATCGACCACAGCCTTGTTGTGCTCCAGGTCCATCTCCTTGCCCGTCTTGCTCAGCATGACTAACGAGAGAAACATAAAGGCAATGCCGAAGAGGAAATCGCCCACGTAGCGGTGCCGCTTCTTGTATATCAGCACCATGCCCACGAAGAACGCCGGGAACACCACGCTCGTCAAATCGACGTTATATCCCAGCGACATGATCCAGGCCGTGAGCGTAGTGCCGATGTTGGCGCCCATAATCACCGAGATGGCCTGAGCCAGCGTCAGCAACCCGGCCGAAACGAACGATACGGTCATCACTGTCGTGGCCGACGACGACTGCACGGCACACGTCACGAAGGCTCCCGTCAACATGCCCGTCAGGCGGTTCGTAGTCATACGGGCCAGGATGTGGCGCAGTTGCGGACCCGCCATCTTCTGCAGCGCGTCGCTCATCATCTTCATGCCGTATATCAACAGACCCAGTGCTCCGGCTATTTTCAGCCCTATCATTACGTAGTTTTGCTCCATGTTTTCTCTTTCTTTCTTATTTATGCCGCAAAGTTACGCCCTTTCCATTACCTCTACAAGCAATTCGCGTTACATTACGGTTACAGACTGTAAATGTAACGGGAATGTAATTACGAGAATAATCCTACTACCAGAGTTTTTTATTTTTCTTGCAAAAATGCCACACTTGCAACAATAGCTGAAAGTCAACCGGTTACGCGTGGCATTATGGTGGCAAGTGTGGCAAGAAAACTAATTATTTAACGTTTGTTATGACAAAACATGCCCTATTTTAACTCAAGACCGTGCTGCTTCTGACAACAGAAATGCCGACTTAACCCCGAAGAAGTAGCATATCTCTATTTGTTCCACCCCATGGAACAAAGTGTTCCACCCCATGGAATAAAGTGTTCCACCCCATGGAACATTCTTAAAGTGGCCACTTTAGGGCGTGACACTACTGCTCTCAATACCTGCGGAAGTGCAGGTTGTAGCGATCGGACTGCAGAACCATGCGGTCGCCATCGAGGGTGGTGATGAGGAAGCCCTCGCGCATGCGCTCAATGCCGGGGAAGTCCTGAAGCTGGTCGGGAGAGGTGACAAGGATGTCGGAGGAGTCGCGGTTGCTGACGATGGGGTCAGTGAGAATGAGGGAGTCGCCCTTGTGCTCGAAGCTGAAGATGATGTTCCTGCGAATGTTGCCGCTGGGGTGCTTGAGCTCGAAGAGGTGGTGCTGGACGGCCCAGAAGACGTGGCGATCGCGCATGTCGGTAGTGCCGGCGGTGCGCACGGTGTCGAGCTGCGTCATCTGCCAGAAGCCGTCGAGGTCGCCGTTGTTGGAGGCTTCGAACTCGCAGGAGGTGAGGGCGAGGAGGAGAAGGAGGTACGAGGTGCGAGGTACGAGGTGCGAGGTGCGAGGTACGAGGTGCGAGGTGCGAGGTACGAGGTAGGAGAGGACTCGGACAAATATATTATTCTTCATTTTTTGGTCTTTTTACTGTTGAATATCGTTCCTGTCTTGGCAATGGTGAGCTGGAAACCAAGGTTCTTGCCGTAGGTGCGGCCGAAGTCGGCAGCGACGGCGGCCTTGACGGTCCAGCCGTTGAGGGGCGAGTAGTAGGAGAAGCGGTAGTTGGCTTCGGCCAGCAGGTGCTGGGTGGCCTGTGGGTCGGCGAAGGGCTGGGTGTAGGTGCCGAGGCTACGCTGGAAGGTGGCCAGAAGCCGGTAACTGAGGTTGTAGTTGGGCGAGCCGGCCAGTGCGAAGTGCCAGGCTACGAAGCGGTTGTTCCGGAACTCGATGGTGCCGTTGTCGTTATAGAGGGGCGAGGTGTAGAGGGGGTTGCCCATGGCCTGGCCCCAGTGTTGCCAGCCAGTGAAGAGGTTGTGGTTGTAGTAGTTGTCGAGTCCGCAGACGTGCTCGGAGAGGAGCCTGGTGTGGTCGTGATAGATGGGGCCGCTCTGGTACTTGGTGTAGAGGTACTCCACGAGGAGGTTGTTAATCCAGGCGTTTTGCTTCAGGCGGAAGTCGAGGCCGAGCTGAATGTCCTTAAGGCTATAGACGAAGTAGCGGTGCTTCTTCTTGACGTCCCACTCGGGGCCGGAACCGTAGCCGTCGTAGTCAAGGAAGAACATGGCGGAGTGGTCCTCGAAGAAGTGGTCGGCGTAGAGACCGAGGTACCACGTGTCGTAGTCGAAGTTCAGTCGCATGAGCCAGCTGCCGAGCTGGTTGCCGGAGGCGTTCTCGTAGGCAGAGCCCTGCTCGACGGTCTCGCCGCCTCCGGGAATGAAGGCGTGCCAGGCGCCCTTGAGGCCGCCCTCGTTCTTGACGGGGTAGCCGTAGCCGGTGTTGTAGGACGTGCCTCCGAACTGGGCTCCCATCTCCAGGCCCAGCTCGAGTGATACGGGCAGGAAGCGGTAGTCGTTGCCTATCTTGATGTAGCCGGCCTTGCTGTGGTAGTAGGTGCCCTCGTCGTATCGGCTCTGCCGGCCGGTAAAGTCTTTCTGCCAGCCTTCGTCAGTGGGGCGCCCGTAGGCTATGTGACCCTTCAGGCTGACCCAGCCCTTAGTGAAGGGCAGGGCGTAGTAGTCGGGCAGGGCCAGGCGCACCTGCGGAATGGGTCGGGCGTTGATGCCGAGGGTCTGTGAGCCACTGCTGAGCCGGGGGTTCTTCAGTTCGAGGGGGTACTCCTTGCTGCCCACGGTGAGCACGCCATGGAGCCAACGGCCCTCAACGTAGGCCTGCTGGAGAACGAAACTGCTGGTGAAGCCGTAGGCTACGGCGGCATCGAGGCCGGCCCCCCACCCCCACTTGCGGCCTTCGTCGTTCTGGAGCGGGCGCTGGAGCGAGGCCCTGAGGTAGCCGTTGCTCTTGTCGAGGGAGCTGAGTCCGTACTTGTTGGCGTTGAGCCAGAGGGGCTCGTGGTCGCCAGTAGAGAGCGAGGCCTGCATCTCTACGCGGTAGTGCAGTCCCTCGGAGGCAGCTTGCTCGTCGTCGCCGTCCTGGTCGCCAAGGGTCTGGGCGCTGGTGGTGAGAGCTGCCAACGATAAGAATAATAATGTGTAAAGCCGATTCATGAAACTTTTTTACCTTTTTACTAAATATAACGCTTTTCGGAGCTAATTATTGCAACTGTAGGGAAATTCCCCCGAGGGATTAGGGAAAATCCTTTGCAAAGGTAAGAAAAAAGCCGTTACTTTGCACCGTGAAAAGAAAAAAACGTTGAACTAATAAAAAAACTTTCAGAGATATGAAGAAGATGATGATCGCCCTGGTGGCAATGCTGCTGACTGCTACTGCTACCCACGCCATGAGTTACGAGCAGGCACGTAACGAGGCACTCTTCCTGACGGACAAGATGGCTTACGAGCTGAACCTGACGGACGAGCAGTATGAGGCTGCCTACGAGATCAACCTGGACTACCTGATGGGGGTGACGAGCGTCGATGACGTCTATGGCACCTACTGGGAGCGCCGCAATCTGGATATGAGCTACATCCTCTTGGAGGCTCAGTGGAACGCCTACATTGCCGCGAGCTACTTCTACCGTCCGCTATACTGGGACGCCGGCTACTGGCACTTCGGCATCTACGCCCGCTACCCGTATCGTGACTACTTCTACTTCGGGCGGCCTCACTTCTACGCCACCTACAGAGGCGGCCACGCCTGGCACCGCATTGGCGGACACGGCTACTACTACGGCCACCGCGACCACTACCGCCGCCACCACGGGGATCGCCACTTCGGCATGCGCGACGGATGGCACCGGGGAGACTATCGCCACGTAGGCCACGGCTCGACTCACGCTGGCGGACGCCACGGCGGCGGACACTATAACGGCGGGCGGCACGGCAACTACGGGAACCACGGGAACGTGCACTTCGGCAATCATCGTGGTAACGGCGACAACGACGGTAACCGCCACGCTGGCGGCAGCGGAAACTACGGCAGTCATCGCGCTGGCGGCAGCGGAAACTACGGCAACGGAGGAAACTTCGGCAACCATCGCGGTAACGGCGGCACGCCGAGACTGGGCCACACCCCACGCACAGCAACGCCCGACCGCGTAGCTCCGCGCACCACGACACCGCGCACGCCAAGTAGCGTAGCTCCGCGCACGACAACGCCCAGCACGCGTAGCCACGGCTCATTCGGCGGTGGCAGCGTCAGAGGAGGCGGCGGAGGCGGTCACTTCGGTGGAGGCGGTCACTTCGGCGGAGGTACCGGCACTCGCGGCGGAGGCAGCCACGGCGGAGGCGGCGGCGGTCACCACGGAAACTTCGGCGGACACCGTTAAGCGCAACTGGCGCACCTCGCAATTGGACATGCGCTCAACCTGGTTCATCGGCCGGCGGAAGAAAGCTGCCTGTATGGCTTTGTTGATGATGCCGTGACCTACGGCCAGTACGGTCTGACCCTCATAGTTTGTCATAATATACTGCAAGAATCGCTGGGCTCGCTCTAAGAGAGAGTCCAGCGATTCGATGTCTTGAGGCCACGGCTCGTCCTTCAGGTCGGGAATGTAACGGCCCGTGAAGGAGCCCCAGTCACGTTCGCGCAGGAGTGGAGTCTGCTGAACGGGGAGACCATGGGGCTCGCTGACGATGCGGGCGGTCTGGACGGAGCGGTAGAGGTCGCTCGACACGACGGCATCAATGCGGCAGGTGGCCAGCTTTGCAGCCAGCTCGGCAGCCTGCTGAAGGCCACGCTCGGAGAGACGACCTTGAGTCTGACCCTGCATGATTTGTGCCGCATTATCGACGGTCTCACCATGACGGGCCAGCAACAGGAGGGTGACGGGCCTGGGCGTCATACGCCCGTGACGATGCCCTCAATGTAGGTCTTGAGGATGTGGATGCCGGTCTTATTGTCACCACCCCAAGGGATGATAAGGTCGGCAAACTTCTTGGTAGGCTCAATAAACTGCTCGTGCATGGGCTTGAGCACTTTCTCGTAACGGTCAAGCACCTGCTCAACGGTGCGCCCGCGCTCCACCACGTCACGGCGAATGTTGCGAATGAGACGCACGTCGCTGTCGGTATCGACAAAAATCTTCAGGTCCATCATGTCGCGCAGCTTCTTGTAGTGGAGCGTCATGATGCCCTCAAGAAGAATGACGGGCTTGGGCTCGACGTGGATGGTCTCGGGCAGACGGTTGGAGAGGACGTACGAGTAGGTAGGCTGCTCGACGGCCTGTCCGTTCTTGAGCTGCTTGATGTGCTCAGTCAGCAGTTTCCAGTCGAAGGCGTCGGGGTGGTCGAAGTTAATCTGACTGCGCTCCTCGAGGGTCATGCCGGTGGTGTCGTTGTAGTACGAGTCAAGGGGTATGAGGGCTGCGCAATGGGGTGGCAGCACTTTGGCAATTTTCTTTACGACGGTGGTCTTGCCGGAGCCCGTACCACCTGCTATTCCTATGATATACATCCTTTTATATTTACGATTTACGGATTTTCGATTTACAATTTATTCTTGGGGGGATTTACGAATTACGGATTTTCGATTTACAATTTATTCTTGGGGGGATTTACGATTTACGGATTCCCAGTTTTCGATTGATTACTTCTCCTTGATGAGATAGACTACGGTGGGCAGGTGGTCGCTGTAGCCGTTGAGCCACTGACCACCGGCATGGGTGCGCAGGGTGTTGCCCTTGTAGCGGCCCTCCTGCTGGAAGAGGTAGTCGCGGCGGAACACCTGGTGCTTCCAGTACATGAGCTTCTCGCAGTCAAGCTCCTTGAGATTGACCTTGCCACCCTTCATAGCGTCGTCGTCGAGCATGTTCCAGGAGAGAATAATCTGGTCGAAGAGGTTCCAGGCCCCGCCGTACTGCAGCGTGCCGGTGCCGGAGGCCAGGACGTTCCACCAGGGATTCCAGAGGTCACCGTCGTCAACGTCATCGACCTCGCGCTTGGCACCCAGCTCGACGGCCATGGAGCGGTCTTGCGGGTCGTCGTTCATGTCGCCCATGACGAAGATTTTAACCTCGGGGTCGTCACGCAGCAGCGAGTCCTTGACGGCCCGGATCTGGCGGCCGCCCAACTCGCGGTAGTAGGAACCGGAGAAACGGCTGGGCAGGTGACAGACGATGACGGCCACGTGCTCGTCGGCCAGGGTGCCGCTGACGGTGAGGAAGCCACGCGTGGCACGCATGCTGTCCTCAGGGAGCTCATATACATAAGGTACAAGCTTGACGTTGCGCACCTGGAAAAGCTTGGGGTTATAGAGCAGGCCGCAATCGACGCCGCGCTGGTCCGGGCCCTCAATGTGACAGAACTGCATGCCACGGGCCTTCAGAGGCTCCTGGGCGCAGAGGTCGGTAAGACACTTGGCGTTCTCGACCTCGGAAACGCCGATAAAGGCGCAGCCTACGGACTTGGGCAGCACGTCGGTGCCCATCTCGCTGAGCACTCGGGCCATGTTGCGCAGTTTGTTGGTGTACTTCATGCCCGTCCACTTGTTGGCACCTTGCGGCAGGTACTCGTAGTCGTTGTGCCCCTCGTCGTGACAGGTGTCAAAAAGGTTCTCAAGATTGTAGAATCCAACGGCATAGACCGAGTAATTCTTCTGTTGGGCTTGTACTGAAACCGCCCCTAAGAGGAGGGTCAGCAGGGTAAGGATGGTAAGCTTTTTCATATAGTTTCGGTTTTTATGCGACAAAGTTACAAAAATATTTCTGATTCTTCGCCTTTATTTCAATATTTTTTTTTATCTTTGCAGCAAAATATATTAATAAACCAAATTATAAACTATGAAGAAAAAGCTGAAACTTGTTGTGATGACGCTGTGCATGGCGCCTGCAGCACTGGCTCAGGAGGTAGATACGCTATCCACTGAGGGTGCACTACAGGACGAACAGACCTTCACTTTCACCGAAGCTCAGCTGGGCGAGGATGACGACATGACGCAGAACGTGACCATCATCTCTTCGAACAACAACATCTATGCCTCGCAGGTAGGCTACTTGTTCAGCCCTGTGCGCTTCAGGTATCGTGCTTTTAACCAGAAGTACAACGAGATTTACATTAACGGTGCCCCGATGAACGACATGGAGTCAGGGCAGTTCCGCTACTCGCTCGTTGGCGGTCTGAACAACCAGACCCGTGGCGTAGAGCACGCGTTGCCCTTCGAGGCTAACAACTTCTCCATGTCGGCCTTGGGCGGTTCTAACAACTACGACTTCCGCCCCAGCCACTTTGCAACGGGCCACCGTGCCACCATCAGCGGAGCCAACCGTAACTACACGCTGCGCGGCATGTACACCTACAACACGGGACTCATGGAGAACGGATGGGCCTTGACGGCCAGCGTAACCTACCGCTGGGCAAGCCCGAAGACGTCGTACGTCAAGGGAACGTTCTATAACGCCCTGTCGTACTTCCTCGGAGTGGAGAAAATCTTCAACGACCGCCACGCCCTGTCGTTCGTCACGTGGGGCAACCCCACCGAGCGCTCCACACAAGGCGCTGCCACCGACGAGAGCTACTGGCTGGCCAACAGCTACTACTACAACCCCTACTGGGGCTATCAGGACGGAAAGATACGCAACTCGCGCGTAGTGACCGACTTCTCACCATCGGCCTTGCTGACGTGGGACTGGAAGATTAACCAGGACATGAAGCTCACCACCACGCTCTTCGGCAAGTACAGCATGTATAAGGGTACGAAGCTGAACTACAACAACGCCGACAACCCGCAGCCTGACTACTGGAAGAACCTGCCGTCAAGCTACTTTGACGTGTGGGACCCCACGGACGCCGTGAACCGCACTGAGCAGGGATACCAGGACTTCTACACCGCCCGCGACTACCTGATGGGCAGCGAGAAGGCACGCCAGATAGACTTTGACCGACTGTACTACGCTAACCGGCAGGCCAGCCTTCAGGGAGCAGACGCCATGTACTTCATTCAGGCCAAGCACATCAACAACCTGAACCTGACGCTGGCATCGACGCTGAAAACCAGCCTCAGCAAATACTGCAACCTGAACGCAGGCTTCAGCCTGGCCACCAACAAGGGCATGCACTACCAGACGATGGAGGACATGCTCGGAGCTACGGTCTATCACAACATCAACACCTACGCCCTGGGCAACTACTCGATGGAGCAAGACCAGGTGCAGTACGACCTGAACAACCCCAACGCCGTGGTGCGCAAGGGCGACAAGTTCGGCTACAACTACAACATCTTCGTGGATAAGGCGGCCGCCTGGGCTACCTACACCTACAGCCGGGGCCGTCTGCACACCTTCGTGGCAGGACGGCTGAGCGGCACACAGATGAAACGCGAAGGACTGATGCGCAACGGTCTGGCTCCCGAGAACTCCTACGGCAAGGGCAAGACGGCACGTTTCCTGGACGGTGGCGGCAAGGCCGGACTGAACTACAACCTGGGCGGCGGCAACACCATCCTCTTAGGCGTGGGCTACGAGTGGCGCGCACCTCAGGCACAAGCAGCATTCGTATCGCCGGAAATCAACAACGACTTCGTCAAGAACCTGAAGAACGAGCGCGTCTTCAGCGCCGAGGTGGGCTACAACTTCCAGAACTCCTGGCTGAAGGCTAACATCAGCGGATACTACAGCAAAGTGACCAACGGCACGGAGTGGCAGAACTTCTACTTCGACGACATCAACTCCTTCTCCTACGTCAGCATGACCAACATCAAGAAGGCCTACTACGGCGTAGAGCTGGGAGCACGCTTCAAGCTGACCTCGTTCCTCGACCTGAAGGCCATCGGCACATGGAGCGAAGCCAAGAACACCAACAATGCCAACGTGCGCTACATGAACTCGACGAAGGGCATCTACTACGACGACATCGTCATGAATAAGAACATGCGCGAGGCAGGCACGCCGCTCTCGGCCTACAGCATCGGACTGAGCTACCACCAGAGCGGATGGTTCATCGACCTGAACGGCAACTACTACGACCGCATCTACCTGGGCTACTCGCCCAGCTACCGTTACCAGAGCACGCTGACCACCATGGGCAACGTGGATAACGACGGCAACTTCATCGTGCCTGAGCAGGCCAAGGGTAAGGGCGGATTCATGCTCGACGCCTCTATCGGCAAAAGCATCCGACTGAAGCGCGGACGCTCCATCTCCATCAACCTCATGGTGACCAACCTGCTGAACAACCAGAAGATGGTAACCGGCGGCTATGAACAGAGCCGAAGCGACTACACCGTGAAGGATGACGGTACTCTTAATAATGTACGCGCGTACAAATTCTCATTGAACCCGAAGAAGTACTACGCCTACGGTATCAACGGTATGCTGAACATTGCTTACAGATTCTAAAAAAACACTACGACAATGAAACAAGCAAAATATATTCTTTTGGCAATGATTTGCACACTGTGTGCATCGTGCATGGACAAGGGCGAATGGGACAACCCGCTCTCTGACAATACGAAGACCCGCTACGGCAACCAGGCCATAACGGAGTCGAACCTCATCAGCATTGAGCAGCTGAAGACTCAGTACGCCAACGTCATCAGCAACGGCAGCTATACCCAGGTGACGGAGCCCACGCAGATAAAGGGCGTCGTGACGGGCAACGACATTGAGGGCAACATCTACAACGAAGTGTCCATTCAGGACGAGACAGGAGCCTTCATCATCTGCATTGCACAGGGAGGACTGTACGGCTATCTACCAGTAGGACAGGAAATCCTCGTTGAACTGAAAGACCTCTACATCGGCAGCTACGGACAGCAGGGCGAAATAGGCACCCCCTACACCAGCAAGAGCGGTTCGTCGTACGTAAGCCGCATGTCGCGTGCACTCTGGCAGCAGCACTACAAGCTGTTGGACAAGAAAGACGTCGCCCCCCTGGAGGTGACCGACCTGAGCCAACTGGACCTGGAGCGCGACTGCGGAAAGCTTGTTACCCTGAAGGGCGTAACCATCAAGGAGGCTGACGGCAAGGCTGTCTATGCTCCCAGCGACGGCAGCGTGACGCTGACGGCCAACTGCGCCAACCGCTCGTTCCTGGGCTACAGCTCAAGCAAACTCGTGCTGCGCACCAGTACGTATGCCGACTTTGCCAATGCCGTCATGCCTACCGGACAGCTCGACGTGACGGGCATTGCTACCCGCTTCAACAGCACGTGGCAGATTCTGCTGCGCACCGAGAGCGACGTGAAAGCGAATTGAGAATTAAGAATTAAGAATTGAGAATTATAAAAACCAAAACACAATATGAAAAAGATTGCATATTCATTGATGGCGCTGGCCTTGGCGGCCTTCACCTTCACCAGTTGCGAAGACGTGCCCGCTCCGTTTGACCAGCCTACAGACCCCAGCCAGAACCCCACGGGCGAAGTGATTGAGCCTTCTGGCGACGGAACAGCTGCAAGCCCGTTTAACGTGGCAGCAGCCATCAAGTACGTTCAGGATCTGGGTTCTGACGTAGAATCGACCAGTGACGTCTATATCAGCGGTACGATTACAGCCGTCACCGAGGAGTATGGTACGCAGTTCGGCAACGCCACATTCGTCATCAGCGACGACGAGAACAGCAGCAACAAGTTTACCTTCTATCGCGGCCTCTACCTGGGCAACAAGAAGTATAGCAACGCCTCAGCCACCAACATCAAAATAGGCGACAAAGTGGTCATCTGTGGTAAGGTGGTCAACTACCGTGGCAACACGCCCGAAACCGTACAGAACGGCGCCTACCTGTACTCGCTGAACGGAGAAGGTGGAGACAGCACACCCCAACCCACAGGCGAAGCCAAGGGCACGGGTACTGAGACCGACCCGTACAACGTGGCAGCCGTACTGGCCTACGTGAACTCTTTGGGCAAGGACGTTACTTCACCCAACGAGGTCTATGTGAAGGGTAAGATTTCGGCAGTGACCGAGAAGTTCGGCACACAGTTTGGCAACGCCACCTTCGTCATCACCGACGAGGGTGCGGGCAACGAGTTCACCTTCTATCGCGGACTCTATTTCGGCAAGCAGAAGTATTCAGACAACTCAGCCCTGAACGTCAAGGTGGGCGACGAGGTAGTCATCTGCGGTAAGGTAGTCCTCTTCCGTGGCAATACGCCCGAAACCTCACAGAACGACGCTTACATCGTTTCCATCAACGGCGCTACCGATGGTGGCGGCAGCGGTGAAGTAACTCCCACTCCCACCGGTGACGGTGAAGGAAGCGAAGCTAATCCCTACAACGTTCCTGCTGCTATTGCCAAGGCCGAGCAGGCCGGTGTCTTTGTAAAGGCTTACATCGTAGGTTGGGTTGACGGTCAGGTATATGAGTCTGGCTGCAACTTCAACGGCGCTTCTTCGTCAGCTACTAACATTCTGATTGCAGCATCGGCTGACGAGAACGACCCTGCCAAGTGCATGCCCGTCCAGCTACCTTCAGGTGCAGTCCGCACCGGTATAAACCTTCTGGACAATCCTGGCAACTACAAGAAGGAGGTGTTGCTCTATGGCGACATTGCTACTTACTTCCGCGTACCTGGCCTGAAGAACACCAAGTACGCAAAGATTGGTTCTACAGAGTTTGGCAACAAGCCCAGCAGCGGCCAGGGAACCGACGAACCCACACCAAGCGGCCAGGGCGCGTTAGACATTAATTTCCTTTATGGTCAGGCCGATTGGACCATTGTTGACATGAAGCCTTTGGCCAGCGGCATCAACTATGTATGGAAGGCTGACGCTCAATACGGCATGAAGGCCAGTGCCTACGTTAGCGGAACCCGTTACGAAACAGACAGCTGGCTCATCAGCCCCGTGGTAACCATGCCTAACGGTGGTACGTTGGCCATAGAGCATACGCAGCGTTTCGCAGCAAGTGGCTGCACAGACCTGCACATCATGGTTTCCACTTCCGACGTCAGCAGTTCTATTGACACCGGCAAGTGGACAGAGGTTTCACCTAACGAGTGGCCCTCTGGCAGTAGCTGGGACTTCATGACCAGCAAAGTGACGCTTCCTGCCGGAACGGTTCGTGTGGCATTCCGCTATACCAGTACGACCACCACGGCTGCCACATGGGAAATCAAGACTCTAAAAGTAGAATAACCCCCTACCCTACCCCCCTACAGCAAGGGCTGCAACCGAAAGGAATTGCAGCCCTTGTTCATTTCCATGGGGCAGTCAAGTATATATATTAAGGTACGCGCGCGAAAGAGCACTTTTTGACTTGGGTCAACAAAACGGCTGTTTTCGCACACAAAAGTTACGTAAAGTTTGCGTAAACCAAAAATCCGCCGTACCTTTGCACTCAGAAAGAGCGAGAACAGGCTTCACCTCAGCAAAGAGCGAGCTCTCTGCATTCGGTTTGCACTGTCCTTGCATCGTCAAAAAGAAAAAAGGATATTTGAGCTTTTCCCGGTAAAGGGAAAGCGGCGTAAGCCAAAAGGGCTAAAACGCAGGATAACATTAACTAATTAAAGTAGGTGCCACGCAGATGGCACTGAGTAAAGTAAAAGAAAGGGTAACAAAAATGAAAAAGATGATTTTGACAATGGTAGCAGCTCTGACGATGACAACTGCAATGGCCGCTAACGAGCCGATTCAGGGTAACGAAACGAACGCTTACGAGCTGAACGTGAACATGAACAAGCTGTCGGAGACGCTGAAGTTGACCGTAGGTCAGCAGTACGTGGTGGAGGACATCATGGATACCTTCAGCAAGGACATGAAGAAAGCCGGCGAGGCAGACGAGCTCAACCGCAGCGCACTGGTAAAAGAGGCAACCCACAAGGCCATCAAGGAGCTGCGCTACGTGCTGGACGGCAACCAGATGCGTACTTACCTTCGCGTTCTGAACTCAACAATGAACAACCGTGGTCTGAACAAATAAGCACCTGAAACATTCAGTTTATCTGTTCACATAGAGAGTGTACCTTTGTGGCGAGCCACAAAGGTACTTTTGTTTGAAAAAGAAAAAAAGTTCCCGTTTTCTTTGGTTTTTCACTTACTTTTTCGTACCTTTGCACCCGCTTTATGCGCAATAGACAATAACAATTAAATAGAACAAGTAAAAATGAAAAAAGGTATTCATCCAGAAAACTATCGCCCCGTCGTGTTTAAGGACATGTCCAACGGCGATATGTTCCTCTCGCGTTCTACCGCAAAGACGAATGACACCGTAGAATTCGAAGGCGAGACTTACCCAGTGGTAAAAATCGAAATTTCTAACACCTCTCACCCGTTCTACACTGGTAAGAGCAAGCTTGTCGATACGGCTGGCCGCGTTGATAAGTTCATGAGCCGCTA
>DGTH01000085.1:0-1872 GCA_002393705.1 Prevotella sp. UBA4341 | reverse complement strand
GGTAAGGCTGCGAAGAAATAAGATAAAAGCCTACAAGACGACAACAATTAAAAGGGTGCTTTCCAGTAGTTGCATATGCCGGAAGCGCCCTTTTTTCGGCTAAGCCGAAAACGAACAGTGCTCGGCGGTTTTCCCTCCGAGAAAACAACACTCAATAGATGATGTACCTAAAGCGAATATTTCTGGCACTGCTGCCACTGCTGCTGCTCACCGGCTGCGGCGACGATGACCCGTCGGCTACGGACGGCCCCGACAGCGAGCAACAAGAGGCTACCCAAAACACCAACCGCAACCAAACCAACGTCGTGCCACAGGCTTGGCGACTGGAGTTCCCGAGGCTGAAGGGAGGCGACAATCTGGTCATCGTACACTCGACGGCCAACTACGGCGTAAACTACAGTCTGGAGTGGAATCCCGACAAGAACGCCCAGCGATGGTCGTGCTACCAGATGTACACCGCGAACAGCGTGGCCAACACCAGCCGCTACTACAGCAAGGACAACCAGTACCCGCAGGACCCCCAGCTGCCCCGCGAATACCAGTTGCCGGGCGACCCCTTCTGGAACTCCGGCTACGACCACGGACACATTTGCCCATCGGCCGACAGGCTCTGCTCGTACGAGGCCAACGTGCAGACGTTCTACTTGACCAACATGCAGCCGCAGCGCAACGTCTTCAACGCCGGGCTGTGGAGCAAGATGGAAGGTCAGGTACGTACTTGGAACAGAGGAAACTTCCGCGACACGCTTTATGTCTGCAAGGGTGGCACCATCGATAAGGAGGAGCACATCATCAAGTACTTGGGCAGCGGACTGAGCAAGATACCCGTTCCCCGATACTTCTTCATGGCCCTGCTCTGCAAGAACAGCGACGGCTACAAGGCCCTGGGTTTCTGGGCAGAGCACAGTGACTATGATCACTCCACCGACCGGCTGGCCGACTACGTGGTCAACATTGACCAGCTGGAGGAACTGACGGGCATAGACTTCTTCTGCAACCTGCCCGACGCTATCGAGAACCGCATAGAGTCGCTTCCCTTAGACAACGTAAAGCGGGCGTGGGGCATGAATTAAGAAAGACCATACATAACAAACCCAAAAATATTACAAGAAAGATGAAAACAGTTTATGATTTCACTGTCAAGGACAGAAAAGGAAAAGACGTGTCGCTGAAAGAGTACGCCAACGAGGTGCTGCTCATCGTGAACACAGCAACCAAATGCGGCTTCACGCCTCAGTATGACGAACTGGAAAAGCTCTACGAGAAGTACCACAGCCAGGGTTTCGAAATCCTGGACTTCCCCTGCAACCAGTTCGGCCAGCAGGCCCCTGGCACTGACGAGTCCATACACGAGTTCTGCAAGCTGAACTTCGGCACGGAGTTTCCCCGCTTCAAGAAGATAAAGGTCAACGGCGACGACGCAGACCCGCTCTATAAGTTCCTGCAGACGGAGAAAGGCTTTGCCGGCTGGGACATGGAGCACCCCATAGCCCACATCCTGGACAAGATGCTCACCGAGGCAGACCCCGACTACCAGCAGAAACCCGACATTAAGTGGAACTTCACCAAGTTCCTCATCAACAAGAAGGGCCAGGTAGTAGCTCGCTTCGAGCCCACCGAGAAGATCGCGAACATCGAGAAGCAGATTGAGGAACTACTGAAGTAAGCATTCGTTATGGAACATACGAAGTGTATCATCATTGGCAGCGGGCCGGCAGGCTACACCGCTGCCATTTATGCCTCAAGAGCCAACCTGCAGCCCATAGAGTACAGCGGGCTGCAGCCTGGCGGCCAGCTGACGCAGACCACCGAGGTAGAGAACTTTCCCGGCTACCCGCAGGGCGTTGACGGCAACCAGATGATGATGGACCT
>DGTH01000038.1 GCA_002393705.1 Prevotella sp. UBA4341 | reverse complement strand
TACGACATCCACGACTATCTGAAGGACCCCGTGGCCAAGAACTTCGATAAGTGGTTCCTCAGCAAGAAGTATAAGCGCTTGGCCCTTGACGAGGAGCTCATTAAGACGAAGAAGACCAGCGACATAGTCACCGATGCCGTCATCGATCCCAGCAGCACCCTGAGGCACCGTTTCAAGGAAGCCTTCAGCCAAGATGCGCTCACCAGCGGCTGGACGCCCCGTAAGGACTTTGACATCATGCTCTATCACGATACGAAAGATGACGTAGTGCCGGTGGAGAACTTTTACGCCATGAGCCAGTTCCTCAAGGACAACGGCATCACGACAGAGGAGTTTATCGATGAATACAGCAGCGAACTGACAAAGGAAATAGGGTTCTACAACCACGAGACGGCGGCTGTCAGCTTCTTCCTGAAAATCGTTGAATGGATATCGGACACCTATTGACAGCATGCTTGTGACCGAAATAGCGTGACAGTGCGTTAAACATAGAAAGATGTACGAGGAGCATATCAGGGAAGATGTCCTGTTCTGCATGCTTTATGCTGCGGTGGCCATGATGTCAGTCATAGCCTGCTGCTATCTGCTCTTCAGGCGGGGCAATGCATTCGCCCCTAACGTGACGTCGCCGGTACGCCTGCGGCGGTGGACGGCAATCCTCTTCGGTGCCATGGCCTTCAGCCACTTGTGGTATCTGCCGATACTTTTTTACTCCACGCCTGGCGACGTCATGAAGGTCTATCTCGTTGGCGCACTGCTCGACAGCATGACCATCTTTCCGCTGGCAGCCATCGTCCTGCTCACCATGCTGCAAGACCGCCGCCGGCCGTTGTGGCCCGTCGTCCTAATGACAGCTCCGCTTGTAGTCGGAATGACGCTGAACGTTATCAAAGGCAGTGACGCCCTTTGGCCGGTGCTGCAGATTTATCTGCTGCTCCTGTGCATAGGTCTTGTCATCTACATGTACCGCGCCGTCAGGCGGTATGGCCGCTGGTTGCGCGACAACTATGCCGACCTGGAGCATAAGGAAGTGTGGCAGAGCTTCATGATGCTGTCCGCCATCCTGCTGTTGTTCGGCATCTACGTCTGTGACATTATGCGCCCGGTCTATTTATACATCGTTCAGGTGTGCGAAATAGCCTTCGTCTGCTATCTCACGTGGCGCGTAGAGACGCTGAGCGACCTGAGCGTACAGCCGTCGGCGGCCGAAGCTGCAGAAGACGGCCTTCCCGTTGCCGACGAGCCGGCGGAAGACGACGAGGAACCCTCCTTGGCGGCACCTGCTTCTCCCTCCGTTCACAGCGACATCGGCCCTTTGCTGCAGAAGCACTGCATCGAAGGGCAGCTGTACCTGCAGCACGACCTGACGCTGCAGCAGCTGGCTAAGGCTATAGGCATTAACCGCTACTACGTCAGCCAGTATTTCTCCAGTAACGGCACCACTTACAATGCCTACATCAACGGCCTGCGCATCAATCACTTCGTCAGGCGCTACCACGAGGCCATCGCTGCCAATGGCTCCTTTACCACCAAGCAGCTGGCCAGCGAGAGCGGCTACCGGAGCTACAGCACCTTCAGCCTCGCCTTCAAGCAGCTCATGGGCCGCAACGTGACCGAGTGGATGCAAGCCACCGACACCCAACAGCACCCGGCGGTTTCCCCGTCGGGAAACACCCCCAAAATCGATTAAAGATACAGAACAACTATGAAGAAAGAAGATTTACACATTGTGTTCATGGGCACACCGGAGTTTGCCGTGCCCACACTGAAAGCAATCATGGACAGTGGCTATAACGTGGTGGGCGTAGTGACCCAGCCCGACCGTCCCGTAGGACGCCACGGCAGCGTGCTGCAGCCGTCGCAGGTGAAGCAGTTTGCCCTGGAGCGCGGCCTGCCCGTGCTACAACCAGAGAAGATGAAGGACCCGGCCTTCGTGGAATCGCTGCGCCAGTTAGGCGGCAACCTGCAGGTGGTGGTGGCCTTCCGGATGCTGCCCGAAGTGGTGTGGGCCATGCCCGAGTACGGCACGTTCAACGTTCACGCTGCCCTGCTGCCGCAATACCGTGGGGCGGCACCCATCAACTGGGCCATCATTAACGGCGAGCAACGTTCTGGCGTCACCACCTTCTTCCTCGACCACGACATCGACACGGGGCGCGTCATTCTGCAAAAGCCGTTCGACATTCCCCGCGAGGCCGACGTGGAGTACGTCTATGACGGACTGATGCACTTAGGGGCTGAGGCTTGCATAGAGACGCTGGAGCGCATCGTGGCGGCCGACGGACGCCCCGTCAGCATACCTCAGGACGAGCTGATGACGGCCGGCGAGCAGCTGCGGCAGGCTCCGAAGCTGTTTAAGGAGAACTGCCGCATAGACTGGTCGCAGCCGGCCGAGGCCGTCAGAAACTTCATTCGCGGACTCTCCCCCGTGCCCGGAGCATGGACCATGCTCGTAGCCCCCGACGGCCGCGAAACCGTGCTGAAGATCTATCGCGCCACGGTTGCCGAACAGCACTCGGCGGTTTCCACGCCGAGTCACCACGCAGCCCTCCCCGTCACCTGTGGCGACGGCGCAGTGCTCCTCATTGAGGAACTGCAGTTGGCGGGTAAGCGGCGCATGGCGACACGCGACTTCCTGAACGGAATGAAGGGAATGGAAAATTATTTTATCCGCTAAGATAATAAAGTGCACTATTCGTACGTTAGGTAAATAGTAACAGTATTTATTCACTTAAAAACGACTTTTTGCCTATGACGCATTTTACTCCCGACGTTTTTAAACCCAGTGAGAAAACCCTCCGGCTGATTAAGCAGCTGGCTTATACCTATCGGGCAAAGACCTTTAACGATGGTAGCATGGTGTCGTTCTGTCTTAACTAAGAATCCGGACTTATGACGAAAGTTTCACCCTCTCTGCTTGCGGCAGACTTTCTCAGGCTTGACCGCGACCTGGAGATGATTAACCGTAGTGAGGCCGACTGGCTCCACTTGGACGTAATGGATGGTGTCTTCGTGCCCAACATCTCGTTTGGCTTTCCCGTGCTGGAGGCTGTGGCCTCGCTGTGCAAGAAGCCTTTAGACGTTCACTACATGGTGGTACAGCCTGAGCGCTACGTGGAGCGTACGGCCAAGCTGGGCGCCATGATGATGAACGTACACTATGAGGCTTGCACCCACCTGCACCGTA
>DGTH01000040.1 GCA_002393705.1 Prevotella sp. UBA4341 | reverse complement strand
CATATCGAAATTCGTCCATTGACAACGGACGAATTATCTCCAAGGCAACAGCTGACCATTGCCGGACGGGAGGTAACGTCAGATGACGATGCTGTCATCGAGCTGTTCATTCCATTAGAAGAACAGCTAACAGCCTACCCCGTGACCGCTGGTTTTCCTTTGGCCAACGACACCTTATACATGCCCTGTGGAGAGGACGCTGTCATTGACTATCCATAAGGTCATACTTTAGAATCCAGGTCGTCAGGCATGATGGCAAAATCGTTCTTCAGCACGATGCGGTTTTGTTCGGCGAGCAGTTCCATGACCTGGCTGACGGCTTGCTTGATTTTTGAGGCTGCGCTATAGAAGCCTAACTTCTTGGCCACGAGCGTGGGAATCTTCTCCACGGGCAGGGAGAACTCTTCGCGCACCACCTCCATGAGTGCATTTTCTATCTCTATCTGCGGTATTTCGCCTATTGTGCGTGGCGACTTGCAACGGTACGAGTGGTAGTTTTCCGCCACTTTCCTGCTGATGAAGTAATAGTCGCTGCCCACCTGGGCCTTCACCTTACAGCAGCCTCGGGTGGAATACTTGATGATCAGCTCGATGGCCGCTCTGCCATGGCCTACGCCGAAGGACTTGGCCAGCCGTTTGCAAAGATAGTTGTGGCAGACGGGCTGCTCCACCGTCAGAATGTCCAGCAGGATGTCGTGGCTGACCTGGTTTCGCAGGTAGAAGTCTTCCTTGCTGACGTCGTAGGCCGATATATCAGCCTCCATGTATGGCAGCATGCCCGCATTCCTGACGACGGGCTCGGTGTTTTTCGGCTGGAGGGCGGTGGCGTCGAAGGCCTTTACCTCCTGCTGTGCGTCGGCCGGCTGTTTCTTCCGGTTCTGCCCCGTGGCTTTTATCTGGTCAAGAATTTGCTGCATGACGCGTTCCCGGTTTTCGTACCAGTCAATGGAATAGACCCTCATGGTGTTCCAGTTCAGCATTTCCAGCACCGAGGGCTGCACGATTTCACGGTCTCTCGTCGTCTTGGTCTCGTAATAGTTTTTCCCGTCGCACATGATGCAGAGGATGTACTTGTTCGGCTGTTCCTTGGTGGAGACGGCAATGTCAATTTTGAAGTGCGAGCGACCGATGTTGGTCGTAGCCAGGAAGCCGTTCTGCCTAAGGGCTTCGGCTATCTGGTTCACCATGACGTTGTCCCTGCTGCCCGTCGCTTCCTGCTGCTGCATGGGCAGCAGTCCACTCTCCGCATACTCCAGGAAATACTTGAGGCCGGCCACGCCCTTGGCATTCGTGCGCCGCAGGTCTATCTGGCCCGACGTCAGGGTGGAATAGACCAGCATCTCGTACCTGGCCCTTGACACAGCCACATTGAGCCGGCGCTCGCCTCCGGCATTGTTCAGCGGGCCGAAGTTCATGCTTACCTTGCCGTACTTGTCGGGGCCGTAGCCTACCGAGAAGAGGATGACGTCACGCTCGTCGCCCTGCACATTCTCCAGGTTCTTGACGAAGAGCGGCTCCTTCGAGTTAGTGGCTATCTCCTTCAGCTCGGCGTTCTTGTCCAATTCCTCGTAGAGCATGTCTTCAATCAGGTTCTGCTGAACCTTGCTGAACGATATAATGCCTATGCTGCGTTCCCTTAGTGCGCTGTCTTTCAGCCGCCTCACGACTTCCTCCACGATAGCCTTTGCCTCGTCGGGGTTGCTTCGTGTGCGTCCTTTGTCGTACGTGCCGTCAATCCTGACCATTCTGACTTTCACGTCCTTGTCATCGACCGACGGGAACGTCAGCAGGTGGTTGTCGTAGTACTGCATGTTGCTGAAGGCTATCAGGCTCTCGTGCTTGCTTCTGTAGTGCCAGTTCAGCTGGTACTCCTTCATGGAGAGCGTGTTACAGTCATCCAGTATGCTCTCCATGTCGTCTATGTCGGCATTCTCCTCATCGACCTGGGTTGAAGTAAAGAAGCTCGTCGGCGGCATTTGCTTGCTGTCGCCCACCACGATGAGCGCCTTTCCCCTGGCTATGGCTCCGACGGCCTCGCTGGTCGGCATCTGCGAGGCTTCGTCGAAGATCACCAAGTCAAACTTCTCCGTTCCGAGGTCCAGAAACTGGGCCACCGAGAGCGGGCTCATCAGCATGCAGGGGCAGAGCCTGGGCAAGAGTGTAGGAATGCTGTCGATGATGGCCCTGATGGACGTTCCCCGGCCACCGTTGTTGATGTTGCGCTTCAGGATGCTCACCTCCGAACCTTCCGACGACGCCGTTGCTGCCGACGGTATGTGCTGAGCCAGTTGGTAGTAAAGCACCTCCTTGCTGAGTTCCTGAAAGCGTTTGGTGTCGTGCTTGTACTTCTCTACTTGCTGGTTGAAGAGCAGACCGTTGAACGTCCTGAGCTGCGGGTTCTTGTCGATGTTTTCCACAATGATTCTGTGGTATATCCCCTTCATGAAGGCATCAAGGATGGCCTTGGGCTCGAGTCCTTCTTCCAGCTGCCCTACTATTACCGTAAGCCCCTCGGCTTGCAGCGAGCGCTTCTCCTCGACCCACAGGCACCAGTCCTTCACTCCCTCGTAGCCCTGCAGCCAGTCGTCGAGGCGGGACAGCACTTCCGCCAGCTGCGGCCGGCCAGCCACCAGCCCGCCAAGCTGCTCAGCCAGCAGCCTCAGCCTTTGCTGATGCTCCGTGAGCTTCTGCGTGGCCGTCGTAAAAGCAGTCTTGAACGGTGTCCAGCCTTGGCTTTGCGCCGCTATAAACGACTGTATCAGCCTGCTCAGGGGTTCATTCTTTCTGCGGCTATAGTCGTTCAGCCGTGCAGCTATGGCGGGTAGTTTATTGAGTGTTCCTTCCATCAGTTCCCACCTGTTGGCAGCGTTCATCACCGAGTCGTCGAAGTAGGAGGACAGCTTCGTCGGACTACTGCTGACGAACTGCTCTGCCTCCTGCCACTTCTTCACCTGTTGCAGCAGCGGATAGACGTCTGCCTCGCTGATTCTGCCGTGCTGGCCCATGCGTCTGAGGAATCCTCTCTTGGCAAAGAATCGGGGCAGGAACCACTTCATCTGGATTTCGTCCCAGAGTCTTTTCAGTTCACCGACGTTCTCGCTGAAGATGCTCTCGCCGCACTTTGAGCGAATGAATGCCCCTGTCTGCTCCAGCTCTTTGCTAACGGCTACCAGTTGTCTGAGCTCCCCTACCCTACGTTCGTCGTCGGCACATTCCGTCAGCCGCCCGTTCAGATAGCCCGTGGTCAGCAGTTCGCCAGCCAATCCGGCCAGCCAGCTGATGTCTTTCTCGTCATCCTCTATCCGGAAGGGGTAGGTCATGTTCAGGCTCGCCCGCTGGTACTCAAATGCAGCCTGCGTATTTTTCAGGTCGTGCAGCGTGGTCTTTATCGCTTCCAGCGTGGCCTGGCGGTTGTCTATGGGTTCCAAGCCGTTTAGGGCGTGGTCCTTTATGCTGCCAATGAGTTGCAGGATGGCCTGCAGTTTTTCTGCGTGTCCGCAGTAGCGCTTCATCTTGTCAGCATCCAGCAGTTCCCGTGGCAGACGGCTTACGTCCATCTCCTCGCCCTCCAGTTTCAGGTATTCTGCCAAGCTGTCGTAGATGCTTATTCCGCTGTCAGTCAGGCTGTGTATGGCCTGCATGTAGCTTATGAGCGACTTGCGTTCTGCAAACAGTTCGTCCGACTCCTCCACGAACTTCCTCGGCTGTTTGATTTTCGCTACGTTCAACACGCTCTCCATCTGCTGCAGGAAGTGTTTCTTCGTGGCCTTGTTAGAGTGTAGCTCTAAGCAGAAAGCGCCCAGTCCTATCTTTTCTAAACGTGCCTGAACCACCGAGAGGGCCGCCATCTTTTCGGCCACAAACAGCACCCGTTTCCCCTGAAACAGCGCATTGGCTATCATGTTGGTAATGGTTTGCGACTTACCCGTACCCGGAGGACCTTGCAAGATGAACGATTTGCCACGGCCCGACTCTACCACCGACTCGAACTGCGAAGAATCAACGTCCAAGGGTATGGCAAAGTCTTTGGGCTCACTGTCCTGATCCACCTTTCGGGCATCGATGGGCTCGTCGCGGTCGTCCAGCAGGTTGCGCCGCTCCATCAGCGAGGCTATCATGGGGCTCTCCTTCAGCAGGTCGGCATGAGTGTGTATGTCGTTCCACATGACGAACTTGTTGAAGGAGAACAGTCCCAGGAGCGACTCCTCCAGCACGTCCCACTTCTTTTTCTCCAGGATGGCTCTTCTTATAAAGGTCAGGACGTACCTTACATCGACACCGCTCTCGTCCTTGGGCAGTTCCTTCTGCAGCGGACTCAGGTCCAAGTTGAAGTTCTGCTTCAGGAACTCCACCAGCGTAATGTTCAGAAAGACGTCTTCATCGCGCTTCCTGATGACGAAACTGTTGCCCGTCTTGCGCACGATGTCAACCGGAACCAGCAGTATGGGCGCAAAGCGTGGCAGCTCGCTCTTCTGGGTTTCATACCACTTCAGTATGCCTAACGACAGGAACAGGCTGTTCGCACCGTTCTCCTCGAGCGACGTGCGGGCTGTTCTGTATATGTACTTGAGCGCGTTCTGCAACTCCGTCTCCGTCAAGTACGAGACGAGCTTGTTCTGGCCTATAAACTCCGTCACTAAGCTCTCATGCTGCTTGGCTTCGTGCAGCGAGTCGTAGAGTCCATGCTGGCTGGACTGTATCTTCGTTCCCGGACACGGCATGACCAGATAGTCCTCACCATGTTGCAGGTGGTCTTCCAAGTGGTCTATCTCGAACGAAATGAACTGTACGCTGCTCCTGCCCACCCGCATGTTCAGGAGATTGTTTCTCAGCGAGAAGTCGAGCAGTTTCCGCTCCCATATCTGCTGCTTGGTCAGCTCTTTCCCCGTGTCTTCCAGCCTCAGGTCGTAATGGTTCAGGCTCGCCACCTCCTTCGTGGCGCTCTCGTGTTCGACGCCCTGCTGCACCACCCGCCAACGGCCGTTTTCCTCCAAACGCTGCGGCAGGGGGGTAATGTGGGCCAGCCTGCACCGGTGGACATCTACAAAGTACAGGAACGAGCGTTCGTCGTGCAGTTTCTCCTGGGCCGCCCTGACCGCCTCTTCAAAGGCCACCGCCGCTGTCGAGGTGATGCATGTCGTCTCCACCAAGACGAGGTTGTTGTTGCCGTCGGCCATCTCCTTCATCAGGTACGACGCATCGTCGCCCGTCGTCTGCGGATAGACACTCGGCGTGAGCCACGCCCCGGTCAGAACGTGGCCGTCGAAGACGACGAGAATGGGGTTGATGCCTATTCTCTCCAGACACGACGCCATGAGCAACGTCGTGTCCAGACAGTTGCCCAGTTTCTCATCGAGCACGCGGTCTGCCAGTCTTACCTTCTGGCCAAACCCCTCGAAACTCTCGGGGCCTGCGCTATAGACAATACCCTCCGAGCGCAGCGCCTCATAGACGGCAGCCACCTCGTAACGCACGCGGTTGCGGTCTTGCGTCTGGTACTCGTCAAGGGCCGACTGACCCGTAAAGTTCTCCATAAACCTCGCAGCATTCACCAGCACCCTCGACAGCGTGGGGGCAGCCGGCACGACGAAGGCCGACAAGAGTTCAGGCATGACGGCCGACCCCGTCCACTCCTCGTAGGCCAGGAGCGTCAACGGGTATTCCTTCTCCCACAGCAGTTCGTCCTGCTGGGTAATCCTGAGTGAGAAATGGGTCTTTACTTGCTCTGTAAAAGATATGAGTACGCCTGTGTCCGGAAGGATGCTGACAGTCCCAAGCCGAAACGACTTGCCTTTTTCAATACGGTCTATGCGCGAGACACACTCCTCAATCTGCTCACCCTTTACGGTTACCACGACGTCGTGCCAGTCTTTATCGTCATGGTTCTCCACAATAAAAGTGCTACACGTCTCTATACCCGAAGCCAAGGCCGAGTAGTTGATACAGGGCAGATAGTCAAAATGCAGAATCATCTTTTCAGTAGCCATATCCTTTACGTTTTACAGTTATCAGCCTTAATACTTAAAAACCGCTAAGCTGTCTTCAACATCTTAGCGGTCATTGTTGTTGGGGTACCCGGACTCGAACCAGGAAAGGCAGGACCAGAATCTGCAGTGTTACCATTACACCATACCCCAGAATTTCTGAATTGCGGGTGCAAAGGTACAGCTTTTTTCGGAACTAACAAAAAAAAACGGAAGAAATTTATTAAAAAGCGCAAAATTTTCCGTTTTCTATCCGTTATACAAGAAAAATAGTGTACCTTTGTCAACCGAAAAAGCAACAAAACAGTTAATGGAACAAACAAGACAGTTAACAGAAACTATCATTAAAGGAATACAGGAAAAGAAGGGCAGCCGCATCGTGGTAGCCGACTTGAGCGGCATTGACGGTACCATCTGCAAGAATTTCGTGATTTGTCAGGGCAACTCTCCGGCCCAGGTAGAGGCCATCACCGAATCGGTGGGCGAGACGGCCCGTCGTTCGCTGGGTGAGAAGCCTTCGGGCGTGGCAGGCCTGGAGAACGCACAGTGGGTGGTCATGGACTACGGCGACGTGCTGGTTCACATATTTCTGCCCGACGTGCGCACGTTCTACGATTTGGAGCACCTGTGGGCTGACGCTCCGCTGACTGAAATTCCTGATTTAGAGTGAAGAATTTACGGATTTGTCTAAGGTCGAAGGTCTAAGGTCTAAGGTCAAAAGCAAACACCCAACACCCAACACCCATCACCCATCACCCATCACCCAACACCCAACACCCATCACCCATCACCCATCACCCAACACCCAACACCCAACAGACATTAAATCGAAAATCGAAAATCAGTAAATCGAAAATAGAGAATAATGGAAACCAATAACAACGCAAATGATAACCAGCAGCCAAAGATGAACATGCCTAAATTCAACATGAATTGGATTTACGCTATTGTCATCGCTATCCTCATCGGGCTGTACATGACGGGGGGCACGGACAGTGCCACCACGAAGAAACAGGTATCGTACTCGAAGTTTAAGGACATGGTGACGGCAGGCTACGCCAGCAAGATTGTCATCAACAAGAACAAAAGCGAGCTTTACATGTACGTAAAACCGGAGAAGGTGCGCGAAGTGTTCAAGCAGAGCGTCCAGCAGACGGGCACGGAGCCGTTCATCACGGTAGAAATAGGTTCGGTCGATCAGGTGGAGCAGTTTGTCAACCAGATGCGCACAGACCAGAAGTTCCTGGGCGAATTCAGCTACGAGAACAAGAACGGAGGCGAGGTGATGAACTTCCTGATATACAACATTCTGCCCATTCTGCTCATTATCGGCCTCTGGCTGTTCTTCATGCGGCGCATGGGGGGCGGCACCGGCATGGGCAGCGGCATCTTCAGTGTAGGCAAGAGCCGAGCCAAGATGTACGAAAACGGCGGCAACCTGCAAATTACGTTCAAGGACGTTGCCGGCCAGGCCGGAGCCAAGCAGGAGATGCAAGAGATTGTCGATTTCCTGAAGAATCCGCAGAAATATACTGAGCTGGGTGGCAAGATACCCAAGGGAGCACTGCTCGTAGGTCCTCCGGGCACGGGTAAGACGCTCATGGCGAAGGCGGTGGCTGGCGAGGCCGGCGTGCCCTTCTTCTCCATGTCGGGAAGCGACTTTGTAGAGATGTTCGTAGGCGTGGGTGCCAGTCGCGTGCGCGACCTCTTCCAGCAGGCCAAGCAGAAGGCACCCTGCATCATCTTCATCGACGAGATTGACGCCGTGGGGCGTGCCCGCTCGAAGAACCCCGCCATGGGCGGCAACGACGAACGCGAGAACACGCTGAACGCCCTGCTGACGGAGATGGACGGCTTCGGCACCAACAGCGGCATCATTACACTGGCAGCCACCAACCGTGCCGACATGCTCGACTCGGCACTGATGCGTGCCGGACGCTTTGACCGCCAGATACACGTTGACCTGCCCGACCTCAACGAGCGTAAGGAAGTGTTCAACGTCCACCTGAAGCCCCTGAAGCTCGACAAGGACCTGGACATCGACTTCCTGGCCCGCCAGACGCCGGGTTTCTCGGGAGCCGACATTGCCAACGTGTGTAACGAAGCAGCCCTGATAGCTGCACGCCACAACCGCCACACCGTAGGCCGACAGGACTTCCTCGATGCTGTTGACCGCATCATTGGCGGTCTGGAGAAGAAGACGAAGGTCATGACCGAACAGGAGAAACGCTCCATCGCCATCCACGAGGCCGGCCATGCCACCATATCGTGGTTTACCGAGTTTGCCAACCCGCTGGTCAAGGTCAGCATCGTGCCGCGCGGACAGGCACTGGGTGCAGCATGGTACCTGCCCGAAGAGCGCGTGCTGCAGACCAAGGAGGCCATGCTCGACGAGATGTGCTCACTTTTGGGCGGCCGTGCTGCCGAGGAGCTTTTCATAGGCCAAATCTCGACAGGAGCCATGAACGACCTGGAGCGCACCACGAAGCAGGCTTACGGCATGGTAGCCTTCGCCGGCATGAGCGAGCGTCTGCCCAACGTGTGCTACTATAACAATCAGGAATACCAGTTCCAGCGCCCTTACTCGGAAACCACGGCAAAGATCATGGACGACGAGGTGCTGAAGATGATCAGCGAGCAGTACGACCGGGCCAAGCGCATACTGACTGAGCACAAGGACGGCCACGCCCAGCTGGCGCAGCTGCTCGTTGACAGGGAAGTCATCTTCGCCGAGGACGTGGAGAAAATCTTCGGCCCGCGCCCCTGGCAGAGCCGTGCCGACGAGCTGCTGGAAGCCCAGATGCGTGCCGACGCTGAACGCCTGCTCGCTGAGAGAGACGGGAAGAAAGAGGAGAGAGGAGAGAGTGAAGAATGAAGAGTGAAGAGTGAAGAGTGAAGAATGAAGAGTGAAGAATTTACGGATTTACGGATTTTCGATTTGAATCACTCGAAGGTCCTAATCCGTTAACTGCTAACAGTCAAAGGTCTGAAGAATTTACGGATTTACGGATTTTCGATTTTCGATTTGAATCACTCGAAGCTCCTAATCCGTTAACTGCTAACAGTCAAAGGTCTGAAGAATTTACGGATTTACGGATTTTCGATTTTCGATTTGAATCACTCGCAGGTCCTAATCCGTTAACTGCTAACAGTCTAAGGTCTGAAGAATTTACGGATTTACGGATTTTCGATTTTCGATTTGAATCACTCGCAGGTCCTAATCCGTTAACTGCTAACAGTCTAAGGTCTGAGGCCAACACCCATCACCCAGCACCCAACACCCAGCACCCAAATAAATCGAAAATCGAAAATCAGTAAATCGAAAATAGAGAACACCCAACACCCAAATAAATCGAAAATCAGTAAATCGAAAATAGAGAAGTGATGAAGAATTTCGTAGTACGCGCCATTACAGGCATTTTGTTCGTTGCAGTCGTTGTCACGTGCTTTCTTGACCCACGCGCCATGGTGCTGCTGTTTGCCCTTGTCACCGGACTGACCATCTGGGAGTTCACCGGACTGGTCAACGAATGGGAAAGCATCACCGTCAACCGTTTTATTTGCACGGTGGCTGGCGTCTATTTCTTTCTCGCCATGGCCTACTTCTGCAGCGATGTTTATGGCGGCTCGGCCAAGTCGGTAGTGTTCATTCCCTACCTGGTCACCATCGTCTATTTGCTCGTGGCAGAGCTGTATGCCAAGCAGCCCGACCCCGTGGGCAACTGGGCCTACACCATGCTCTCACAGATGTACGTCGCCCTACCCTTCTCGCTGCTCAACGTGCTGGCCTTCACAGCCACGCCCGACGGCCGCGTCATGTTCAACACCGTGCTGCCGCTCTCGGTCTTCGTGTGCCTCTGGCTGAACGATACCGGGGCCTACTGCTTCGGCTCGCTGCTGGGCCGCCACAAGCTGTTTCCGCGCGTGTCGCCAGGCAAGTCGTGGGAGGGCAGCATAGGCGGCGGCCTGCTCGTAGTAGCCGCAGCCTACGCCTTCGGCTGGTTTGAGAACGCCGGGGGTCACGCCATGCTCAGCGAGTGGCAGTGGGCCGGCCTGGGCCTCGTGGTAGTCGTCTTCGGCACGTGGGGCGACCTGGTGGAGAGCCTCTTCAAGCGCACCCTTGGCATCAAGGACTCTGGCAACATTCTGCCCGGCCACGGCGGCATGCTCGACCGTTTCGACTCCTCGCTACTGGCCATTCCCGCCGCCGTCGTTTATCTTTACACGCTGACGCTGTTTTAGAGCGTCAGCCCCCCTTCCGTCCCCCGAGGGGGAAACAGCTACGCCAAAAGCCTCCCCTCGGGGAGGTTTGGAGGGGGCTCACCTGCTCACTAACTATAACAAGGAGTAAAGAAAAAATATATCTGGATTTTCTTGCATAGTTGTTCGTTTTTTCGTACTTTTGCAGTCCATAAAACGAACCAAAATGCGACAACTGGTAGTTTCTTTATTCCTTCTGGCAGCTTTCCTCTGCAGCTGTACTGAGGCTCCGCAGCCCTACGTCATCGGAGTCTCGCAGTGCTCGGAAGACATCTGGCGCAACAAGCAGAACGCGGAACTTCTCATGAGTTCCTATCTGCACGACAATGTGGAGCTGCGCTTTGCTTCAGCATACGACAGCGACGAGCGTCAGATTCAGCAGATTGACAGCCTGCTCACGGCAGGCATCGACCTGCTCATCGTGGCTCCTAACCAGGTGGCCACCATTTCGCCGGCCATAGACCGGGCCTACGACAGGGGCATACCTGTCATCGTGTTTGAACGAAAAACCAACTCCCGTAAGTTCACCGCCTTTATGAGTGCCGACAACTACGAGATGGGACGCCAGATGGGCGAGTACATTGCCAAGCGGCTCGGTGGCAAGGGGCGCGTCATGGAGGTAATGGGACTGAAAGGCTCCTCACCAGCCATAGACCGTCACAAGGGTTTCACCGATGCCATTGGCCGTTACCCCGACATTACCATTGCGGCCACGCTGCAAGGCGACTGGACAGAGCAGAGCGCCTTCAAGGCAGTAGAGAGCTACGGGGGCGAACTGAACAGCATCGACTATGTCTTTGCCCAGAACGACCGCATGGCGATGGGGGCTCGCAAGGCCTTCATGCAACACAACGCCCAGTCAGCCAAGACCCGCTTCTGCGGCATTGACGGACTACCCGGTGAGGACGGCGGCATCAGACTGGTGCGCGACTCCATTCTGGATGCCAGCTACATCTACCCCACCCATGGCGACCAGCTCATACAGCTGGCTGTCGATATTCTGGAAGGCAAGCCTTACGAGAAGGAGACCCACCTGCAGTCGGCCTTAGTAACACGAGACAACGCTGACGTGCTTTTCATGCAGAGTGGCGAAATCATGCGTCAGGCAGCCTATTTGGACCAGCTACACAACAAGGCCGACAGCTACGTACAGCAGTTGGACACTCAGCGCACCATTACCTGGCTGGCCTGCGCCATCATCGCTTTGCTCTTAGTAGCCATTGTGCTGCTATACCTATATTATATAGGGAAAGCTAACATGCAACGCGAAAGAATTGCCAATACCCTGTGGGATCTGGCACCCGAGCCAGAGCCAGCAAGGAGCGAGGAGCAGGTAACAGAAAAGGGCGAGGAGCCAACAAGCGGGAGCAACGAGAAGCAGGCAACAGAGAGGAGCAACGAAGCAGAAGAGAAGAGTGAGGAGCATGTAACGGAAAAGAGCGAGGACAGGGCAGAGAGAAGCGAGGAGCCAAACACGACATCGCTCTTCATCACAAGATTCAGGTCGGTCGTTGAGACCCGTCTCTCAGACAGTGAACTGAGTGTTGAAAACTTGGCGGCAGACATGCATCTGAGCAGAGTACAGCTGTACCGTAAGGTAAAGGCCGTGAGCGGCTCGACACCCAACGAGCTGTTGCGCAGTGCCCGCCTGAAGCGAGCCTACCAGCTGCTACTGACCACAGACAAGAGCATCAGCGAGGTGGCCTACCTTGTAGGCTTTACAGCGCCAAGTTACTTTACGAAGTGCTTTAAGGAAGAGTACGGGCAGTTGCCCGGCGAGATAAAAAAAGGTGTGGACTGATATTTCCTCAGCTACTATAGGTTGTCGCAGACCTGGTTCGCATAAGCTGGAAATAATCAGTTCCACGCCTAACTATTTTTACCTATTTCTGAATCGTTGGCAAAGGTAAGCAAAAGCCGCCAGCAGCTATAACAATAATCGTTCAAAGGCTACAATTTTTGTTGCTTAGAACGATTTTTTCTATGCTATGAAACAACTTTTTCATCCCGTATGCGCGAGAAGACGTACTTTTGCGGCACAAATCTCAATTTTTATACTAACCAAAAAACAAAAGCAAATGAAACAAGCAAAGAGATTCATTCTGAGTTTTCTGTCGCTGCTGCTCACCATGGCAATGTACGCGCAACAGGAAATTACGGGTAACGTGGTTGACCCCGAGGGCGAACCCGTTATCGGCGCTACCGTCATGGAGAAAGGCACGTCGAACGGTGTCATCACCGACATTGACGGAAACTTCCGCGTAAAAGTGAAGTCAGGTGCTACGCTGGTGTTCTCCTACATCGGCTATGACACACAAGAGCTGCCTGCCCAGAACGGCATGCAAGTGACCCTCAAAGAAGATGCCACGGAGCTGGCAGAAGTCGTGGTAGTAGGTTACCAGACACAACGTAAGGCCGACCTGACGGGTTCGGTGGCCGTGGTGCAGACCAAAGAACTGAAGACCAGTGCCGACACCGACCCCATGCGTGCGCTGCAAGGTAAGGTGCCGGGCATGACCATTACGAGCGACGGTTCGCCCGTTGGTGCCGGTACGGTGCGTATTCGTGGTATCGGTTCGTTCAACTCATCGCAGGACCCGCTCTTCATCATTGACGGCGTGCCCACCACGACAAACCTGAACACGCTGAACATGAACGACATTGAGTCGATGCAGGTACTGAAGGACGCTGCCTCAGCCTCTATCTATGGTAGCCGTGCTGCCAACGGTGTCATCATCATCACCACCCGTTCGGGCAAGAAGGGCGACAAGCTGAAGATAGACTTCTCGGCCAACCTGACCGCTCAGTTCTACAACAAGCAGAGCATGATGAAGCTGGCCAACACAGCCGACTATGCTACCTCGATGGCACAGGCCGCCATGAACGACGGACTGGACCCCGAGCAGTATGCCAACAACTACGGACTGACGCTGCACGCTCCGGCAGGCACGCCCATCAGTGCCTGGAACCCCGCTACAGGACAGATGGAGAGCTTCATGGTGAACGGTCTGTACGATGGATTCATGAACTCAAAGAAGACCATGCGCTTCAGCGATACCGACTGGCTCGACGAAATATCGCGCACTGGCTTCTCTCAGAACTACGACCTCTCTATCTCTGGAGCTACCGACAAGTTCTCGGCCCTGTTCTCTGCCGGCTATAAGAAGAACAAAGGTATCCTGAAATATACAGACTTCGAGAGTTTCTCGGGCCGTATCAATACCAGCTACAAGCTGAACAGCATTGTAACCGTTGGTGAGAACCTGACGGTGACCTACTCTAACCAGGCCGACTGCCAGCCTCTGGAGAACGCCCTGAAGATGGCACCCACACTGCCCGTCTATGAGGAAGACGGCACGACGTTCTCAGGCCCCGTGGGTGGCATGAGCGACCGTCAGAACCCGCTGCGCGAGCTCTACCATAACCGCGACAACCGCCTGAAGATTTGGCGTATCTTCGGTAACGCCTTCGTTAACCTTACCCCGGTTAAGGGACTGACGCTGCGCAGCAGCTTCGGTATTGACTACGATGCCGGCTTCATACACAGTGTAACCTACACATGGCACTCTGACGTGGTCAACAACTCCACCCCCTCATCGACCGTCTCTCAGGCTAACGACATGAAGTGGACGTGGTCGAACACCGCTACCTACAACTTCGTACTGAACAACGAGCACACGTTCAACGTGCTGGGCGGTATCGAGCTGTACAGCCAGACACGCGACGACTTCTCGGCTTACGCCCAGATGTACGCCATAGAGAACTACAAGTACATGTGGCCCAACGCCGCCACCGGCACACAGCGTGCCACCGGTATTGAAGAGGGTTACCACCTGGTATCGTTCTTCGGTAAGGCCGACTACAACTGGAAGGACCTGATCCTGGCTTCGTTCACCATCCGTCACGACGGTTCAAGCCGCTTCGGTGAGAACAACCGCTACGGTACGTTCCCCGCAGCTACTATTGGCTACCGTCTCTCACAGAACCTCAACCTCGACTGGCTCAGCGACCTGAAGCTGCGTGCTTCTTGGGGACAGACCGGTAACCAGGCCATCAGCAACTACGCACGCTACGGACTCTACGCTGCCACCTACGGCGGCGGACGCAACGAATCGACGGCCTACGACCTTGGCCTGGAGGGTTCGGGCGTATTCCCCTCTGGCTATCGTGCTACACAGGCACAGAATAACGACCTGAAGTGGGAGACCACCGAGCAGTGGAACGTCGGTCTTGACTTCTCACTCTTCGGAGGCGAACTCTACGGTACGTGGGATACCTATATCAAGAAGGTAAAGGACATGCTCATCAATCCGGCCTACTTAGGCTCCATGGGTGAGGGCGGCGCTTCCTGGCTCAACGGCCCCTCGCTGAAGAACTGGGGTATGGAGTTTGCCCTGGGCTATCGCCACACCACCGAGTACGGCCTGCGCTACAACATCAACGGTAACCTGGACTTCTTCCGCTCGAAAGTTACATACCTGCCTGAGACGACTACCGGTTCCTACGTTCACACGTCGAAGGAGAACCTCGTAGAGAGTGGCAAGCCTTACGGCTCCATCGTAGGCTACGTGGCTGACGGCTTGTTCCAGAGCCGCGAGGAAGTGCTGGCCAGCGGTCAGGAGAACGCCCGCGTAGGTGGCCTGAAGTATGCCGACCTTGACGGTAATGGCGTCATCAACGAGCAGGACCAGACCTGGATTTTCAATCCCGTGCCCAACTTCTCTTGGGGTCTGAACGTTGAGTTAGGCTATAAGGACTTCGACTTCTCGATGTTCTGGCAGGGCGTAGCCGGACAGGACATCTACAACGACCAGAAGTTCCAGACAGACTTCTACTCCATCACCGATGCCGGTTCCAACAAGGGTAGCCGCATGCTCGACGCCTGGACCACAGGCAACACGGGCTCAAGCATCCCCGCCCTGACCACCAACAACACTGGCAACGAAGGCCGCACTTCCAGCTACTTCGTGGAGAACGGCTCTTACGCCAAGCTGCGCCAGGTACAGATAGGCTACAACATTCCTGAGAAGGTTCTCAAGCCGCTGCACATGACCAGTGCCCGCATCTATATCTCAGGCCACAACCTGCTGACGGTGAAGAGTGGCTCGCTGACCTGCTCTGACCCGGAGAACCCCCGTTGGATGTATCCTAACAGCACTTCGCTCTCCTTCGGTATTCAAACTTCTTTCTAAAGGTAAAAAGGTAACAAAGTTAAAAAGTTAAATAGTTATGAAAGCAATATATAAGTTTTTCTGCGCTGGTTTAGTTTGCTGCGGTATTGCAGCAACCATGACGAGCTGCAACGACTTCATCGATGTAGAGCCGCAGGGTGTCATCAGCGAAGACCTGGCCATGAGCCAACCCGACGAAATGGTGACCGCTGCCTACGCCAAGTTAGGCGACGACTGGTACACCTACCCCTTCAACCTCTGGCCTTACGGCGACCTGACGAGTGACGACTGCATGAAGGGCGGCTCGGGTACTACCGACACGAACTATCACCCCTTCGAGGTATGGTCAACCCTGACGGCCTCAACGCCCGACCACATGGACGAAATGTGGTATCACCTCTACTGCAGCGTCAGCCGTTGCAACCGTGCACTGGTGTCGCTCGATACTTACGGCGAAGAGAAGTTAGGAGCCGAGACGGCCGCCATCCGTAAGGGTGAGGTGCTCTTCCTGCGCGCTCACTTCTACTTCAAGCTGGTTCAAATCTGGAACCAAGTGCCTTGGGTTGACGAAGAGGTCTATAAAACTCACTCCGAGGAGCAGACCCGCAATGACGAGTTTACCCACGAGGAGCTGATGCAGAAGATCATTGCCGACTTCAAGACGGCCTACGACGTACTGCCTGAGAAGCAGGCCCAGGGCGGACGTGCCAACAAGATAGCTGCAGCTGCCTATCTGGCCAAGTGCTACCTCACCATGGCCTGGGGCGACGGTTACGAAGCCAACACCGGCGTCAGCCACATTAACAGCCAATACATGCAGGAAGTGCTGAAATACACCGACGTGGTGAAGAACTCACAGTACGGCTACTTAGAGGACTACGGCGACATCTTCCTGCCCGAGTACAAGAACTCGAAGGAGAGCGTCTTTGCCGTGCAGCACTCTAACTATCAGGACGACAACACGCTCTACGGACGTGCCAACTGGTCGAACATGCTGAACGGCTGCTGGGGCATCTGGTCGTGCGGATGGGACTTCCACAAGCCCACACAGAACCTGGTCAACGCCTTCAAGACCAAGGACGGCCTGCCCATGTTCAACGACTACAACAACAGCATAGACTACCCCATCAATGGCGTACCTACCGCACAGAAGTGGGATCCGCGCCTCTTCCACACCGTGGGCATGCCTACCTTCCCTTACAAGTATGAGGTCGATTACACCATGACAAAGGACAACTCGCGTACGCCTAACACCTACGGCTACTACGCGTCGCTGAAGGAAGTGCCGCAGCGCTCAAAGGGTGAGACCTTCGACAACCCCTGGCAGGCTTTCGCCATGAACGACTACGTGTTCCGCTACACCGACGTCATGCTGATGCGTGCCGAAGCACTCATCGAGACCGGTTCGCTTGAGGAGGCCCGCACCATCATCAACGATATTCGCCAGCGTGCCAAGAACTCCATCGACAAGCACATCGGCTACGCCAAGGACCAGTGCGAAATAGCACTCTACCCCGCCAGCTACTTCCAGAGCAAAGATCAGGCCCGCCAGTGCCTGCAGTGGGAGCGCCGCTTAGAGCTGGCCATGGAGAACGGCCGCTACTTCGACCTGCGCCGCTGGGGCATTGCCTCGAAGACGCTCAACACGTTCTTCGAAAAGGAGAAGGACGTCATCTATGACGGTCAGACCTACGCTCAGTACTACAAGGACGCCCACTTCACGGCGGGCAAGAACGAGTACTTCCCCCTGCCTTACATCCAGCTTTTCTACGTGCCCGGACTCTACACGCAGAACAAGGGATATTAAGATGAAACACGAAACATTAAAACATTAAAGATTAAGAAAGTTATGACAACTAACATATATAACAAGATGCGCAGCCTCGGTGTGCTCTTTATGCTCTGCATGCTCTGTGCTGCCTGCCAGAACAAGGACATCGACCGCGAGGCTATGAAACTGAAGGCTCCCGACGTGTCACAAATCAGCGGACAGCTGCAGGGCGACAACTACGTCATCAGCTGGCCGGCACAGGACGCCCAGATGCAGGTAACCATCTACCGCAACGGTACGCTCTCTGCCTCTGAGGTGGTCAGCGGCAACAGCTACACCCAGCGCGACGTACCCACGAACGTGCCCTTCGAGTACGTCTTCAAACTGACCGACGGCACCAACTTCTCTGAAGGTGTTATTACGCGCTACACGCGCGAAGGTGCCACCAGCATCAGCGGCGTGCAGATGTCGCAGGTGGATAAGGCCGGCGGCTACGATGCACTGGTAGAATGGACGAAGGCCGCCGACGCCTCCTCCATCATCTTCAAGGCTACCAACGGCAGCCGCACCATCAACGAGACACTCAGCGGTACGGCCACGAGCTACACCATCAACAACGTAGAGACGGGCGACACATGGGAGGTAACGCTCATTGCCCAAAACGAGAAGGGCGCGTCGCTCGCTACCACCTCCTCGCTGCGCATCGGTAAGACGGCCATCGGCTTCCTCAGCGTCTATGCTACGCCCGAAGAACTCATTCTGAACGGCGACGACGACGAGGCCTCGGCCTGGCTCTGGCTGCACGAGCAGTACCCCACCGCTCAGTATCTGTACTTCGGCGACATTCACTCTGCTGACGACGTAGAGCCCTTCCGCGTGCTCTTCTGGCTGCGTGACCTTGAGGGTGTAGGCGAAGACCAGGTCTGGGCCGTTCCCAGCGTCGTAGAGGCTGCCACGCCAGTTATCAAGGAGTGGTACAAGCAGGGCGGCTCGCTGCTGCTCTGGAGCCACGCCACGACCTACATTGGCCACCTGGGCCGTGTCAGCCTTGACGAAATGAAGGGTAACGACCATGCCATCGGCACGGGCGAGGGCGGCATCAACAACGACGTCTGGAAGATGGCTGTGCAGCTGAATCCCGGCTCGCGCTTCTCGAAGGATGCCTCTACGCACCCCATCTTCAAGGGACTGGAGGTGGAGAGCACCGACCGAACGAAGCTCATCGCCTTCAAGGGTCCGGGCTGGACGGAGGACCACAACTGCCTGTTCTTCAACCTGCCTTCACTCTGGACCGGCATAGGCAACCAGGAGGAGGCCTGCTACACGCAGGTCACTCAGACCTACGGCGTCTATCCGCTCGGCACGTGGGACAGCCAGATTGACTGGGTCAGCCAGCTGAACGTATGGGAAGCCCAGCAGGGCAACACCGAGTTCAAGGGCACCGTGCTCTGCATCGGTAACGGTGGCTGCGAGTTCTCCATGAAGAACCCCGACGGCACACCCGACAAGAGTGCTCACCCCAAGAACAACATCTATCAAGACAATGTGCTCCAACTGGCCAAGAACGCATTAGAATACCTCAAGACACGTTAACTTGATGATGATGACGAAGCATAAAAGCATCAACAACCTCATAGCAGCCGTCTTCCTGACGGCTGCTATGACGGCTTGTGGTGACGACGCTCCCAACAGTCAAGACCCAACACCCACTACCCAGGACCCAACCCCCACCACCCAGGACCCAACCCCCACCACGCAGACGGGCTACGACGAGCTGTACCGCCCACAGATACACTACACGCCCGCCAAGAACTGGGTAAACGACCCGAACGGTCTGGTCTATGCCGACGGTGTCTGGCACCTGTTCTATCAGTACAACCCGCAGGGTAACTCCTGGGGCAACATGTCGTGGGGTCACGCCACGTCGGCCGACCTGCTGCACTGGCAGGAGCAGACCGTGGCACTGACGCGCGACGAGCTGGGCGACATCTTCAGCGGCTCGGCCGTCATCGACCGTAACAACACGGCTGGTTTCGGAGCCGGCACCATGGTGGCACTCTACACCTCGGCCAGCCAGGCTCAGCAGCAGTCGCTGGCCTACTCTACCGACGGCGGCAAGACTTTCACCCGCTATAACGGAAACCCCGTCATCAGCAACAACGACGACAACCTGCGCGACCCCAAGGTGTTCTGGCACGAAGCGTCACAGCGCTGGGTGATGGCCTTGGCCAAGGGCTGGAAGATGGGTGTAGAGTTCTACGGTTCGACCAACCTGAAGCAGTGGCAGCACCTGAGCACGTTCTTCCTTCCGCTGACAGGGCGTCCCTCGCTGCAGTGGGAGTGTCCTGACCTCATACAGATGGGCGACAAGTGGGTGCTTCTGGTCAGCGTCAACCCCGGCGGCCCCATTCTGGGTTCCGGCACCATGTACTTCGTCGGACAGTTTGACGGTACTACCTTTACGGCCGACGAGCTGGACTACCCCCTGTGGCTCGACTACGGCATGGACAACTACGCCGGCGTCACCTGGTCGAACGTGCCCGACGGCCGCCACATCCTCATAGGCTGGATGAACAACTGGCAGTATGCCGGCGACGTGCCTTGCTCGCCTTGGCGCTCCGCCTTCACGCTGCCGCGCGAACTGAAGCTCACCACCTTCGAGGGCAAGCCCCTCGTCACCAGCACCGTGGTGAAGGAGATAGACCAGATAGCCAGCTCGTGGCAGGCAGCCGGCGACGTGCTCGCCGTAAAGGATGCCTACCAGCTGCGCCTGAACATCGGGCTCGACCGCGATGCTACCATCACGCTCTCGAACGACCAGGACGAGAAGTTCGTGGTAACCATCAATGCTGCAGCACGCACAGCCAGCGTTCGACGTACGGCGGCAACAGGCCGTACCAACTTCAACGGCACCTTCTCGGTTCCCTCCATGCAGGCTCCCCTCTCGGTTGAGGGCGACCACGTCGTGCTCGACTTCTTTGTCGATCAGTCGTCGGTAGAGCTGTTCACCCAGGAGGGCACCATGTCCATGACCAATCTGGTGTTCCCGCAGTCGCTCTACAACCAGCTGCACGTCGAGGGCAACGTCATCGAGGCCCAAGTGCGCAACCTGAAGAGCATCTGGAAACAATAAACAACCGATAATCACGTTAAAATACACCCGACAAGAGTGCCACGCCCCGTAACAACTCCTGCCAGCAGAACATTCTGCGCATGGCCAAGAACAGCGTTGACTACCTCATGTCAATCTGATAAACGAACGAAAGAGAACGGGTGTCGCCATGGGCCGCCCGTTCTTTTTTTGTTATTTTTCTTGTAGAAAAGTGTGCCGTTACAAAATGTTTTCGTAATTTTGCGACGGAAAATACGTCACACGTTTTGAAAGCGAATGAAAAAAAGTATAGCCCTAAGCATGCTGGCCATAACGACCGTTATTACCAGTTGTTCCGACAGCAGCAACTACCGCATTGGCGTGTCGCAGTGCTCCGGAGGCGCATGGCGCGAAAAAGTCAACAACGAGATGCTGGCCGCACAGCACCTCTACGAGCAGGCGGTGAAAGTCAGCATAGCCTGCGCCTACGACGACACCGAGCGGCAGATACAGCAGATAGACTCGCTGGCCGACAGCGGCATCGACCTGCTGGTCATTGCCCCCAACGAGTCGGCACCCCTTTCGTCTGCCCTCCAGCGCGTCAGGCAGCGCGGCATCCCCGTCGTCTGCTTCGACCGTAGAGTGGCCGACCAGAACTGCACCGCTTTCATTGGCGGCAGCAACGTGGAGGCCGGACATGCCGTGGGAGTGAATGTCGTTGACGTTGCCCACGGACTCACCCGTCTCGGTCGGAAGCCCCGCATACTGGAAGTGACGGCACTCATGAGCAGCTCACCCGCCAGAGAGCGCCATCAGGGTTTTGCCCAAGCCTTGAGGGGGCACGACGAGTTGGAGTACCTCTGCCGTCAGGGCGACTGGAGTTCTGAGGAGACCTACCGCATCGTTAAACAACTCATCCTCGAGGGCTGCCAACCGGACATTGTCTTCTGTCATAACGACGGCATGGCCACAGGAGCTTATAAAGCCGTAGTGGAGACGCAGACCGCAGACCACATACAGATTTTCGGCATCGACGGCATGCCGGGTGAAGGGCTTGACTACGTGCAGTTCGGCCACCAAACGGCCAGTTACGTTTATCCTACGGGAGGCAGCGAAATCATCCGTCTTGCCCTCGACATCCTCACGGGCCGGCCATATAAGCGCGAGAACATCCTGCCAGGCATCCTGGTAGTGCGCGAAAACGCATGGTCCATAGCCCAGACCAGCAGCGAACTGATGCGACAAAATAAAGACCTTGTCACCATTCAGGATAAGCTCGAAGACTATCTTGGACTCTACAACTTGCAGCGCAAGTTGCTCTGGGCGCTGGCCGCAGGGTGTCTGGCTCTGGCTGTTGGCTGTCTGCTCACCTGGCGAGCCTTCATCCAGATGCGCCGCGTGGTGCGCCAGCGCCAGACCATGCACGAAGAGCAGACGCTCTTCTACACCAACCCCGACAGCCGCACGCTTCGACAGGTCTTTGAGACTGAGAAGGAAGCGTTGCCCACACCACGCTCTCAGGACTCCATCTTTGCCGAGACGCTCAACGAGGCCATACGCCAAAACATGTCGAACCCCAACCTGAAGATGGATGACCTGGGCAACGCCGTAGGGCTAAGCCGTGTGCAGCTATACCGCAAAGTGAAGGCAATCACCGGTCTATCGCCCGTTGAGTTGCTCCGCCAGATGCGCCTACAGCAGGGTTACGTACTGTTAGCCACCACCAACAAGACCGTACAGGAAATAGCCTACGAGGTAGGCTTCGGCACGCCAGGCTATTTCTCCAAGTGCTTCCGTCAGCAGTACGGAAAATACCCCATGGAACTGCGCAACGAACAAAGTTGACATAATAGTCAACAATTGTTTCTTGAAACATTTTTGCGAGTCAACGAACGATAATTGACAGTTCGTTGGCTCTTGTTTCTATATCTTTGCAACGGATTTTCCAAATTACTAACCCTTAAAAAGATATAAAGATGAAAAAGATTTTACTTTTGGCAGCACTGTTTGCTGCAACAGTGAGTAACGCACAGGTCGTACTGTGGGACGGCGAAGACAAGGAACCAGGCTCTGACGGAGGATTCTGGAATCGGGCAGAACCTACGGTAGTGGATGAAGCAGGCAACAAGGTTATGAAGTTCACCACCAAAGCGAATCCTGAAGGTTGGGACAAGGAACACTGCAACTTTGCGTTGCCTTTGGGCGATGTTGACTTCAAGGGCTTGCGCCGCCTGACGCTGAGAATCAAGATGAGCGTCAACCACAACGTACTGGTAAGACTGGTCAAAGACGGTGACGGTGGCTATTCTTCGGGACGTCTGTTCTGGTGTGGCAATGCCGACGAATGGAATATCTTAACCTTTGAGTTTGCTGCCGGTCCTGATAATGAGAAGATAACCGATACTGGCAATACGGTGCTGGAAATCTGGCCGTTCGAAGAAGGTGATGCTCTGAGTAACATAGGGCAGACAGTCTATGTTGACGATATCAAGTTGGAAGGCCCCATGACCGACGGCATGGCTGTGCGTACCGTAGCCGACAATTCTCTGACAGGCGAGGTGGTGGTCACGGGTGTCATTGGCAAGGGTAGCTATCAGAACACCTGGGACGGTGACTGGCACCTCGAGACTTACGACGACTATGCCCTGCTGGCTGCCAAGCTGTCTCCTTCGGCTACGAAGCTCGACGTGACAGCTGCCGGACATTGGGAAGAGGACTGGGACCAAATCCTGACGAAGTGTCCTGATATCACCATCGTTACTGCCGACGGAGTCATCACTGCCATTGCTCCCATCGTCCGTCAGTCAACCGCCACTGCCCACGTTTACACACTCGAGGGTCAGCGTGTCAGCCAGCCAACAAAGGGTCTGTATATTATTAACGGTAAGAAGGTCTTGTTGAAATAGTTACACTAAAAGGCGGTTCCCCCATGGTGACCGCCTTTATATTTAGAGTTTACAAAGTTGACAAAATAGTCAATAAATGTTTCCTGAAACATTATTATTAATCAAGGAACGATGTTTTTTACCTTTTTTTTGAGGGTATCGTTACTTTTGCAGCAGATATTTAAATAAAAACAATATGTACTAACCAAAAAACTGTAAGAAATGAAACAATCGAAAAGACTGATTCTGAGTTTCCTTGTTACGTTGCTATCTACAATAATGTACGCGCAACAGGAAATTACAGGTAACGTGGTGGACCCTGAAGGAGAACCGATTATCGGTGCCACCGTCATGGAGAAGGGGACATCGAATGGTGTCATTACCGACATCGATGGTAATTTCAAGATGAAGGTAGCTGCCGGCACCACGCTGGTATTCTCCTACATCGGCTTCAACACGCAGGAACTTCCTGCCCAAAACGGCATGCAGGTTCAGCTGAAAGAAGATGCCACCGAGCTGGCCGAAGTTGTCGTCGTTGGCTACACTACCCAGCGCAAGGCCGACCTTACGGGTGCTATTTCGACCGTGAGCATTGATGAAATCGCCAAGCAGAACGAAAACAACCCCATGAAGGCTCTGCAAGGCCGCGTGCCAGGCATGAACATTCAAGCCGACGGTAACCCCTCGGGAGCTGCTACCGTACGAATTCGCGGTATCGGCACGCTGAACGACAACGACCCACTTTACATCATCGACGGCGTACCCACCAAGGCAGGCATGCACGAACTGAACGGCAACGACATTGAGAGCATTCAGGTGCTCAAGGATGCCGCCTCGGCTTCAATCTACGGTAGCCGTGCTGCCAACGGTGTGATTATCATCACCACCAAGAAGGGCAAGGACGGCAAGGTGAAGGTGAACTTCGACGGCAGCGTGGCCACCTCTTTCTACACGAACAAGATTGAGACCATGAATGCCAGCCAGTGGGGACGCGCTTTCTGGCAGGCCAACATAAACGACGGACTGAACCCCAACAACAACAACCTGGGCTACAACTACGACTGGAGCTACAACGCTCAGGGTCACCCTGTGCTGAACAAGATGACGATGGACATGTATCTGGACGAGAATGCTTCCGTACGTGCCGGCGATACTGACTGGTTCAAGGAGATTACCCGTACGGGTGTGGTACAGCAGTACAACCTCTCGGTGAGCAACGGAAACGAACGGGGCAACGCATTCCTCAGCCTGGGATACTATGACAACCAGGGCACCATCAAGGACAGCTACTTCAACCGTCTCTCGGCACGTGCCAATGCTGACTACAAACTGATGGACGGCATCATCGTCATTGGTGAGAACTTCACCGTCAACCGCACCAAGGGTGTAGATGCCCCGGGGGGCGTGCTGGAGCATGCACTGGAGTTCAACCCCAACTTCCCCATCTACGCCGAGAACGGTGAGTATGCACAGGCTTTGGGCGCTTACTCCGAGCGTGAGAACCCGCTCAGCCTCCTCTTTAATAATAAGGACAACAAGTACACGCAGTGGCGCTCCTTCGGCGACATTCATCTCAGCATCAATCCGTTCAAGAATTTCATGGTCCGCACCACCCTCGGTATGGACTACTCGCAGAAGGAGCAGCGCTTCTTCACCTATCCCATCGCCAATGGTAAGATGATGCGCACCGACACCGCTGCCGAGAGCAAGCAGGAGCACTGGATGCGTTGGATGTGGAACGCCATCGCCACCTACAACTTCGAGAGCGGCGACCACCGCGGCGATGTCATGCTGGGTGTCGAGATCAACCGTCACGACTATAAGTGGATGAGCGCAAAACGCTACGACCTGGCCATCCTCAATACGGATTATATGTGGCCGTCGGCTGGTTCCGGACGCCAACTGGCACAGGGCTCGGGCGACGGATTCTCGCTCGTATCCTTCTTCGGAAAGGCCAACTA
>DGTH01000190.1 GCA_002393705.1 Prevotella sp. UBA4341 | reverse complement strand
TACCACCTAAATTGACGCAGAACCCTTTTTTTTGTGTTTTTCACTGCCACACTGCCACAAGTGCCGTATTTCGTTGTAACAGAGGTTGTTAATGTGTGGCAGTGAGGTGGCAGTGGTGGCAGTGAAATCCGTAAAACCCATGAAAAACCATCGTTTTCTTGTGTAAAATGCATAAAAACAGCTATAGGCTATTGCTTTTTTGTGGTTTCTTACAAGGTCACTTCTATGGACTAAGCGGGTAGCTTACTGATGTTTCCCATGCTGGGAAACCACCCTAAACCGGTAGGTTATTACCCTTTCCCAACGTGGGAAACAATACGAAAGCATAGCTTTTACAACACAAAAACATAGGCTAAAGTCCTTTTCACTGCCACCACTGCCACCTCACTGCCACACTTAACCAGTTGATTATCAGCGAGTGTTGCAGTGTGGCAGTGAAAATGCGAAAAATAAAAAAATATTTTCAAAACACTATAAATATAGGTGTGATTCTTCAATAATGTCGATAAAGGCTTGCCCCTCGCGGCATTCCTGCAGAATGTTTACCGGATAGTCATTTCTGACGATGTATAGATAGGCATTTTTCCGTTATCTTCCAAATAATTTCGCAATTATTTTAAGTTTTTCCTGTTTTTGACTCTATTTCCCAAAAGATTTTGTACTTTTGCACCTGCATCTGCCCCTTGCGGCCGGGATGTCATCTGAGGGTGACGGAGCCACGAGGCGGAGCACTACATATTAGAAGGCGTCATGTCAGCGTTTTTCTGCTAACAAAACGATACAATCAGTTTTCATGACCAGACAGGGATTCATAGATTTCAAGACCAAGCTGTCGCCAGAGAATAGACGTAAGGCGAGCAGCTATGCTATAGCCATCAGGATTCTGGACGAGGTGCAGCCCCATCAGAGTGTGATTGACATGCGGGGGCGGTCGCTGTAAATTGAAAAAGAAAAAATGATAGTATTTATTGATACAGAGGTTAGTCCGCAAACGATGAAAGTGGTGGATTACGGAGCGGTCAGAGAGGATGGTGCCGTGATGCACACTCACTCCAAGTCCGACTTCGATGCCTTCGTATCGGGATACGACACCGTATGTGGGCACAACATCATACGACATGACCTGAAATATACGGCACTACATGGGAATCCCACGATTGTTGACACGCTGTTTTTATCGCCTCTTCTATTTCCCAAGCGGCCGTATCATCACCTGGTAAAGGATGACAAGCTACAGGTGGACGAGCTGAATAATCCTGTGAACGACTCGATGAAGGCTCGCGACCTGCTGAATGATGAGATTGCGGCCTGGCATGAGTTGACTCCCGTCAGGAAGGAAATATACTACCAACTGCTTCATCGTACGACGGAATTTGGAGGGTTCTTCAAATTCATTCGATACGTTTCCACTACACCTCAATCATTCCTTGGTAGGATTTTGAATGCACGACCGGACTGGCTAAAGCTAATACCAAAGGAATTTGAAGGAAAGGTTTGCAGCCATGCCGACTTGGAGATGCTTGCCAAGCAATACCCCATGGAGTTGGCTTATTGTCTGGCTGTGATTGGTGCGGATGATGTCTTTTCTATCACTCCTGCATGGGTGCTGTGCAACTATCCGCAGGTGGTCAATGTAATGAATCTGCTGTGCAACACGTCATGCGGCGAGTGCGAATACTGCCATCTGCGGTTGGATGCCCATTCTGGGCTGAAGGAGTTTTTCGGTTATGACGAGTTCCGCACATTTGATGGTGTTCCCATGCAGCAACAGGCTGTGGAGTCAGCCATTCGTGGCGAATCACTGCTGACGATATTCCCTACTGGTGGCGGCAAGTCACTGACCTTCCAATTGCCGGCATTGATGGCCGGACGGAATACTCACGGGCTGACAGTGGTTATCTCGCCCCTGCAATCGCTGATGAAAGACCAGGTGGACAATCTCGCAGCCCGTGGCATCAGTGAGGCCGTGACCATCAACGGGCTGTCCGACCCCATAGAGCGCGCCACAGCCATTGGGCAGGTGGCCGATGGAACGGCTAATATACTGTATATAGCTCCCGAAATGCTGCGGTCGAAAACCATTGAGCGACTGCTGTTAGGCAGAAATGTGGTCCGTTTTGTGATTGACGAGGCACACTGCTTCTCCGCTTGGGGCCACGATTTCCGAGTGGATTACCTTTATATAGGTGATTTTATCCGTCAATTGCAAGAAAAAAAACAGCTACAGAAGCCCATCGCTGTTTCATGCTTTACGGCAACAGCCAAGCAGAAAGTGATTAGCGACATCTGCGACTACTTCCGCGCGAAATTAGGTCTGGAATTGAAGGTCTTCGCTGCAAATGCTGAGCGAAAGAACCTACGCTATTCGGTGCTCCATGCCGATACCGCTGACGAAAAATACAATCTGCTGCGCTCGCTGATACTCGGTCACAACTGTCCGACGATTGTCTATGTGTCTCGAACCCGACGTACCCGTCAGCTGGCAGACCACTTAGTCAGTGACGGCATATGGGCATTACCCTTCAACGGCAAGATGGAAGCTGCCGAGAAGGTGAAAAACCAAAATGCCTTTATGAGTGGTGAGGCGCAGGTCATCGTGGCTACCTCAGCCTTCGGAATGGGCGTTGACAAGAAAGACGTAGGACTGGTGGTTCACTATAACATCAGCGACTCGCTGGAAAACTATGTCCAGGAGGCCGGGCGTGCCGGTCGCGACCCTCAGATGCAGGCAGAATGCTTTGTGCTCTATGCCGACAGCGACCTGGACAAGCACTTTATCCTGCTCAACCAGACCAAGCTCAGCATCAGCGAGATTCAGCAGGTTTGGAAAGCCATCAAAACCTTGACAGCCAAGCGCGACAACGTGAGTTGTTCGCCATTGGAGATAGCCAGGCAAGCAGGCTGGGGCGACGAAATTGATGATATAGAAACCCGCGTGAAAGCCGCCATTGCCGCCTTGGAGGATGCAGGGTTCATCCAGCGAGGCAGCAACTCGCCGCACGTCTTTGCTTCAGGTATAGCGGTGAAGACGATGGATGAAGCCCGGCGGAAACTGACCGTTTCACCACTCTTTGACGAACAATCGCGTGAAGAGGCTGCTCGCATCATCAAGTCGCTCATCAGCGCACGGGCTACAGCTATGGGGCGTGGGGCAGAGGCAGAAAGCCGTGTGGACTATCTGGCAGACATCCTTGGTATGAACAAGGCGACCGTCATCAGAAATATCAACCTGATGCGACAGGAGGGATTACTGTCCGACAGTCGTGACATGCAGGCCTGGGTCAGTAAAAGTACTTCTCAGCGCAATCTTGACATCATACTGAAACTGGAGCAATTCCTCTTGCAGCGAATTGCCGGACAGTCGCATAGAATCAGTTATAAGGAACTGAACGAAGAGGCACAGAAGGCCGGCCTGGCCTACTCCAATATCAAGCGCTTGCGGATGTTGCTTCACTTCCTATCGCTGAAAGGCTATATCCATAAACAGGAGCACAGCTCTACAGGCAGTGTAAGCGTAAGGCTGCAAGCCTCTGCGGATGCGACAAATGCCAGGTTTGAAAGACGCACAAATATCTGCCGATATATCGTGGAGACACTGAGCGCAAAACGCGACAGGAGCAAAGAAATGACGCTCGTCAACTTCTCGGAAGTGGAATTGCTGCAGCAGTATATTGCCACCCGACAGTCGACGATATTTGAGAATCAAGAAACGGAGAAACCCACGATTGCCGACATCGAAGAAGCCCTGCTCTATCTGACGAAGACAGAGCTAATGAAGATTGAAGGCGGCTTTATCGTCATCTATAACACCATGCAAATTGGTCGTTTGGCCGACCGGCGCACACGCTATGGCAAGGAACAATATCGCCTGCTGGATGAGTTCTACAAGCAGCGCATTCGTCAGATTCATATTGTGGGAGAATATGCTAATCTAATGGTCAGTGATTATAACGCTGCTTTGCAGTTCGTCAACGACTACTTCACGATGGACTTCCGCAAGTTCATCAACCACTACTTCAAAGAGAAACGACGGGCACAGATAGACCAGAACATCACGCCAACCAAATACAATCAACTCTTTGGGGAGCTTTCCCACCGTCAGCTTGAAATCATCGACGACAAGCAGTCGCGCTACATCGTGGTGGCAGCAGGACCGGGCAGTGGCAAGACGCGAGTGCTGGTGCACAAGTTGGCCTCGCTGTTGCTTTTGGAGGATGTGAAGCACGAACAACTACTGATGCTCACCTTCTCAAGGGCTGCGGCTACGGAATTCAAGAAGCGTCTCATCGACCTGGTGGGCAATGCCGCACATTATGTGGACATCATGACCTTCCATTCCTATAGCTTCGACCTCATTGGCAAACAAGGCAACTTAGATGAGGCGAAAGACGTGGTGGCTCGTGCTGCCGGAATGATAGAAAAGGGCGAGGTAGAGCCGTCGAAGATAGCCAAGAGCGTGCTGGTCATCGACGAGGCACAGGATATGAGCGAAGACGACTTTCGACTGGTGCAGGCGCTGATGAGGCAGAATGAGGATATGCGCGTCATTGCTGTTGGCGATGATGACCAGAACATCTATGCTTTCCGTGGTTCTGACTCCCGCTATATGCAGTCGCTCGTCACCGAGGAAGGAGCCAAACTGTACGAGATGACCGATAACTATCGTTCGGCCCGTGCCATCGTGAACAGCGCCAATCGTTTTGTCGGGCGCATTCCTGGTCGTATGAAGCATACGGCTATCCAATCAGCCACTGGCGCGGAAGGCAAGGTCACCACGTTGAAATCGCTCATTAATGCAGAAATCAAGGTCGAAGGTAGTACTGCTGTTTTGACCCGCACCAACGAAGAGACTATGCAGGTGGCCTACGAGCTGGAGCGTCGCGGGCTACGTGCTACAGTTGCCCAGTCAATGGGTGGCTTCCGTTTCGGCAATCTCGCAGAAGTCAGGTTCTTCCTCAAGCAGCTTGGGAGTAAAGAAGAAGCCATCATTTCCACAGACCAATGGCAAGAGGCAAAACGGCGCACCCTTGAGACATACGCCACAAGCACGTGCTTGAGCATTATGAAGCATTTCTTTGCCGACTTCGAAGCCACTCACCGCACTTATTATCACAGCGACCTGCGTGAATACATCTTTGAGTCGAACATTGAGGACTTTATCGCTGCTGATAGTCAGTCGGTGTTTGTGAGTACCATCCACAAGGCAAAGGGACGTGAGTTTGACACGGTCTATCTGCTGTCGCCCGTGCCCGACGGCCGTGACATAAACGACATGCGAGCCTACTATGTAGGACTCACGCGTGCTAAACAGAACCTCTGTCTTGTAACTAACCCGCCTGCCGAGTATGCCGCCATCTCGATAGCCTTGAACATGCATGATGTCATTCTCGACTTCTTCAAAGGTCGTAAGCAGATTGTGCTTCAACTACGTAGTGGCGATAGTCTTCACTATCAAGACGGCTATTTGCTCAATGCACAAGGCATTAATATTGCAGCCCTGTCAGCAGCAGGCAAGGATAAGTTGCGGTTGTGGACGGACAAAGGCTATGAGGTTTCTGATGCTATAGTGAGTTATACACTCGCATGGAAACCGCAAGACAGCAAACAAGAATACGCCGTTTGTCTGGCGAATGTGGTGCTTCGAAGAAAATAGAGCTACCGGAAATGGTTGATAAATGGTCGATAAAGCCTTCCTTGGCAGAGAAAATGGTCGATATTTTGCAGTTTGTGGCCGACAAAGAAGAAATCTCGACTGAAAACATCGTGGACCACTTCGGATTTACCGCAACTACAGCCAAACGCTACCTTCGCCAACTGACGGAGTTTGGCTATCTGGAAGCCCATGGCGGCAACAAGAACAGGACCTACAGCAAAAGAGGGTAACTATTGTAGTCGTGAAACGAAATATATATGGATAAACTCACTCCACATCAACGGCACAAGAAGGCTGCGATTAAGCGAGAGCTGGACGATGCTTGCATCAGCCCTGCCGAGCGTGAGCAGGCTCGACGATCTGCCAACATGGCGGCAATCCGGTCGAAGGACACGAAGCCGGAGATGATTGTGCGCAAAGGGCTGTGGCGGAGGGGATTCCGGTACAGGCTGAACCATAAGCGGTTGCCAGGGCATCCGGACTTGGTGCTGAGGAAGTACAGGACGTGTATTTTCGTGAACGGGTGCTTCTGGCATGGACACCACGTTCATTTACCATTTGGCGATTTACCATTTACGATTGAAAATTCTGAGTGTTGCAAGATTCCGAAGACGAACAGGGACTTTTGGGTGGCGAAGATACGCAGGAACAAAGAGCGGGACCGAGAGGAACAGCGGCGGCTGGCTGAGATGGGGTGGCACTGCATCATAGTGTGGGAGTGCGAACTGAAACCATCGAAGCGCGAGGAGACGCTGGACGCTTTAGCGTTCACTCTGAACCATATATGGCTGCAAGACCACACGCTTCGAAGTAAGATGGATGATGGAAGAGGGAAGAAGGGGTATCAGCTAATCAGTGAGGAGGACGACCAGATACCGATGGCAGCGGAAAGAGCATACGATGATTAAAAAAGCACCTGGAGCAAATACTCCAGGTGCTTTCGATGTTGCCCTGACGGACTGCCGCCGAGCTTACACAATGCCCTGCGACATCATGGCAGAAGCAACCTTCATGAAGCCGGCCACGTTGGCACCCTTGACGTAGTTAATGTAGCCGTCGGGCTGCGTGCCGTACTTGACGCAGTTCTCGTGGATGTCGTTCATGATGCGCTTCAGGTAGTCGTCAACTTCCTTGGCCGTCCAAGAGAGACGCTCGGAGTTCTGCGACATTTCGAGACCGCTGACCGACACACCGCCGGCGTTAGAGGCCTTACCGGGAGCATAGAGAATCTTTGCATCCTGGAAAATCTTGATGGCCTCGGGCAGTGAGGGCATGTTGGCACCTTCTGCTACTGCGAATACGCCATTGTCAATGAGGGCTTGGGCTTCTTCGCCGTTTATCTCGTTCTGCGTAGCGCAGGGCAGTGCGATGTCTGCCTTCTCGTGCCAGGGACGCTCGCCTGCATGATAGACGGCGTTGGGGTATTCCTCGACGTACTCTCTGATGCGGCCGCGCTCAATGTTCTTCAGCTCCTTGACGTACTCGAGCTTTTCGGCATCGATGCCGTCGGGGTCGTAGATGTAACCGTCGGAGTCGGAGAGTGTCAAGGGGATGGCACCGAGCTGGATGCACTTCTCGGTAGCATACTGTGCTACGTTGCCGGCACCGGAAATGAGGACCTTCTTACCCTTGATGTCGATGCCGCGAGTGGCGAGCATGGAGGTGAGGAAATAGACGCAGCCGTAGCCGGTGGCCTCAGGACGAATGAGTGAGCCGCCGAAGGGGATGCCCTTGCCGGTCAAGACGCCCTGGAACTGGTGGGTGAGCTTCTTGTACTGGCCGAAGAGGTAGCCCACCTCGCGTCCGCCTACGCCGATGTCGCCTGCGGGCACGTCCTCGTCGGGACCAATGACGCGGTAGAGCTCGTTCATGAAGGCCTGACAGAAGCGCATAACCTCTGCGTCGCTCTTGCCACGGGGCGAGAAGTCGCTGCCGCCCTTGGCACCGCCCATGGGCAGCGTGGTGAGGGAGTTCTTGAATGTCTGCTCAAATGCGAGGAACTTCAGAATGCCGAGGTTCACCGACTTGTGGTAGCGCAGTCCGCCCTTGTACGGGCCAATGGCATTGTTGTGCTGGATACGATAGCCCATGTTGGTCTGTACCTTGCCCTGGTCATCGACCCACGTAATGCGGAACTCGAAGACTCGATCGGGTATGCAAAGGCGCTCAATGAGGTTGGCCTTCTCAAACTCAGGGTGCTTGTTGTACTCTTCCTCAATGGTGGGCAGCACTTGGCTGACGGCCTGGATGTACTCCGGCTCGTTGGGGAAACGCTGTTTCAGTTCTTCAACAATTTTTGCTGCATTCATAATCTTTTACCTTTTTAAAGTTGTTTGTTATTATATTGCTTTTTTGTGTTGTAACGTTCTTACGGTTTGCAAAGTTAAAGCAAAAACGCAAAATAGCAAACATTTTGTCAACTTTTTTCACGCAAACGATTACTTTTTGTTACTTAATTGACATAAATCAAGACAGACTGAGCTTCGTGGGGTTGAGCGTCGGGCGTAGAGCATTGAGGGTTGAACACTCAACGTTCAACCCTCATTGCTCTACTTATTTATAAAGATACCGCTTGATGCTCTTCTTGGGCGTCTTTTCAAACTCTTCGGTTTGGATTTCGATGTCGGTGAGTTTGGCGTAGGCGGGGAGGACGAGGTTAAGCTGGGTGCGGTTCTGCTCCATGACGTCGCAGATTTCCTGACGGGTGAAGCCCATCTTCTTGGCTTCGTCGTAGTCGGGATAGACCAGTGCGACGAGTTTTTCGCCTCGCTGTACAACGACGCTCTCTACGACGAGGGCCATGGAGTTGACCTTGTCCTCTATCTCTTCGGGGTAGATGTTCTGTCCGTTGGAGCCCAGGAGCATGTTCTTGGAGCGGCCCTTGATGAAGACGTTGCCGTGTTCATCCATAGTGCCGAGGTCGCCCGTGTGGTACCAGCCGTCAGCGTCGAGAGCCTGCCGGGTGGCTTCCTCGTTCTTGTAGTAGCCGAGCATGACGTTGAGTCCGCGCGTAAGAATCTCGCCGGGTACGAGCTTCGGGTTGGGGGAGTCTATCTTGACCTCCATGTGCAGGGCTGCGCGTCCGCAGGAGCCAGGGGCGAAGGTGTGCCAGTCGCTGTAGCAGATGATGGGGGCGCACTCGGTGGCGCCGTAGCCTACGGTGTAGGGGAAGTTGATGCGGTGCAGGAACTGCTCTACCTCCTGGTTGAAGGCTGCTCCGCCGATGATGACCTCGTAGAAGCGTCCGCCGAAGGCCTTGACGACTTGTTCGCAGATTTTCTCGTGTACCTTGATGTTGATGACGGGCATCTGCAGCAGCAGGCGCATGCGGTTGTTTTGTATCTTGGGGAATACCTTCTTGCGGATAATCTTCTCGATGACCAGCGGCACGGCGATGATGATGATGGGCTTGATGTTGGCGAAGGCTTCGGCTATGATGGCCGGCGAGGGTATGCGGCTCAGGTAATAGACGTGGCAGCCGTAGAGGAACTCGAAGATGAACTCGAAGGCCATGCCGTACATGTGGGCCATGGGCAGGATGCTGATGACGCGGTCGCCGGGCTTGATTTTCTTGCCCAGTACGTAGATGGCGAAGTCGTAGTTAGACCAGAGGGCGCGGAAGGGCACCATGACACCCTTGGAGAAACCGGTGGTTCCGCTGGTGTAGTTGATGAGTGCCAGGTCGTCGGGCGACTGGGTCGTGTCGTAGTTGACGTGCTCCTTCCGGAAGTACTTGGGAAACTTCTTTCCGTAGAGCTCGTTGAGGTGCTCGCGGGCGTAGGTGAGTTTCTCGGAGCGCGAGACGAAGAGTGAGTAGTCGGGGTTGTTGATGATGCCTTCGAGATGGGGCATCTCGTCGGGGTTGATGACGGTGACTACGTGGTCGCCTACGAAGAGGAGCTTGGCCTCTGAGTGGTTAACGATGTTGTGAATCTGCTCGGCGTTGAACTCGTGCAGGATGGGCACGGCTACGGCTCCATAGGTCAGCGTGGCGAGGAAGGCCACTGCCCACTGCGAGGAGTTGCGGCCGCAGAGGGCTATCTTGTCGCCCTTCTGGACGCCGCTGTTCTCGAAGAGGATGTGGAGCTTTTCTATCTTGCGTGCCACGTCGTGGTACTGCAGGGTAGCTCCTTTATAGTCAGTCAGGGCGTCCATGTCCCAATGGTCGATGATGCTCTGCTGAATGAGTGCGTTGAAATTGGGTATTTGTTGCATATACTTTGATTTGTTTTATTTACGTTTTTAGCTGTATATCACTGGTCAGTTATATAAGTATCGCTTGATGCTCTTCTTCGGAGTCTTCGCAAATTCCTCCTTATGCAGCCTAATGGCTGCCACATGGCTGTAGGCGGGCAGCTGCTTGTTGAGCTCTTGGCGGTTCTGCTCCATGATGTGTTCGAGGTCTTGGTCGGTGAAGCCCATGTTCTTGGCCTCGTCGTAGTCAGGGTGTACCAGTGCGACGAACTTGTCGTCCTTCTGTATGACGATGCTCTCGCTGACCATGGCCATGGAGTTGAGCTTGTCCTCTATCTCCTCGGGATAGACGTTCTGGCCGTTGGCACTGAGCAGCATGTTCTTGATGCGTCCGCGAATGAAGACGTGGCCGTCGGCACTCATGGTGCCGAGGTCGCCCGTGTGGTACCAGCCGTCAGGGTCGAGCACCTGGCGTGTGGCTTCCTCGTTCTTGTAGTAGCCGAGCATGACGTTCAGGCCCCGGGTGACGATTTCACCGGGCACGTGCTGCGGGTCGCGGCTCAGAATCTTGACCTCCATGTGGGCGACGGCAGTGCCGCAGGAGCCGGGCTGGAAGTCGTGCCAGTCGCTGAAGGTAATGAGCGGTGCACACTCGGTGGTGCCGTAACCCACGGTGATGGGGAAGTTGATGTTGTAGAGGAACTGCTCCACCTCCTGATTGAGGGCTGCTCCGCCCACGACGACCTCGTAGGCGTTGCCACCCATGGCCTTATAGACCTCCTGACAGATGCGCTCCTTGACCTTCCGGCTTACCACGGGCATCTGCAGCAGCAGTTTGATAACGTTGCTTTGGGTCTGGGGAAAGACGCGCTTGCGGATAATCTTCTCGATGATGAGCGGCACGGCAATGACCACGGCGGGCTTGACGTCGCTGAAGGCTTGGGCTATAATGGCAGGTGAGGGCAGGCGGTTGAGGAAGTACAAATGGCTTCCGAAGCAGAAGGGGAAGAGAAACTCAATGGCCATGCCGTACATGTGGGCCATGGGCAGGATGCTCAGTGTGTCGCAGTTCTTCCCCAGGTGAACGCCCAGGTGGGAGAAGCAGAAGTCAAGGTTGCCCCAGAGTGCCCGGTAGGGCAGCATGACACCCTTGGAGAAACCGGTGGTTCCGCTGGTGTAGTTGATGAGGGCCAGCTCTTCTGGCTGGTCCTTGTGCCAGTTGACATGCTCCTTAAGAAAGGCCTTGGGGTATTTTAGTCCGAACAATTCATTTAAATGTTCGCGCGCATACGTGAGACGTTCGGAGCGTGAGAGCGAGACGGAGAAGTCGGGCATATAGACGATGCCCTCAATGTCAGGCATGGCGTCGGCGTTGATTTGCGTGGCCACCACGTCGCCCACAAAGAGAAGCTTGGCCTCAGAGTGGTTGACGATGTTGTGAATCTGCTCGGCGTTGAACTCGTGGAGAATGGGCACCGCCACGGCACCGTAGGTCAGCGTGGCCAGGAAGGTGACGGCCCAGTGGGCAGAGTTGCGTCCGCACATGGCTATCTTGTCACCTTTCTTCACGCCGCTGTTCTCCAGCAGAATGTGAACTTTCTCAATCTTGCGTGCTACGTCGTGGTACTGTAGGGTGGCGCCTTTGTAGTCAGTTAGGGCGTCCAGATTCCAGTTCTCGGTGACGCTGCGTTCTATATATGAATTGAAACTACCAATAGTTGTCATTGCACAATTTCGAAAATTTTGTGCAAAGGTAATATGTTCTTTGCACATTTCCAAATTTTTTGTGCAATATTTTACTCGTAGCGCATAGATTTAGCCGGATGGATAAAAGAAATGAGGTAGCTGGGGGCTATGAGCACGATGACGCTGACCAGAAGCGTGGCTACGTTAAGGGCCAGAACGAGGGGTATGTTGAGTTCCATGGGAGCCTCGCGTACGTAGTAGGTGGCGGGGTCGAGCGTAATGAACCCGAAGTGCTGCTGAAGCAGTACGACGCCCACTCCGACCAGGTTGCCCCAGAGCAGGCCCTGACCGATGATGAAGGTGGCAAACCAGAGGAAGGTATGGCGGATGGTAGCGTTGCGGGCGCCCAAGGCCTTGAGGATGCCAATCATCTGTGT
>DGTH01000015.1:685-6085 GCA_002393705.1 Prevotella sp. UBA4341 | reverse complement strand
TGCCGAAGAACAGCATGCCGAGCAGCGGCAGGCCGCTGGGTACGATGAATGTGGTGAGCAGCAAGCCGATGATGGGGAACAGGATGCGCTCCGTCTGGCTCACCTCGCGGGCGGGCTTCATCTTGATGACGCGCTCCTTCTTGGTGGTGAGCAGACGCATCAATGGCGGCTGAATCAGCGGCACGAGAGCCATGTAGGAGTAAGCACACACGGCAATGGCACCCATGAGGTTAGGCGATAACTTGCTGGAGAGGAAGATGGCCGTAGGACCATCGGCTCCACCGATGATGGCAATACCTGCGGCCTGGTTGGGCTCGAAGCCTAAGGCCAGGGCCGTCATGTAGGCACCGAAGATGCCGAACTGTGCGGCAGCACCAATAAGCACGAGCTTCGGGTTGGCTATGAGCGCCGAAAAGTCAGTCATGGCACCAATGCCCAGAAAGACGAGTGGGGGATACCACCCCAGCCGGACACCCTGATAGAAGAAGTTCAGCACGGAGTTGTCCTCGTAGAGTCCGATTTCGAGTCCGGCATCAGCACGGAAGGGTATGTTGCCCAGAATGATGCCCAGTCCGATGGGGACGAGCAGCAGCGGCTCAAAGTCTTTCTTAATGGCCAGATAGATGAGCAGCGCTCCGACCACTATCATAATGAGGTTACCTGCCGTAGCGTTGGCAAAGCCGGTGTAGGTCAGGAACTCATTAAAGTTTTCTGCTATAAAGTTCGTAAATCCCATAATCGACAATTATCCGTTATTCTTTAACCTATGGTAAGTAACACAGCACCCTCCATGACGGAGTCGCCCTTGTTGACATTGATGCTCTTGACGGTGCCGGCGTATTCTGCCTCAATATTGTTCTGCATCTTCATGGCCTCAAGCACCAGTACGGTATCGCCCACGTTGACCTGCTGACCTACAGTGACCAGAATATCGTTGATGGTTCCGGGCAGCGGAGCCTTCACGGCATTGCCACCGGCGGCAGCGGGCTGCGCAGCGGCAGGAGCCGGCTGACTGGCAGCTACTGGAGCAGCGGCGGCAGCGGCGGCAGGTGTCTCGACGGCTGCCACAGAGGCAACCTTCTTGCTTGCTGCCAGCTGCGGGTGCTTAGCAGCATTGATGGGCTTCTGCATCTCTATCTCAAACGGTATGCCGTTGACGTTTACTTTGGCTATCTTTCCTTCTACTTCGGCGATTTCTACCTCGTAGTCCACGCCTTGAACTTTATACTTATATGTTTTCATTGCTTTATCTTTATTATCTTTTTAACTATGTTACCTTTTTATCTCAGTTCCGGTCCTTTGGGAATGTGCAGAGCCGTGTGGGCTGTAGGTATGAAGCCCTCATGAATGTTGGTCATCTGGTTGTACTCGTCGTCCCAGTCAGTATCCTTAGGACGGATGGTGATGATGCCAGACTCCACGTCATGAATGTCGTCTTCGTACTGACGCAGCGCCATACCGATGACGGCCATATAGACTTCGCGGTCAATGCCCTTGGTGTCGAAGCCTTCTTTCAGCATGACGCCCGTCTTATGGCCTACCTCCATGGTCTTTTCGACGGTCTTGGTGATGGGCTTGATGGGCTGCTGGTGAGCCACCTTCTTCGCCGTATCCTGGTTCTTCATAATCAGTCCGAAGATGGTGAAGAAGAGCCAGAGCAGTGCGAGACAGAAGAAGACGATGCCCATGGCCATGAGCGTCATGCCTAAACCATAGGGGTCTTCGCGCTTGAACTTGTCAATCTTCGACTCGCTGGCTTTGATGAAGTTCTCAATGCCGGGCGTGACGGCATCGGCTGGCTTTACCTGCCACTCAGGACTGCCGTCATTCTTTCGGGCGTACGACTGGTTCTCAGCCAGCACGGGCACGGTGACGGAGTCGATGAGCTCTGTGGCATTTCCATTGTAGAGGGCAATCCACGTAGGCTTAGTAGGGTCAATTTTGACCGTGAGATGGAGTGCTCCCTTTGTGGGGTTGCTGTTGCAGAAGAGTACCAGGTGCTGACGTGCACTCAGCAGTGTGCGCTCGTCTTCGTTGGGAATGATGCTCATGCGCTTCATGCGCTCAGGAGCACTCATGGGCTGAAGTACGGTTTTGTCGGTAGTGAGATACATGCCACGAATGTTGTAGGTAGAGTAGGAGACGTTGACAATCTCTACCCAAGCCTCGTGTTGACCGTACTCGTCCTGTAGGCTGGCAGAGTTGTTGGTCAGCACCTCGTTCAGCTTGATGCTTTGTGTCATCTGTGCGCTTACGGTGGCACCGCCTGTCAGCAACAACGTGCTCAGCAGTAGTCCGAATTTATTCATTGTCTTGTTTTATTGTTAAGTTAATTTTTAGGGCAAATGGGGCTAATGGGGATTATAGGGTTGCTACCCGCAGAAGAACAGCACCAAGAGCTGAGCCGTGAATATGCGCAGGAACATGCTGAGCGGATAGACCGTCGAGTAGCCCACGGCGGGAGCCTCCTTCGAGCAGACGCTGTTGGCATAGGCCAGTGCAGGCGGGTCGGTGTAAGTACCGGCTATCATACCCATGATGGTGAAGTAGTTAAACTTATAGCGCATGCGGGCTATGGGGCCGACAATCAGAATGGGAATGACGGTGATGAGGAAGCCCGTCAAGACGTAGAGCAGTCCGTTGCCCTCGACGACGGTCTCGAAGAACCCTGCGCCGGCCTTGATACCTACCGAAGCCAGGAAGAGCACCAAGCCGATTTCGCGCAGCATCATGTTGGCAGACGTCGTGGTGTAGGTTACCAGCTTGATCTTATATCCGTAGCGGCCAATGAGGATGGCAATAATCAGCGGGCCGCCGGCTATACCCAGTTTCAAGGGAACAGGCATTCCGGGAATGGCCAATGGCAGCGAACCGAAGATGATGCCGATGATGATGCCTACGAAGATAGTGGCAATGTTAGGCGTATCCAGACGCTTGATGGAGTTACCCATCTTGTTGGCCACGCGATCGACGGCGTCCTGAGGTCCTACCACCATGATGCGGTCGCCCACCTGCAGGGGCAGGCTGGCTGAGGCGAAGAGGTCCATGCCGTGGCGGGTCACTCGGGTGACGTTGACACCGTACATGCTGGAGAAGTGCATGCCGCCGAGGGTCTTACCGTTAATCTTCGGGTTGGTAACGAGGATACGCTTCGACACCAGCGGCTGGTCTGACTGTTCGAAGTCGATGTCGAGTTTCGGACCGATGAAGGCCATGATAGCCTCCTGGTCAGCCTCTGCACAGACTATGAGCATCTGGTCGCCCATGTGGAAGATGGTGTTGCGGTTCGGTATGGAGAGCTCGCCGTTATGAACCAGACGGGAGACGACGAAGTCACGGTTCAGGAAGTCGTGCACCTGCAGCAGCGTCTTGCCCTCAAGATACTTGTTGGTAACCTCCAGGTGCATCTTGTAGGGCTTCTTGTTGATGTTGGTCTCCTCCATGGCCTGCAGCTCGTCTTCTTCCTTCTCCAGCTTGACCTTACATATATACCTTATTAAAATGGTTGCCCCAATGATGCCCAAAACGCCCAAGGGGTAGGCACAGGCGTAGGCCGAGGCTATCTGGGGTGCATTGCTGCCGAAGACCGTAGTAAGCGCTTCGTTGGCAGCACCCAGACCGGGGGTGTTGGTTACGGCTCCGTAGAGTGTACCCACCATCATGGGAAGCTCGCTGGGGTCGCCCGTATTGAAGAATATAAAGTAGCATGCAAACATAACGAGAATGTTCAGCAGAATGCCCGTAGTAGCCAGGGCGTTAAGCTTGACGCCCGCTTTGCCGAAGCTCTCAAAGAAACCAGGACCCACCTGCATACCAATCATGAAGACGAAGAGGATGAGTCCGAAGTCCTGGATAAAGGTGAGGATAGGTGTGGGAGCCGTGAAGCCGAAGTGACCGGCCACGATACCTGCAAAGAGCACAAAGGTTACACCGAGGGAAATACCGAAGAACTTAATTTTACCAAGATAGACACCAACCGCAATAACGATTGCATAGAGCAGGGCAATGTGGGCCACTGAGTCAGTAGTTGTAAATAGGCTTATTAACCAATTAAAAGATTCCATATAAATACTAACGTTATCAAAAACGGTGCAAAATTACTCAAAAATTGCGCAATTGACGAAGGAATGAGCAATTATTTTCACCAAGAAGGGCCGCTTTTAACTTATTTCACACTTCCCGTTGGTGCTTAAATATGAAATATTTATTAAATTCTTCGTCGGTTAGGAAATTAGTTGTTATCTTTGCATCCTCAAAACAACGTAGTTACGGATATTTCTTTCAAATTATCTAATTAATACATTTATGGCAAACAAAGAAAAACTCTTCACCGAGTTTCAGGCTCCTACCACTCAAGAGTGGCTGGACAAGATTCAGGTCGATCTGAAGGGAGCCGACTTCCAGAAGCGACTCGTGTGGAGAACCAACGAGGGGTTCAACGTGCAACCCTTCTACCGCCGCGAGGACCTGAAGGACCTCAAGGCTGTCGATTCTCTGCCTGGCGAATTTCCTTTCGTACGTGGCAACAAGAAGGACAACAACCTCTGGTACGTCCGTCAGGACATTAACGCTGACGACGCGAAGGCCGCCAACGCGAAGGCTCTTGACGTTCTGAACAAGGGTGTTGACTCGTTAGGCTTCAAAATCAAGGGCGATGACGTCAGCGCCGAGTTCATTGCTACGCTGCTTGACGGCATCATGCCCCAGTACGTAGAGCTGAACTTCCAGACCTGTCAGCGCCACTGCGTAGAGTTAGCCACCCTGCTTGTTGACTACTTCAAGCAGAAGAACTACCCGCTCGCCGAGCTGAAGGGAAGCATCAACTTCGACCCCATCAGCAAGATTCTCAGCAAGGGCAAGGACACTTCAGCCGTTCTCCAGCAGGCTAAGGCGCTCGTCGAGGCTCTGAAGGAACTGCCCGGCTACAAGTGCATCAACGTCAACTCCTGCCTGCTCAACAACAGCGGAGCCTACATCTACCAGGAGTTGGGCTACGCCCTGGCCTGGGGTGCCGAGTACCTGAACCTGCTTACCGAGGCTGGTGTCGAGGCTACCGAGGCTGCCAAGCGCATCAAGTTCAACATGGGCGTCTCTGAAAATTACTTCATGGAGATAGCCAAGTTCCGTGCTGCTCGCCTGTTGTGGGCTCAGATTGTCAAGCAGTACGAGCCCAAGTGCGACTGCGCTTGCCAGATGCACGTCTGCGCCATCACGTCAGAGTACAACCAGACGCTCTTTGACTCCTATGTCAATCTGCTGCGTTCTCAGACGGAGACCATGTCGGCTGCCATTGCCAACGTCGATTCTATCGTCGTTACACCGTTTGACAAGCCCTACGAAGTGCCCACCGAGTTTGCAGAGCGCATAGCCCGCAACCAGCAGCTGCTGCTCAAAGAGGAG
>DGTH01000015.1:0-644 GCA_002393705.1 Prevotella sp. UBA4341 | reverse complement strand
GAGGAGGCCCACTTCGACAAGCTGGTCGATGTTTCGGGCGGCTCCTATACCATTGAGCACCTGACCGATGCCCTTGCCAAGGAGGGTTGGAAACTGTTTCTGGCCGTCGAGGAGGCTGGCGGCTTCCTGGCCGAGGCCTTGAAGGGCAACATCACCAATGCCGTGAATGCATCAAACGACAAGCGTCACGCTGCCGCTGCCACGCGCCGTGAGTTCATTCTGGGTACTAACCAGTTCCCCAACTTCACCGAAAAGAGCGAGGGGAAAGTCCCCCAAGGAGGACAAGCCTGTTGCTGTCACGCCACGTCAGAGGAGACGGAGTGTACGATTCCCGCACTCAACAAGGCCCGTCTGGCTTCCGAGTTTGAGGAGCTGCGCCTTGCTACCGAGAAGGCCCAGAAGCAGCCCGTCGCCTTCATGCTCACCATTGGTAATCTGGCCATGCGTCAGGCCCGCGCACAGTTCTCGTGCAACTTCCTGGCCGCTGCCGGTTACAAGGTCGTTGACAACCTCGGCTTCAAGACCGTAGAGGAAGGTGTCGATGCAGCCCTTGAGGCCAAGGCCGACATCGTGGTCATCTGCTCCAGCGACGACGAGTATGCAGAGTATGCCGTACCCGCCTTCCAGTACCTTGCCGGCCGTGC
>DGTH01000007.1 GCA_002393705.1 Prevotella sp. UBA4341 | reverse complement strand
ACCTAAATTGACGCAGAACCAAAATAAAAATCATTTTTCGAGTGGAGAGTTTTTGGGGCTCAGTACGAGATGACTCAGTTTTTGTGGTGTAGAGCCGGCTTATACACGCAAGTTGAAGGCTATGCTCCTGTTCCTGGCCGACAACCTTCCTTACGAGGTAAGCATTGCGAAACTCTCTTCCTATCTCGAAATCAACAAGACAACCGTACTGAACTATCTGTCAAGCATGCAGAAAGCGGAGTTGCTGCACCTGCTATATACAGACAACAAGTTGGTGACCAAGATGCAGAAGCCCGACAAGGTGTACCTCCATAATCCCAACACGCTCTATGCACTCGGATGCGCTGGTAGTACTCGGGGTGGATGCTGAAAACGGCAAAGGAAATACCAAACTTTTCAGTAGAAATTACGTTTAAGCGGCACAAGACATGCTTATTTCTTTGCCTTGTGCCGCTTTGAGCTGTTTGACACTTTGTAGTGCTACTTCACTACCACCTTTCTGCCATTGACGATATATACGCCTTTATCTGTAGGCGCAGCTTGCAGCTGGCGGCCGTCGAGCGTATAGTAATGGTTATTGGCCAGAGCCGAAGGCTTCACGGAGTCAATGCCCAGCGCTGCTCCAGGCTTTACGCTGAGCGACCACAGCTTGATGCAATTCTCTGAAGCTGCTACGCGACGCGGTGCTGCGCCTCCAGCCGATGTAGCATAGACATAGACGTAGGTAGGCTCCATCACGTCGTAGGCAACCTCCACGATTCCGCGCTCATCCTTGCTGATGGTTGTTGCATCCTCGCTGCCTACCTTCACGTTCAGCACGTTCGTGCCCAACGTCTGACAGTCTATATTTATTACACCCTTATCGCTTACCTGAAAAATCAGACCGTTAAAATAGAGCTGGACATCCTCACTACCTGGGGTACCATTAATAACTTTAGACATATCTGTGGTATAATTGATGACGATGCATTTCTCTTCTGGGTTGTATCCGTCAAGATCTTCCAAGAAGTTGTAATAAACATTGTCTTTCACCGTGTTCGGAAGGTATTCTTCTGTCGGGAAGGTTATGTCTGTAGGCTCCTCCATAGAGTCTAATTTTATGCTGCCCATCTCTATAACCTTCTCGAACAACGACCAGCCATAAGTATTTTTGTATTTTGCTTTCGTTCCGACAGGTACGTAGAGCGTTGCTGTAGTAAAATGCCAATCTCCCTCTTGGATTTCATTCGAAAAAGCAATGCTTTCAACGCTGAAGGGTTCTTCAATGTATGAGATGACTTTCTCCAGACTTGTGTTTGCAAACGTTCCTTCTATCATTGCAACAACAGTACTTGGAATGGTGATTTCAGTCAGGCTATAACAGTTGGCAAACGCCGAACCATCAAGTACGAGTAAACCTTCTGGCAGGGAAATGTCTTTCAATGCGCTACACTCTCCAAAGGTATATTTCCCAATTTCCTTTACACCCTCTTTGACAACCAATTGCTCAAGTTGGTCGCATCCGGCAAATGCCAAGTCGCCAACACGCTCTACGCTTCCGGGGATGACTATGTTCGTAAGTGACTTGCAATCGGCAAAAGCCTCTTCATCTATCTGCGTTAAGGTCGTCGGCAGTTCAATGCTGGACAGATTGGTACAATTTCTAAAAGCCAAAGGACCTATAATTTCCAAGCCCTCAGGCAGAACAACGCTACTCAGTTTTGAACTACCAATAAAAGAATGGTTTTGTATTTCTTTTACATTCTTGCCAATGGTTAAGCTTTCAAGATTAACCATGTCCTGCCTTATTCCATCACCACCATCAGAAATATTGGCAATGGTCGTAACATGATCTCCAAACGTTAAGGTCTTCAGGCTATTGACAGGAATTCCAGCATATCCTAAGTTGCTGTCAATAAAGAGCTCTTCTATTGCAGAACATCCTTCAAACGGCATTACTCCCATGTAGGGTCCGTATCCGGGATAGATGTATTGCTCGTAATATGTATTATAGCCTATTGACACTTTCTTTAGGTTTACGCAGTCCTTGAAGCATCCTAAGCCTAATGTCAAATTACATGCTGCATTGCCATTCGGCAGGGTAAGAGAGGTTAAAACGTTATTGCCTTCGAAAGATCTTCCTCCTATGGCACCAACGACATATCCCCCGAGAGAAGACGGTATCTTCAAATCGGCTGATGTTCCAGAATACCCTTTTACAACTGCAACAGTTAAATCGTCCCATGTCTGAACCTCATAGGTAAGCTGTGTGTCAGGATCAGTATATTCCTCTGCCAACATTGCAAACGGGAATACATACATGACTAATAAAAAAAGAATTTGGCGTTTCATTTGAATTAAGAATAAGAAAAGGCGTGCAACCATCCGATGCTTATTCTCTACACAGGTACCGCCAAGTAACCACACGCTAAACAAACAAGAACAGTTCACGCCCCCTTACGGACGTGAACCTTCTGTACTGCTTGCTCTCAGCGTTGAATTTGGCGGATTCGTGTAGAGAGAGACAAGAGCAGAAAGCTCAAGTTATCTTAAAAAGACTACGAACGGGGACTGCGACGCACAATTTCTGTTGGTTAGTAATAAATTGTTTGTTCGTTAATCCCTGTGGGAGTGCAGCACCTGGTGCCGACGAGGCTCCCTGAATGTTCTTCGTTTACTGTCTGTTTCTTAATCGTTTTTTAGTGATACATTATATATTTGTTTAAACTCGTTTTTGTATTACTAGCTCATAACAGTTTCTTTACTTCGTCAACGCTTAGTCCAACAGTTTGGGCTATTTGTTCTGCCGTTAGACCCATCGTTTGAAGGCGACGCATCGTTTCCATTTTTTCCTGCTGAATTCCTTCCGCACGGCTTTGCTACAGTCCTTGCTGCAGCCCATCCTGCAAAGCACCATTATAGGTGTTCAGTGTGTCACTATAGACCTTCAGGGCGTGGTCATACTTGATGCGCTCATCCTTGGTCATGGCGCTCACCTCGGTTATTTCCTCCAACCGCTGGAAGACTGCGTTCTGGGCTGCCCACGGCATTCTGTTCAATGTATCCATATTCTTTACATTTTTCCCATGCTGCAAAGTTAGGCAATAATTCCGAAACGGCAAAGGAAATAAGGCAGATTTTTGCTTTCTATCTTGAAAGTTGAGTAGTTTCTCACGCCATAAAGTTTGCCACTTAATGAACGTTCCATGTGGTGGAAGACTTGTAACCCTGCACTGTCATAAGACGAAATTTTAGTTTTTTTCTCAGAAAATTGCAAAAAGGTTTGTACCTTTGCCGACAAAAGACGGCGAAGGTACTCATGCTCAAGAAAACCAAAATTATCTGCCACGAATGTGAAGTATTTCCTGATTTTTAGTTACCTTTGCAGCGATTTTTAGGGATAAGAAGATGATACAAGAAAAGACAAAAGACAACAGCTCCGGTTTTGCCAAACTGGACGAGTGGGTAAAGATATGGCAGGAGACACTGCCCAACTATTTCGGTTACCCATTTAATGAGGTGTCGCCGCTGGGCGAGTTCTACGAGTGGTACTACCGTGCAGGCATCAACCTGATGAACCTGAACAATGCCGGTGACCCGTTTACCGACACCCCGTGGGAGGTATCGTCGCAGGTGTTTGAGCGCGAGGTCATCGAGTTCTTTGCTCCCATCTACGGCTTTGCAGACGACAACCGCTGGGGACTTGTTACCCACAGCGGCTCGGACGGCAACAACCACGGCATCTACTTCGGTGCCAACTACCTGAAGGCAAAGACAGGCCGGCAGCCCGTGCTCTACGTGAGCGACGAGGCCCACTACTCAAACATGCGACTGGCCCACCTGCAGAACTTGGAGACGCGGCTGGTGAAGAGCGATGCCATGGGGCGCATGCTGCCCGACGAGCTGGAGCGTCAGCTAGACAGCGAGCGCCCCGCACTCGTGGTCTATGCCATGGGTTCTACCTTCAAGGGGGCCATCGACGACGTGCCAGTGCTGAACGCCGTGCTGAAGCGCCACCCCGAGCTGCCAGCCGTCTATAGACATGTAGATGCAGCCCTCTTTGGCGGCTACCTGCCCTTTACGGAGCACCGCCGACTGGTAAGCAGCCAGCTCATGGGCTTCGAGTCTATCGCTGTCAGTGGTCACAAATTCTTCGGCATCGACTCGCCGTCAGGCTTATTCCTGTGTACCCGCGAAGTCTATGACAACCAGGAAGACTTCGACATACCCTACTTGAATAAGAACATGCGCATGATAAACTGTTCGCGCGACCCCATACAGCCCTTGAAGCTATGGTGGGTAGTCCAGAAGGTAGGGGCAGAAGGCTGGCGGCTGCAAGCCTCGCGCATCATGGAGCTGACGGCCTACCTGAAGCAGCAGCTCGACCGGGCGGGCTACCCCTGCTGGCTGAACGACTACAGCAATACGGTGTTCATGAAGCGTCCCTCGGACTCGATAGTCCACAAGTACCAGCTGGCCACTAACGAAGACCCTCGCTTTGGCGGGCCGCTGGCTCACGTCGTGGTCATGCAACACTTCACCAAGGAGAAGATTGACGGCTTTGTGGCTGAGGTCAGCTCCTCTGCATCATCCGCAAATGATTAGGGACTTCATAGCTGAAGACAATAAACGGCATAAAGAAACGTTATTAGGAAAGAATGAGCAACAGTATTAACAATAAGGTTAGCGCGGGGGTGAAGCAGGCGCTGCTTCTCCTGCTTGTGTTTTTTCCTATCACGCTCTCTGCACAGACTTTCACGCTGACGGGGCGCGTGGTTGACGAAGACCATAACCCCATAGAGCTGGCCAACGTTAGCTGTGCGCAGCAGAACAAGCTCTCCATGACCAACCTGAAGGGCGAGTTCAGCATTACGCTGCGCTCGGCCGACTCGGTGGTGGTGAAATTCTCTATGGTAGGCTACAACGCCCGCAAGCGCACCTTCCGCAACCCGAAGGGGAAACAGCAGATTGAGGTCATGCTGCCCTCGCTCGAAGCCCTGGGCGAAGTAGTGGTCACCGAGCGTCGCCGCCAGAACACGCCCACCGAACAACTCTCGCCACGCGACGTGAAGGCCGCCCCCTCTGCGAGCGGCAATGCCGTCGAGGAGCTTATTCAGCAACAGGCTGGCGTATCGTCTCACAACGAGTTGTCGAGCCAGTACAACGTGCGTGGCGGCTCGTTTGACGAAAACGCAGTCTATATCAACAACATCGAGGTCTATCGGCCGTTGCTCGTACGCAGCGGCGAACAGGAGGGCCTGTCAGTCATCAATGCCGACATGGTGGAGTCTATAGGCTTCTCCACCGGAGGCTTTGAAGCCCGCTACGGCGACAAAATGTCGTCGGCGCTCGACATACGTTACCGCCGTCCAGACAAAACCGAAGCCAACCTGCAAGCCTCGCTGCTGGGGGCCAGCGCCTACTTTGGCACGGGCGGTGGCCGTTTCTCGATGAGCCACGGACTACGCTACAAGACCAACAGCTACCTCTTAGGCACCACCGACACCAAGGGCGAGTACAGGCCCACGTTCCTGGACTATCAGACGTATCTGACCTACAAGCCCTCGAAGCGCTGGCTGTTTGAGTTGATTGGCAACATTTCGGAGAACCACTACAGGTTCGAGCCCGAAGACCGCGAGACTTCATTCGGCACGCTCCAGAACGCCAAGACCTTCAAGGTCTATTTCGACGGTCAGGAGAAGGACGTCTTCCGTACGCTCTTCGGTAACCTCAGCATTACCTATAACCCGACGCCCGACACCCACATCAGCCTCTTGGGCTCTGCCTTCCACACCAAGGAGCGCGAAGCTTTCGACATCATCGGGCAATACTGGCTCGACGATGCCCAGACGGCCGAACAGCTGGGCGTGGGAACCTACATGGAGCACGCACGCAACCGCCTGACGGCCAACGTCCTGAGCGGAAAGCTCATGCTGCAGCACCGCACGAAGCACCACCAGTGGGAGGGAGCCTTCACACTGAAACACGAACGCATAGAGGAGTACTCACGCGAATGGGAGATGCGTGACTCCAGCGGCTACTCTCTCCCCCACTCGGCCGAACGGCTTGACCTCATCTACCAGCTGAAGGCCGACAACAGCCTGACCTCCACGCGCATGGAGGCCTACCTGCAGGACACCTACCGCTGGGCCACGGGCAGCGACGTGCAGAGCTTCTTTACGCTCTGCTACGGGCTGCGCATGAGCCACTGGTCGTTCAACCGTGAGACGACCGTTTCGCCGAGAGTGGCACTGGCTGTCACGCCGGCCTTCAATCAGGACATGACCTTCCGTCTGGCTGCCGGACTCTACTATCAGGCACCCTTCTTCAAGGAGATGCGCGACACGACGACCGTGAACGGACAGACGGTGGTCACCTTCAACAAGGACATCAAGAGCCAGCGCAGCCTGCACTTCGTGGCTGCCATGGACTACCGCTTCAAGATGCTGAACCGCCCCTTCCGCTTTACCGCCGAAGCGTACTACAAGGCCCTGAGCAACCTCATACCCTACAACGTACAGAACATGAAGCTCACTTACTACGGCGTGAACATCGGCAAAGGTCATGCTGCCGGACTGGACTTCAAGCTCTTCGGTGAGTTCGTGCCGGGCACCGACTCCTGGCTGACGCTCTCGCTCATGTCAACAAAGCAGAAGTTCAACGGACAGAGCATACCACTGCCTACCGACCAGCGCTGGGCCGTAAACCTGCACTTCACCGACTACTTCCCAGGTACGGAACGCTGGCGCATGACGCTAAGGCTGGCCTTTGCCGACGGACTGCCCTTTGGCGCTCCACACCGAGGCCTGGAGTATCAGCAGTTCCGCGCTCCCGCCTATCGGCGTGCCGACATCGGACTCAGCTTCCTGGCCTACAAGAACGAGCGCCCCACGTTCGGACTGAAACGCATCTGGCTGGGAGTAGATTGCCTCAACCTCTTCGGTATTAACAACGTTAACTCCTACTACTGGGTCACCGACGTCAGCAACCAGCAGTATGCCGTGCCCAACTACCTGACTGGGCGTCTCATCAACGCCAAGCTGAATCTGGAATTCTAAAAAAGAAACTATGAGAAAAATCATTGCCACCATAATCCTTGCCTGTTGCTGCACACTGGCAGCAACAGCACAACCCACGATAGTAAAAACCGAAATGCGCGCCGTCTGGCTTACCGTCATAGGCGGCATTGACTGGCCACGCACCCACGCCAACGACCCTGCCACCATGCGCCGTCAGCAACAGGAGCTGTGCCGCATACTGGACGAGCTGAAGGCAGCCAACGTCAACTGCGTACTGATGCACACGCGCGTCAGAGCCAGCGTCATCTACCCCAGCCAGATAGAGCCATGGTGCGAATACCTGACGGGCAAGACGGGCCGTTCTCCCGGCTACGACCCGCTCAAGTTCTGCATTGATGAGTGTCACAAGCGCGGCATGCAGTGCCACGCCTGGGTGGTAACGCTGCCGGTGGGCAAATGGAACAGCCCGGCCACTAAGCAGCTGCGCCAGAAGATGCCGAACGTCATCAGGAAGATAGGCGACGACGGATTCATGAATCCCGAACGGCCTGAGACGGGCGACTATCTGGCCAAGATCTGCGCCGAAATTGTTGACCGCTACGACGTGGACGGCATCCACCTGGACTACATACGATACCCCGAGACGTGGAAGATTACCGTACCACGGGGCGACGGGCGCCGATACATTACGGACATTGTCAAGAAAATACGTCAGGCCGTGAAGAGCCGCAAGCCGTGGCTCATGTACAGCTGCTCACCCATCGGCAAGTTTGACGACCTGCCCCGCTACAGCAGCAAGGGCTGGAACGCCTACTCGAAGGTGTGTCAGGACGCGCAGGGCTGGCTCAAGGACGGACTCATGGACGCGCTCTTCCCCATGATGTACTTCAAGGGCGACCACTTCTACCCCTTTGCCGTTGACTGGCAGCAGCATACCTACGGACGCATCGTGGTCGGCGGACTGGGCACCTATATGCTCGACCGCACACAGCAGAACTGGCCGCTCGACGTGCTGAAGCGCGAAATGTACGTGCTGCGTTCCTTCGGGCTGGGTCATGCCCACTTCCGCAGCAAGTTCTTTACCGACAACACGAAGGGTGTCTATGACTTCTGCCACGATGAGTTTACGCCCTACCCAGCACTCATTCCGCCCATGACGTGGGAGGACAGCGAAGCCCCCGAGGCACCAGCCATCCTCAGCGTCAATGGCAACGTGCTGACGTGGTCG
>DGTH01000180.1 GCA_002393705.1 Prevotella sp. UBA4341 | reverse complement strand
GGCAGCATGTGGTGCTCGCAGAGCGAGAAGAAGTCGATGTCCTTGACGATGACCATCTGCGAGTAGTCTTCCTTGAAGAGTGCGTCGGTCAGTACCTTGTGGGCATCCATGTTGTAGCCGCGCGTCAGCACCTGCATGGCTTTGGCCACGCGCATGGGGGTCTTCAGGAGTCCTTCGCGCGTGGGGTCTTCGCCTAAGAGACGGAGCACGTCCTGGTAGTGCAGGGCCAGGGCGTCGAGTCCTTCGCGGGTGGCTACGTTGTCGGTAAGCTGTGCGTCGGGTTCTATCTTCATATTACTTATTTCTCATTTACTGATATATGGTTACCTTGCCACGTACGATGAGGGCCTGACTGTAGCCGAGGTTCTTGACCGTGCGGAGCATCTGCTGTGCCTCTTCGCGGGTGCGGTAGGCACCTACGTAGCATATCCAGCGGGGTGGGTAGAAGTGGGCTGAGACGGGTACGCCTACAGGCAGCTGTGTGCGCAGGTTGTTGGCCGTTCGCTCGGCGTTCTTGCGGTCTTGTCGGCTGTTGCCTCCGGCGTAGGCCTGTATGCGGTAGCCCTGAATGACGTGCCTGGTGCGTCCGCTGTTGGGGGTTGTTGAGGTGTTGGGTGTTGGGGTGTTGGGTGTTGTTGAGGTGTTGGGTGTTGAGGTGTTGGGTGTTGAGGTGTTGGGTGTTGAGGTGTTGGGTGTTGGGGGTTGGGTGTTCTCTCTCCTCTCAGGCTTGACGGTGCTCTGCGGGTCGAGCACGAGGCTGCTGAGCGCGGTGTCCTGGTGCAGGGTAATGGTACCTTGTCCTTCTGCGGGTTTCTGCAGGCGGTCAAGGAAGGTCTGCGCTGTGGTGTTGAAAGGTAAAAAAGTAAAAAGGTAAAAAGGTAAAAACCATAATACCTTCTCAATAAACCGATGTTTCTTTCTGTTGGTGTTCATGCCTTCACTTTTTACTTTTTTACCTTTTTACCTTTTTACTTTTTCCAAGCATCGATAATTCCCTTGAAGTCGGCACACTTCAGGCTGGCACCGCCAATGAGTCCGCCGTCGATGTCGGGCTTGGCGAAGAGCTCGGGAGCGTTCGAGGCCTTGCAGGAGCCGCCATAGAGGATGGTGGTGTCGTCGGCTACGGCCTGGCCGTACTTCTGGGCAATGATGCTGCGGATGTAGGCGTGAATCTCCTCGGCCTGGTCGGCTGTGGCGGTCTTGCCTGTTCCGATGGCCCAGATGGGCTCGTAGGCGATGACAATCTTACGGAAGTCCTCTTCGCTGAGGTTGAAGACGCTGCCCTCGAGCTCGGCCTTTACTACCTCGTTCTGCTTGCCAGCCTCGCGCTCTTCAAGGCTCTCGCCGATGCAGAAGATGACCTTCAGACCGTTCTTTTGGGCCAGCAGCACCTTCTCGCGCAGAATCTCGGGGGTCTCCTTGTAGTACTCACGACGCTCGGAGTGACCCAGAATGACGTACTGGGCACCCGTCGATTTGACCATCTCGGCGCTAACCTCGCCGGTGAAGGCTCCCTTCTCCTTGTCGGCGCAGTTCTCGGCTCCCAGTCCGATGATGTCCTGGTCGAGGAACTCGGCGATAGAGGCCAGGTGAATAAAGGGTGTGCAGATGACTACGCCGCAGTTGGGCTTTTCGGCCTTCAGCGTCTCGTTCAGCTCTTTTGCCAGAGCAATACCGTCTTGCAGGTTCATGTTCATCTTCCAGTTGCCTGCAACAATTTTCTTTCTCATTGTTTTCTCTTGTTTTAAAACGTTGTTGTTGATATTGTTGATGTTCTCTTTCTTGTCTTTCTTCTTCAGCCAGCGGCTCCACGCCCAGAGGCGGTCGGCTATGGTGAGCAGCAGCAGAGGCAGCACGTACCAGAGCAGCATGCTAAGTATCTTTCCTGCCACCGTGTCCTCTTCAGGCAGCTGGCCCAGCTCCAGCTGGTCGAGCGGTCTCTGAAGCTGGTACTCGTCGGGTAGCCGGTTGTGGCTCCACTTGCGTATGATGGTACCGTCCTTCAGGAGCAGCAGCCCCGGGTTGCTGCGTATGACGGTCTTCAGCGTCACGTCGTCGGTCAGGACGAAGGGGTATTCGGCTCCTGTCGTGTCGCGCCAACGGCTGATGCCCTTCTCGCCACTGGCCGTGAGGCAGTAGAAGGGGTATTGGTGCTCCTGGGCGTACTCATAGACCTGGTTGATGAGGTCCAGCTGCGAGTCGTCGGCCTGCTCCAGGTGGGGCGAGACGAGCAGGAACGTGTAGCCCTCGTGGCTGAGCACTTGCTCGGTCAGGTCGCCTTCGTCGCCGCTCTGGTCTTCCATGAAGAAGTCAGTGTAGGGCGACTCTTCGCCTTCCATCATGCGCTGCCACCCTTCTCTGAGGTTGGTGCCTACGTGGTAGGGCCGGAAGTCAAACTGTGGCAGGTCGTAGAGTGCCCACCCGGCGACGGCGGCTATGAAGAGCACCGAGTAGTTGACCACTATCCACTGGTTGGAGCGCGAAATGAAGCGCATCATGTCGAGCGGCCACTTCCACACCACCAGCGTACAGCCCATGAGCACGAGGTTCTTCAGCAGCGTGGCTCCGTTGCTCAGCACTACGGCGTCGCCAAAACAGCCGCAGTCGCTCACGGGGTCGGCCCAGTAAATCCAGACCGTCAGCAGCGTCATGAGTGTCATCACCACGAGCAGCACCCGCGTGGTCAGCGTGCGCCTGATGGCGAAGAACAGCATGATGCCCAGCATGAACTCGAGGGCCGAGAGACACACCGAACCCAACAGCGTCAGCACGTCGGGCACCAGTGAGCCGAGTCCCATGGCCGTGGCATAGTCGTGAAGCTTGTACTGCGTGCCCAGCGGATCGACAGCCTTGACGAATCCGGAGAGGATAAACGTCAGTGCGAGCACCAGGCGACAGACGTTGACCAGCAGTTTCTTCATGGCTCTGCTTTCTGCACTGCAGGCTTTTCACTCAGCTTGATGACTCCGAAGACGGCATAGTTGATGATGTCCATGTAGTTGGCATCAATGCCTTCGCTGACGAGTGTCTGCCCCTCCAGGTTCTCAATCTCCTTGATGCGCTGAATCTTGGTCAGTATGAGGTCGGTGTAGCTGCTTACACGCATGCTGCGCCACGCCTCGTCGTAGTCGTGGTTCTTGCGTTTCATGAGCCCGAGGGCCTGCTGGGCAAAGTGGTCGTAGAGCTTCATGGCCTCGTCGTTGCTCATGTCAACGGTGTCGCTGAAGCCTCGGCTTAGCTGAATGAGTCCCACGATGCCATAGTTGATGAGTGCAATGAATTCCGGCCTGATGCCTTCGCCCACCAGCGACTCCTTCTTGATTTCGAGCGAGCGTATGCGTTTGGCCTTGATGAACAGCTGGTCGGTCAGCGCCGTGGGCCTCAGTATGCGCCACGAGGCCCCGTAGTCGTGCAGTTTCTTCTGGAAGAGCGCTCTGCTTTCGGCCACCGCCTGTTCAAACTCCTGGTTAGTTCGTGTTAACTCTTTTGCCATAACGGCTGCAAAGGTACTAAAAAGTTGAGCGTTTTCGTTTTTGTTTTCGTTTTTTTAACATTCCGTCCTCAACCTTCCTTCTGCTTCTTATGGATATACTTGATTTTGGCACATTGCGTGTCGAAGCGCACCTGCAGCGAGTCGCGCAGTCGGCGGGTCTCCGTCAGCTCGCCCTCAAGCTGCTTGCTGTAGGGGCTGGTCTTGATGCGGGCCTGCAGTTGTTCGTAGCGCAGCTTCATGGCCTCCAGCAGCGAGTCAGTCCGGGCCAGGTCGGTCTGGGCCTGCTTCAGTGCCACGTCCTGGAAGAGCGTCAGCGCCTGGCGCCGCTCGTCGATGGCCTGCGGGTGGTCGCGCCGCAGCTGCTCGATGGTGGCCAGTGCCTCGCTGTAGCGCCCCTCGCCGTACTCGGTGCGGGCACGTTCCAGGAGTGCCTTTGCCTCCGGGTTCTCCTTCGGTTGGCAGCTCAGCATGGCCATTACCGCGAGGACTGCTATAATCCGTTTTCTCGTTTTCATCTTCTTGACCTTCTTTAAGTAATCGTGTACGACTCGAGGTACGAGGTACGAGGTGGTTTCTTTTCGAGGTACGAGGTACGAGGTGCGAGGTTTTTTCGAGGTACGAGG